>WQUY01000134.1 GCA_009781855.1 Oscillospiraceae bacterium | reverse complement strand
TATGGCTTGGTTGTCGGTTTATTAGCAGAGAGGGCACAGGGTGTATTGTAGTGGCCTGCTTGCTTCTTCTGATTACCTTACAGGTTTTTTGGTTTGTCGGTCTCTTTGTGACAATCCCATTTGCCATTTATAATGTTGTGTGGTTACGCCGGCGTAAATGAAGACGGCTTTATAGCTGAATCCCCCCTACTTCGAAAGAGGGGGGATTTAATCATTGCGTATAACATATGGATATAAAAGTTTTAAGAATTTCCGTCCAAGGCTTTTTCTTTTCTTTTTCTGTTCAGGAACAGCACTGCCATCCCAATCATTGAAACAGCCATCATGAACACGTACAGTCCGATGCCGGAAAGTCCTGTTTGTGGAACACCCGATGCCGCAAGCGGCACAGGCGTGTTTTCGATCAATGTCCAGACTTCTTCGCCATCATCCCATACCCATTCACCGGTCGGTGTGCCTGCATCGTCTACTTCAATATATCGGCCACCTCCGGGAGGCGTTCCGCCACCATTGCCTCCATTGCTGCCGTTTCCACCGCCATTACTGCCACCATTGCCTCCGTTTGCACCGTTTCCTCCATTGCCTCCGCCGTTGCCACCGTTGCCGCCGTTGCCACCTGAGCCGGATGCCGTGTTCAGCACAGTGAATCTGATTACGAGTACATCTTCTGCATTGGTAAGACTTGCAGATACGAGGAACGTGTTCCCCAAAGGTCCGCTGCCGCCACTGTAGGTCACATGCCAGCCATGGGCGCCCACTTCTTCCAATCGATATGTCTGGCCATTTGCCAGAACAGGCCATGTATCGAGCATTCTGACCGTGCGGCCTGCATCGGAATAAAAATCAATCTCAACCGGCACACCGCTCTGATTCACAACTGCACGCCCCCAAGCAATCGCCTGATTTGTTGACGTATCAATGATTTCAAACAAGAATGTTTCCGGGGAAGCCAATGGGCCGATTGCTCCGTAAACTTCTTTATACGCACGGAGATCTATGTCATACCAGCGTATTTCAATGCCGCTTTCCGGCCTTATCGTTGCAGTAATGCTTTCATCCATGCCGTCCCCGGTCAGACGCGCCAAGTTGGTAAAGCTGTCCTGAGGCTCTGTGATCCTCGTATTATAAATCACCCGCAAGGTGACTGCGTTCGGAAGACTGCCGTCCGGCATTGCCGTAGAAGAACCGCGAACCAAATTCCCCAAGTTAACGGTAAAATCGTCAGCGCCTACAGTCAACCTGCCATGCTCATCCGGGAAATAGCTGTTTTGTCGTATAAATGTCGCACCATTCATCTGGCCTACTTCTATAAATACATCATAAATACCCCAGTAATGTTCGACCAATTCCAAACCGTCAGGCAACGTGTCGCGGAGTACAGCATTCGGAATATCGTCTCCCGCTACATTGACTCTGATCATCCAAGCGATATAGTCGCCGCAGTCACTAAACCATCCATATTTCCACAGCCGCTCGTCCGGAGAAATCTGAATCGCATCGCCAACGGTGTAATTTCCTCCCGTGCTGCTGCCCGGAAGCTGAATATAAATTTCATCGCCCTCATCGACGATGTTTCTGTCCCAAACGATTCCGAACCAAAAGCTTCCTTGCCTGCCTCGTGCGCCACTTGGTAAATCCGTCGTAAATGTAACCGTTGCAATGCCTGCAGCGGGATTTACTGTAAACTCACCAATGACATTGCCATCCGCATCGATCAGATGCGCAGTCGGAAAACCGACCAAAAGGAGCGGAGATGGTATCGCAACCGTCATACTGTCCCCTGTATTGACGGGTACTGCATCCGGGATCGAAAAGGTAAAATGCGCCCGGAACGGTTCGTAATAACCAAATACGGTTTGCGGGTCACCGTTTGCATCAAGCAATTGACTACCTGTGATGAAAGCCGCGCCATGATTGATCGAAAATGGTTGGATTCCAATGTAGCCCATTTGTGTTACTTCTTTTATCTCTTCTTCATCGTATGCCAAGTCCGCTTCTTCTACGATGTCAAGTTCTGTTTCTGTTTCCGGAATCTCAGATTCGATTCCCGCAGATGGTGGCCTTGCCACATCTGTATTTGACGGAACATCTGCTCCATCGCTTTCCGGCGCTTGTGTTTCTGTACATATGACATACATCTCATTCATCGATTGAGCCTGAGCCTGTGTCAGCAGGCCGGCCGGCGTGCAAAGCGCCAAAATAGCCGCGAGTAACATGCAAGCTATTCGCAAATTTGTTTTTCTTTTTTTGATTTTCATGATTCTTTCTCCTTCAGAGGATAGAGTGGGATAAAGCGTTGTATTCAATTGCTAAAAGTGATACAACCAAAAGTCAATGTCTTGCGATGAGTTGTCAGACGTGGACAAAAGTTTCAGCACAAGGATACTGCGCTTATAAACATAGCATAGGAAATGCCGCTGTGCGAAAACGTGTAATAACTTATACGTATTTTTGTAATAACTCATAAGTTGCGGTATTCATTCGTAAATTGATACAGAAATGATTGAAATACTTGCAGGATTGCCCCGAAAAAAACG
>WQUY01000133.1 GCA_009781855.1 Oscillospiraceae bacterium | reverse complement strand
GGGAATGGGTGGCATAAGCTCAGATGATCCGAATGCCGTTGGTAAACTTCGAGAAAAGCTGGAGTCATTGGAAAACAGCCAAATCACCATGAAAGCTGTTAATGCTTACTATCGCAAGCATGGCACTTTGGATGGCTGCCCTGATTTGGACGAAGATACACTCACGAAGCTTAAAGTAAGTATGGGTCGAGATTGGCGCAAGAACCCGAAACCATTTGAGAGTTATGCACTGTCCAATAACAGTGCCGAGATTCGCCGGGTTAAAAAGCGCATTGAGGCTTTGGAGCGCAGTTCCGACAATCCGGCTGATGGATGGGATTTTAACGGCGGCAAGGTAGTTATCAATAAAGAGGTCAATCGTTTGCAGATTATTTTCGATGAAAAACCCAGCGAGGAGTTAAGGGCTGAACTAAAGCGCAACGGCTTTAGGTGGGCGCCATCACAAAATGCTTGGCAGCGGCAATATACAGATAATGCAATGCGCTCTATTAAGCAGATCAAATCTATATCGGGTGACCAGTAATATTATAAAACCGTAATTTAACACAATCTCCAAACAAAATCCCATCTGCTGTCAGGTGGGATTTTGTTTGGAGATTGCTATCTTACTCATTTTCAGATGGTAATCAAATATAAAAAAAGGAGATGTACATTTTATGAAAAACTATCTTTTTACTTCTGAGTCAGTAACTGAGGGGCATCCTGACAAGATTTGCGACCAAGTATCCGATGCTGTGCTGGATGCTTTTCTCGCTAAAGACCCACAGGCGCGGGTTGCCTGTGAGGTGTCTGCGGCTACGGGTCTGCTGTTGGTTATGGGAGAAGTCACTGCCGATTGCTATGTAGACATACAGACCGTTGCGAGGGATGTGATTCGGCGTATTGGCTACACTGATGCACGCTACGGCTTTGATGCAGATGCTCTTGCTCTGCTGGTAGCTCTTAATAACCAATCGCCCGACATTGCTTTGGGGGTTGACCACTCACTTGAGGCGAAGTCAGACGGTACAGCAGATTTAGGCGCTGGGGATCAGGGTATGATGTTCGGTTATGCAACCAATGAAACTGACGAGTATATGCCTATGCCCATATACCTTGCCCACAAGTTGGCGAAGCAGTTGGCTGATGTTCGCAAAGCTGGTATTTTGCCGTACTTAGGGCCTGATGGCAAATCGCAAGTAACAGTGGAGTACAAAAATGGCACTCCTGTTCGAGTGGACACAGTGGTCATTTCGGCACAGCACTCACCATCCATCCATCTTGATAATATTCGAGAGGACATCATTGACAATGTTATCTGGCCTATTATTCCGGGACATCTGATTGATAACAACACAAAAATATTTGTTAATCCCACAGGGCGATTTGTCATTGGTGGGCCACATGGTGACACAGGGTTGACAGGCCGCAAGATTATCGTTGACACTTACGGCGGTTTTGCACGTCATGGCGGCGGCGCATTTTCAGGTAAAGACCCCACAAAAGTTGATAGAAGCGCATCCTATGCTGTGAGACATATCGCAAAAAACCTAGTGGCAGCAGGATTTGCCGACAGGCTTGAGATTCAAGTGTCCTATGCTATTGGTGTGGCACAGCCTGTTTCTTTGTTGGTAGACACTTTAGGCACAGGGCTAGTGTCGGAAGAGCGTATTCTCGCAGCTATCAACAAATATTTCGACCTCCGACCATCCGCTATTATTGAGCGGCTTGAATTGCGTAGACCCATATACTCGCAGACCGCTGCTTATGGGCATTTTGGGCGAAGTGACCTTGACTTGCCGTGGGAACGGCTGGATATGGTTGAGGATTTAAGATTGGAGCTATGATGCACAAGCTCATATAAAAACCTTGAAATAAAATATATCAAAATTGAGGAGGAGTTTAAGTTTGTCTACACATAAGCTAGTGATTTGCGAAAAGCCAAGCCAAGCACAATCATTTGCCGCCGTCCTTAACGCAAAGAAGCGTGAAGACGGTTTTTTTGAGGGTAATGGCTGGCTTATATCTTGGTGTTATGGCCATCTTGTGGAGCTGGCTTCAGCCGATGCATACGGTGAACAATACAAACGCTGGACATATGATGCCTTGCCGATTCTGCCGGATGCATGGAAGTACAAGGCATCTGAGGGCAAAAAGAAACAGCTTGATATTCTACGTTCATTGATGAAGCGTAAGGATGTGGACTCCATTGTTTGTGCCACAGATGCCGGGCGCGAAGGGGAACTTATCTTTCGCCTAGTATATGAGCAATGCTCATGCACCAAATCAGTGCATCGGCTTTGGATATCCAGCCTTGAGGATGCGGCGGTTCGGGAGGGCTTCGAGCAGCTTCGTCCGGGCGCTGATTTCGATAATCTTTACAAAGCAGCACTTTGTCGGGCAAAGGCTGACTATGTGGTCGGCATTAATGCCACAAGGCTCTTTTCTTGCTTGTATGGCATTACTCTTAATGTTGGGCGTGTACAATCCCCCACGCTGGCACTCATTGTAAATCGTGAGGCAGCGGTTAATGATTTTATATCAGAGCCATTTTATACGCCAGAG
>WQUY01000132.1 GCA_009781855.1 Oscillospiraceae bacterium | reverse complement strand
TCAACTTTGCGTATAACCTCATCAAACTCAACCGAGCCGGTTTTAAACACTCCATCGCTCATCAATACTTGTACATTTTCAATACGCATTGCTAATCCCCTTTAAACTTGTGTTTTGCGAATGCCTTGATTACCGTGAATGGCAAACAAATTACTTCGCAATCGCAGGCAAACTCGCTGCTGCGACAGATTGACCTAGACGCCTTGTTTTTTCATCCGGCAACAACAGTTCGACTGTTACGTCCGGATAATCTTCTTTTAAAACTGCATTTGCTGTTTCCAGAATGATATCTCCACCCTTGCCGCTCACAACACGACCTAGTAACAACATACTATCTGCCTTATAGCTTTGATTGTAAAATGGCACAGTATGACCCAAGTACGCTCCGATTGAACGGAAAATTGCAGCCGCGCCGCTATGACCTTCATCAAGTAAATTTTGCACTGCTTTGAGTTTCTTCGCCGGTGTATCAATACCGTCAAGCGAAATCCCTGCTGCACCGGAAAGCTTTATAACCGCTTCTTGACAGAAGTAATGCACTCCAACACCGATATCGCCTGTCCAGTCATCTGTTTTTGCTTTACATGAAGCATCTACAGGAGCAAACGCCAATTCACTCAGCCAGTTTGAAAGGTTTCCATCAGCATCCACAAATCCGCCAATGAAGCTTGTGCCTAAAGCTAAACCCAAAAGGTTTTTCTTGCCCATACTGACAGCACCTGCAAGAGCCGCAACATCACCATCATTTGCAACTTCAAAAGGAATATTGTCACCTATTTCGGCAACTGCACGAATGTATACATTTCGCCCTTTAGCATCAAATAATTCTTTCGGCACTTTTTGGAATAGCTGTGCAGCCAAAACTTGATTATTCCCTATTAGTCCTGCGGAAGAAATACCGATAGCATCAACTCGTGGCAAATGTTGCATCGCATCTTTGAAGGCGGCTACAATGCCATTGAAATGATAATCGGGATCAGAGTTTATTTTTGGATTCCATACTGTTTCTTTACTATACACAGCTTCGCCGTCAATGACCGCCGCAACCTTATTATCACTACCCCCGGCATCAAAACCGATACGACAACCATCAAAATGCCCACCCCTGGCAGTTTTAATCTCATAGGCTTCCGGCAGTTCATCGCATTTGACCACTTCAAATTTCTCTTGATATAGGTTTCCGAAAAACTCAACGTCAAAAGCACGTGCGCCGGTTGCCGAGTACACTTTTTTGAGTGATTCATATATCGAATCTGAGCCTTTTACATAAATTCGGAAACCACCTTTTTGCCACAATTCAAATTTTACTAAGCGGTCAATATAGTAGTTGTCGGCATCGGAAAACGCGTCGTCATCATGAACAAATGTATTAATAACATGAACTTGCTTGTCAAGGCGCTCTATCGCCAAGCCAAAAGGCACCTTCGCTGTTTTCAGAAAAGCCTTGTTGAAACTAAGCAGAGGTATAAATTCCGGATCAAGTTCCGGTTTGTTTTTATAATCAACTTCAATCCCATAATGTAACATTTTTGTATTCTCCTTTTATATTTAGAATAGTCTATACACCAATTATATTTGATGCAGATACAATACGATGATATAGGTTTTCTCTCGGGAGCGTCGTTTTCTCAGCTTGATTTACACCATCATAGCTGAGCCGCTCTGCTTCCAGCTCCGGAATCGACTCAATATCTCCGTTTAAATATTGAATTAGCCTAAAAATGGCAGTATCAATTCTGGATTTTAAGCCACCATAACGCAAATCCAACACTTCCCACCCAAATGGTTTACTAACCGCAAACCATTGGCGCATATGTACTTCTCTGAGTTCTTCTACTCGCGTTCTAAGCTCCGGCAATAACTCTTGTGCATAATCAGACAGTTTCGGTAAATTTTTGCTATCATATGCTTTTTTCAATTTAACTCCCAAATCAGCTTTCAATGCAAGCACCGCAGCTAATTTTTCAGACTTTTCAAATATGAATCCATACTCCCCTGAATTTGCTACCGCATTATTCATGCGCCCGGCGAGATCTTTGTAATATTCACAATAATCTACATCATCAAGCACATGCTCATCGAATAAGCCAATCAGTATATCCTGCCACAACAGCCATTTTGCAGGATTTGCTGTAACCAGATTATCATCTTGCCCTACTTTGTCAAAATCGTTTAGTGCCAAAAAGTCATTCATGTCCAGATTCGTACACGCCTTAAACCGCTCTCTCAGACGATCGTTGTCAACGTCTTGCGAATATCCGTGTTCGGCAAAAAGTTGCAACCCTAAGAGACCTTCGTAAATACATGTTTCCGCTCCATTATCACCCCACATTGTCGCAAAGACTTCCTCTGCCCCTTCGTTTTTACAAACTGTGAGTGCTGCATTTGTCGTTTTGAATGTCTGGTCATAATTTGTCGATACACCGTTCCACACCCAAATTCCACCTGCAAACACCGTTTCAAGCCCAAATTTTCTATGCTGTGTCAACAACCTTTTATAACCTTCTTCTTCGTGATGATAATAATCCCAATAAACCATTTGAACGCCTTTTGGCAAGAC
>WQUY01000131.1 GCA_009781855.1 Oscillospiraceae bacterium | reverse complement strand
TAAGTCAATCGCATAACTGGACATCTCACCCATCGGCACTTCGGCTTCGACTACTTGCATACCTTCGGCATTCAAACTCATGCCCATTGGTGTGCCACGTCTTTTTGAAAGGTCACCCATGATGTCGCCCGTATTTGCATCAGGAATCGTAACTTTGAGTGTACCTATCGGCTCTAGGATAACAGGATTTGCTTGCGGAATACCCTCTTTGTAAGCCAACTGTGCCGCAATTTTAAATGCAAGCTCAGATGAATCAACAGGATGGTATTTACCGTCAAGCAGAGTTGCTTTCAAGTACACCATAGGATAACCTGCGAGAACACCTTTTCCGATACTTTCTCTGAGACCCTTTTCGACAGCCGGGAAAAAGTTCTTTGGAACACTTCCGCCAAAAACTTTCTCTTCAAATACTAAGTCTTCTGTATCACCGGGCTCAAAGTCCATTATTACGACACCAAACTGACCTGAACCACCTGATTGTTTTTTGTGTTTACCTTCAACTTGAATTTTCTTGCGGATTTTTTCACGATAAGGCACACGTGCCGGAGATAGTTCTACTTCTACTCCAAATTTGTCTTTCAGTTTTGAACACAGCACATCGAGCTGAATATCTCCTGCTCCTGACAGAACTAACTGTTTTGTTTCAGGATTATTGAATACCGTGAACGTTACATCTTCCTCAGCAAGCCTTGTCAGCCCTGTAGCTATTTTATCTTCTTGACCTTTGGTCTTTGGAGATATCGCCATTGAGTAGCACGGTGGTGTGAATTCAATTTTCTTTGCAACAACCTGGCTCTTTGCATCACACAATGTGTCGTTAGTTTTTGTGTCCGAAAGCTTGGAAGCCGCACCCAAGTCACCACAAACGACTTCTTTTGTTTCAATACTTTTCTTGCCTTGCATTTTAAATATGTTGTTCATCTTTTCAACGGTACCGGTTCGTGGGTTTACCAGTTGCATATCAGATGTAAGCGTTCCCGAAAGAACTTTGAAAAGACTAAATTTTCCGTATTGATCTGAAAGTGTTTTATATACGATGGCAGAAACACTGCCACTAGAATCTGCAACAATTTCCGCACCATCTTCTGCTTGATCATTTCTATCTAGTGGTGATGGGAAAAAGTCTGCAATTGCATCAAGCAGCGGTATCGTACCAAGTCCGCTTACAGCACTACCACAGAAAACCGGGAACAGTGTAAGGTCTTTAAGTCCGGTTTTTACACCTTTGATGACTTCTTCTGTCGTATAATCTTCGCCAAATTTTTCCATGAGTTCTTCGCAAGTTTCTGCGATACACTCGTTGAATACTTCATAAACAGCTTCAAGCTCGTCTTTCATGCTCTCAGGCACAGGGATTTCTTTTTGCTTATTTGCATCAATAGCATACGCCTTGCGATGTACTAAATCATAAACCCCTTCAACTTTGCCCGATGCGCCTTTCACAGGGATTGTCAAAGGACATACCGAAGTGCCATAGCGGTCACGCAATGCCTCAAGCACGGAATTAAAGTCGCCGTTTTCTTCATCAATCTTAGATATATACGCTGCACGAGGTAGTTTTTTTGCCGAAAGTACGCTCCATCCTTTTTCAAAGCCAACGCTTATTCCATCTTTTGCAGTACACATGAGAATACCTGCATCAGCAATGCGCAATGCTTCGAGCACTTCCCCGGCAAAGTCAAAGAATCCGGGTGTGTCCAACACATTGATTTTACAACCTTTATGTTCTGCGAAAACTGTTGCAAGATAAATCGTTATCTGACGTTTAATCTCCTCAGAATCGGAATCTCCGACAGTGTTTCCATCAGGTATTTTACCTAGTCTGTCAGTAGCCTTGGTTGAGAAAAGAATACTTTCTACAAGACTTGTCTTGCCGCTGCCACCATGACCGAGAAATGCTATGTTCCGGATTTTATCTGTGGTGTATGCCATATTGTTATCCTTCCTTTTTATCAAGTGAAATTGATTATATAATAATAACGCAAGTTATTCAATAATAATTTGTATCATTTACACGTTAATTCTTCAGTTTCACATATCCGCAGACAATCAGCACCGTTGCCAGCATACAAAGCATAAATATAGCAAGGTTTCCGGGACTTGCTGATACAAACGCTCCTGCCCATGACATGTAGAACATAATTAATATTCCCAATGCTGCCGAAGCAAAAGACAATGCTGTAGCAAATAACGACGCTGACCTGAGCAATCTGCCCCCTGTAATAGCCTCGGCAAAAGGTCCAAGCCCATCACGAGCGAGAACCGCTGCCATTCGTCCTTCTTTGCCCGAATACATATCAGATATCGTATAAGAATCTTTTGCAGGGATAAATACAAAACTGTCAAACGGCACTTTAAATTTCTGCCCAACCATCGTCGGTGTCACATTAAAGTCTCGCATTGCGAAATACAAATCAATGCGCCATTTAATCATGTCAATAAGCGCATTTTGCACAGACGGCAACGGCTTATAATCAACAACAAACATCGCTACAAGTCTGCCTCTGATTGAAGTATATATTGCATTCTTCATCGTAGTGTCATCAGGAACTCTTACACCTTGCAAATTCATAAAAGCAGCAGAACCTGAACTCACTGCATTTCCGTTTATAAC
>WQUY01000130.1 GCA_009781855.1 Oscillospiraceae bacterium | reverse complement strand
TGAGAACCTTGATGGCTGTGGTGTGGGGGTTGGGGATGGGGTTGGCGTGGGGGATGGCGAGGGTGTAGGGGTTGGTGAAGGTGATGGCGTTGGGGTTGAGTCGGCGATTGACGGGCGGCTGGGGCGTAGGATTCTGATTATTTCGTCGCGGTATTCTAAGGGGTGGAGGCTGTGGCGGGAGGTGAATCTGAGGAAACTAGTATCTGGGCAACATTGGCAAACTGATTGTGCTGAAACTATATGTGTTTCACCAGGGAGCACTGTGTCTGCGACAAAAATAACCGATAGTGCATCCCCGACTTGCAAATTACCCCTTAGCACTTCAACTACAGTGACAAAATAAATGTCAGTTGCACTAAAATCTGAATGAAATTGTTCACTCGCCAAACTCCTTGGATTGTTTATTTCAATAACCAAGACATGCGGCGAACCGGGCACAATGTCACCTAAGTCGTCTGACGCAATAAATATGCGATCAATTGTGTACATTGGGTGCCGATGCAAAGAGCGAACATATGAGATGATCTGCGCACTTGTGAGATCACTATTGTCAAAATCCAATCTTGAGCGCGATCCTAACGGCTGGCCATATATTGTGCTTCTTTGTGGGTCATCCAAATTTAGTATCATGTCAGATGCAAACGAGAATGCGTCGTCATGGGTGCTAGCATAGGCGTCAGCGTGTCTTATCAATGTCAGCAAATAATGTGTGTCTGTAGCAAACTGAAACGTGGGGTCTGCAAATCTGCGACTCATAAAGTTCATGCTGTCGTAAGTTATATACACAAATACAGTATCTGCTGTGTTGCCAAATATACGGTCATGGACAATAAACTCAAACTCCGTGGAATGTTGGCCAAACGGCCTACGCGCTACAAATTCCGCAACAATCACGTCGGTAGCGTATCCCACCGCCAACTCAAGTGTCCAGCCATATAACACGTCCGATGAGTCATCGTCAATGAGGCCTCCATTACCGCTAGCTCCGTATGCCACTGTTGCACCCCGTGTTCTTATAAAAAAACCGTGCAGATTTGATGCTATAAAAACAAAAATACATATAGACAATATTACTGTGAACACCCGCGAATTTTTTCTTTTCATTGAATATCGCTCCTCTCGTTAATCGAGTAAACGGTTGCTTATAAATGAACCAACTTAACGCCAGGGTCTTCTTCGATATATTTGCCTTAGATGCTCTATCTCTGCTGGGCTTAACGTCACATTCGGCGATGACAAGCTTGGTATGCGCCCTGTCATAACGTCGTTTGGGTTGGGCGAATGAGCAAAGTATCCTAGCGCATGACCTAGCTCATGTATGGCGGCCATTGTCGCAAAATTAATATTGCGTGTGTTGGAAGCATTCTGCCTCGTTGCGTTTATTCCGGTAAATACAGCCATTCTTGCCACGCCGCCTTCAAAAAAATCATTTAGCCTAAAAACATTTCGCATAGCGCCACCAGCCTCAACTTGCCCTATTGCTACTACCCCGCCCCCATCTCGTCTTATTGGGCCAACCATAGCTCCATAACGCTCACGAGCGGGGTCAAAAAAATTCACGCCGGGTATAAGTTCAGCAATCTGAACCCTACATCCTCCATATGCCCTGATATGTGCTGTGCCAGTAACAGGGATGAATGATACACCCAGCGCATTTGACCAAGTAGTGCGTGCGCTGGCCATACTCGCTTCAAAATCAAAGTTGCGAGGCTGATTTTCTGGCACTGGTTCAGTCCTGACAGTAATCGCCCCTTCCCAAAACCCAAAAATGCCGTGTTGATGGCCATCATCAAAGACATGCCAAATATCCCCTATCCACCACTGTTGAGGAGTGCCATTGACACGAGCTGCAAGGGTCAAGCTTCCAAGGCCATTGTGCGCATACATGCCACTTGAGACGCTACGAATCCTGTATGCGCCAGTAGGCTGTCGTGCTAAGATCCACTGCTGATTATTACTGCCATTTCTTGCTTCAAGCCTCATGCTCCCACTGCGTTCTGTGAAATAAAGCCCTATCGTGTCATTTCTGATAAAGAACGTGTTGGTATTGCCAGGTATAGGCACAAAATCCCATACTGGAACTCTCACTATGGATCCGCAAATGCCCGTCTCAATGAATGTTGCCCCTTGAAAATCCACATATCCGACCCTGTTAAAACACTCCATTACCCTTGGCCCACTTATATCAGTCACAATAGGCTGTTGAGTTATGCGAAGCGTCTGCGCTGGCAGGTTGCCTGACCTAACAGTAACGGTTGCCGTACGGGCGACACCTGTATCGTTTGGTAGTGCGTCAAGAGTAAGCTGACTCCCCGACGCCCCCGAAACCATAAGCGAAAGTGGGCTTATTGGCACTTCTGCATCAGCATGTGCAAGCGGGTCAATCAGAGTATCAGGGGCATCAAATGGAAAAAGACCTCCAGCACCGCCAGTGACACGCAACCACCCTTCGGAACTTGTTGCGCTCCAGTCTCCCGGGGCATGGACAGCCGCGTTGGTGGGGCCACCTGTACCGCCAAGTATCCACATTGTCATGTTCCAAGGTGCCTGGCTGTCGGGTGAAAAGGATATTGTCTGCGGAATTGGCGACGGGGTGGCCGGGGATGGTGTTGGTGTATC
>WQUY01000129.1 GCA_009781855.1 Oscillospiraceae bacterium | reverse complement strand
AGGCGGTGCATTTCATCTTGTAGGAATGTGGTGTTTAGGTTGTCGCGGTTGTGCATGTCGGCTATAAAGTCCTCTGGTAGGGTGACTTCTATGTTGGTTAGTTGGATGTTGGCACCTGCTTCTGGGTCATATAGTGCGGCGGAGAACCTTGATGGTTGTGGCGTTGGGGATGGCGTGGGGGTTGGCGATGGTGAGGGTGTAGGGGTTGGCGAAGGTGATGGCGTTGGGGTTGAGTCGGCGATTGACGGGCGTCTTGGGCGTAGGATACTGATTATTTCGTCGCGGTATTCTAGGGGGTGGAGGCTGTGGCGGGAGGTGAACTCATGAAAATATGGGGTTGGACTGTGCGGGTTAGTTGGGGCAATTGACACAATAAATGTTTCTCCTGGGAATACCGTATCAGCAAAAAAGATAACTCGCAATTCATCCCCGACTTGCATATTACCCTTTAGCACCTCAACTACAGTGACGAAATAAATGTCAGTTGCACTTATATCTGATTGAATGGCCTCGCTTGCTAAACGCCTCGGTTCGTTTATTTCAATAACTATGACATACGGCGAACCAGTCACTATATCCCTCAAATCGTCAGACGTAATAAACACGCGGTCAATTGTGTACATCGGGTGTCGAGGCAAAGAGCGAACATATGAAATGATCTGTTCACTTGTAAGGTCGCTATTGTCAAAATCCAACCTTGAGCGCACTCTCAGCGGTTGACCATATATCGTGCTTCTTGTTGGGTCATCTAAATAAAGTATCATGTCAGACGCAAACATGAAGCCGTCGTCATGAAAACGAGCATAGACATCCGCAAGCTTTATTAATGTCAATAAATAATGTGTGCCTGTAGCAAACTGAAACGAGGGGTCTGCAAACCTACGGCTCATAAAGTTCATACTATTGTAAATCACGTACACAAATACTGTATCTGCGGCATTGCCAAATATTCGGTCGTGGATAATAAACTCGTACTCAGCAGAATATTCGCCAAATGTCCTGTACGCTACAAACTCCGCGACAACTACGTCGGTAGCATATCCCACTGCTGATTCAAGTGTCCATCCGTGCCCTGCGCTCGAATTTGAATCCGTGAAATCTCCGTTGTCACTAGAGGCATATGCCGCCGTTACACCCTGCGTCCTTACAAAGAGACTGTGCACGTTAGACACCACAAAAACCAAAATGCATATAAACAATAATCCTGAGATTATTCGCGAGTTTCCACTCTTCATTGCTGACTGCTCCTCTCGTTAATCGAATAAACGGTTAGCTTTACGTATGAGCTAACTCAACGCCAGGGTCTTCTTCGATACACTTGTAATAAGTGCTCTATTTCTGCTGGGTTTAGCGTCCGATTAGGAGACGCCAGGCCTGGTATATGCCCTGTCATAATGTCAGATAAGTTGGGTGAATGCCCCATATACCCCAACGCATGCCCAAGTTCATGAGTGGCTGCCATTGTTGCAAAATGGATGTTACGCAAGTTGAGTGTATACCAAGCACCGGTGTTAGAAAACACGCCTATTCTCATTACGCCATCTACCAAAGAATCATTTAGCCTAAACACATTTCGCGTAGCACCGCCAGCTATGATTTGGCCTATAGGTGATGCTGGCTCTCCCCCTCCTCTTAGCCTGCCTGTCATAGCCGCATAGCGTTCGTTAGTGGGGTCAAAGGGAATATTATTATTTATGAGCCTTGCAATCTCAACCCTATCTCCCCCATATGCCCTGATATGTGCATTTTCAACTACGGGGAGGAATGTCACGCCCAGCACATTTGACCAAGCAGTTTGCGCGCTGGTCATTCTCGACTCAAAGTTAAACCCAGCAGCTTGGCGTTCTGGTATTGGTTCGGTTCGAACAGTAATCGCGCCGTCCCAAAAGCCTATCCAATTTTGCTGATGCCCGTCATTAGTTATATGCCATATATGCTCTATTCTCCACTGTTGATCAATGGTATGGACATGATTAGCAAGAGTTAAGCTACCAAGGCCATTATGCATATACATGCCATTTGAGACACTGCGAATCCTGTATGTGCCATTGGACTGTCGCGCCAAGACCCAGCGCTGGTTGTTGCTACCATTCCCGGCTGCAAGTCTTACGTTTCCGCCGGTTTCTGTGAAATAGAGCCCTATAGAGTCATTTCTGATAGCGAATACATTGACACTACCAGATATAGGCACAAAATCCCATATAGGAACTCTTGCTACGGATCCGCAAATCCCTGTTTCGACAAATGATGCACCAAGAAAGTCCACATACCCACGCCTGTTAAAGCATTCAATTACCCTTGGCCCACTTATATCGGTCACAACAGGCTGTTGCGTTATGTGAAGCGTCTGCGCTGGCAGGTTGCCTGACCTAACAGTAACGGTTGCCGTACGGGCGACACCGGTATCGTTTGGTAGCGCGCTAAGAGTAAGCTGACTCCCCGACGCCCCAGAAACCATTAGCGAAAGTGGGCTAATTGGCACTTCTGCATCAGCATGTGCAAGCGGGTCAATCAGAGTATCAGGGGCATCAAAAGGAAACAGACCTCCAGCCCCGCCAGTGACACGCAACCACCCCTCGGAACTTTCTGCGCTCCAGTCTCCTGGGGCATGGACAGCCGCGTTAGTGGGGCCTCCT
>WQUY01000128.1 GCA_009781855.1 Oscillospiraceae bacterium | reverse complement strand
TACAGTATTCTACACACTTCTCACTATCGGGTCAAGATATATTTTCCGTTTTGCGTTGAATTATGATATTTATTCGTTGTTTTATACTATTGCCGCACACTAATTTCGACTTCATAAGCGGAAATGCTCCCAACTCCTCACTCCCAATTCTCAATTCGTCAAAGTATGCTCGGTACGCTCTATGATTTCATCCTGCAAAGCTCGGCTAAGATTTTCAAAATAATCACTATACCCCGCCACACGAACAATCAAACCTCGATATTGCTCGGGATTTGCCTGAGCGGCTCGCAGTGTTTTTCTATCCACTACATTAAATTGAATGTGATGCCCATCCATGTCAAAGTATGACTCAACTAAGCTGGCCATGTTATCAAGCCCGACCTCTCCATTTAAAACATCAGCCGTAAATTTTTGGTTTAGCAAAGTCCCACCGGTGCTCAGATGATCCATCTTTGCTGCAGACTTGATTGCCGCAGTCGGGCCATTTGTGTCAGCCCCTTGTGATGGTGATATCCCTTCGGACACCGGCTTGCCTGACGCACGCCCATTCGGCATTGCTCCGGTTACTTCGCCAAAATAGATGTGGCAGGTTGTTGGCAGCATATTGACGCGAAACGCTCCACCCCTCGTATTGGGCCTTCCGGTAACTATGTCGCGGTAGGTTTCGAATGTCGATTGCATGATTTCATCAGCATATTCATCATTATTTCCGTATTTCGGTGGTCTATCTTTCAGCAGACTCAAAATATCATCGTATCCTTTAAAGTCAGTGGCAAGAGCTTGTTTGAGCTTCTTTACCGAAAACAGCTTATTGTCATAGACCGCGTATTTTATCGCAGACAGCGAGTCCGTCACCGTCCCTATGCCAACCCCTTGCAGATAACTGGTATTATACCTTGCGCCTCCTGCGTTATAGTCTTTCCCTTTTAAGATGCAATCATTTGTAACTATCGAAAGAAATGGTACTGGCAAATAGCGAGCGTAAAACTGTTCTATAACATTTGACCCCGCTACCTTAATATCAACAAAATGTTCGATTTGCCGCCTAAACGCGCCAAACAGCTCTTCATATGTTTCAAACCCCTCTGCATCTCCGGTCTTTGGCCCAAGTTGCTGCCCAAGCCTGTTATCATAACCGTTATTTAAAGTGAGTTCCAAAATTTTAGGTAAATTGAAATAACCGGTCAGAATATATGCCTCATTACCAAATGCACCGGTCTCAACGCAACCGCTCGACCCACCCAACCTTGCATCTGCAATGCTTTTGCCTGCATTAAGCAGCTCCTGCACTATTGCCTCAGTGTTGTAGAACGCGGGTTGCCCCCATCCTTTGCGGGAAATTTCACAGGCTCTTTTGAGAAATGCTCTTGGCGTTTTTCTGCTTATCTGCACATTTGAACTGGGTTGCAACAAGCGCATTTCATCCATACAATCCAGTATAAGAAAGCTGACATCGTTGACTCCGTCGCTGCCATCCTCCGATATGCCTCCGGTATTTATATTTGCAAAATCCGTATACGTCCCACTCTCTTTAAGGGTTACTCCAACCTTAGGAGGTGCCGGTTGATTGTTGAATTTTACCCAAAGGCATTGGAGCAGTTCAAGCGCTTTTTCCTTGTCGAGCATCCCAGCTGTAGTCTCTCTTTTGTAAAATGGATACAGATGTTGATCCAGCCTACCTGGGCTAAATGCGTCCCAGGGATTCAGCTCAGAAGTTATGCCTATATGCACAAACCAGTACATCTGAATTGCCTGCCAATATGTTTGAGGTTTACCTGCGGGTACGACATCGCAGTTTTCGGCAATTTGAAGCAGCTCTGAGCGCCTTTGTTCATCTTGCTCTGTTTCCGCAAGTTCACGGGCGTACTTCGCATAACGGCTGCCCAAGGTCATAATGGCATCACAGCAAATACTCATTGCCATAAGCTCTTCACGCTTTTGCACAGCTTCGGGGTCTTTTAAATAATCCAGCTTTGATATGGACTCTTGTATTTCAATCTTATAATCCAAAAATCCCTTGTGGTAGATGTATCGCGAGCCGACAGTATGTCCGGGGCCGCGTTGCTCCATAAACTCTGTAAATATACCCGCAGCGTAGGCTTGCTTCCACTCAGGTGTCATTGCCGCAAGCAGTCTCTCCCTAAGTGCGCGCCGTTTCCAAAACGGGATTATAGTTTCTTCCTGCGTTTTGAAGTCCTCCGGCTTGACCCTAAAGAAAATCAGGTCACGTTCATTCATGACTTGCATATCTTCAAGCGTATGACAGCATATTTCCGGAAAGCTGGGTGCCGATTGTGGGCCTGAGCCTTTTTCACCGACGATGAGTTCCCCCTCACCTATCCACAGCGTTTTATTTTCCATTATATTCTTAAACGCAAGCGCTCTCAGTTCAGGAATCGAAACAGATCCCTCATATTTTTTATAGGCTTCTGTTACGAGTTTCGCCCGCTCAATGCAGAGTCTTGGTTCGGCTGTTAAGCTCATTTCACGTAAATTGCGGATACGTTCATTCATTCCACGCTTTTCCATATTGCAACACCTCTCTTCTAAATTAGTATGTATATCTCTCTCGTACTCGCTTATTCGCAGTATTTCGCAATATTTCATTTTTCTGTTTGTGAGATTTTAGTTAATGACGCATTGCGAAGCCTTGAAATTCACAAG
>WQUY01000127.1 GCA_009781855.1 Oscillospiraceae bacterium | reverse complement strand
TGTTTCTACCGCTATTTTTTTAATAGCGCCAAAATGCGTTGCATTTCGTTGTAGACTACCATGTAGCCCTCGTCAACGCCCATGCCCGGCTTTGCTAAAATCTGGTCGGGATTTGTTGCCATTGCCAGATGAACACAAACCTGTGCTGAGCGGTCGGTTTCGTTGCATGTGCCGCCTTGATAAGCACCGATTCCACGCTCTTTACAGTATAAAACAGCCTCTACTATGTTGCCGATACCGCCCAGATCCGGCGTTTTGATTTGAACCATATGCCCCGCCTTATTGTCGGCGAAATATTTAATATCTTCAAGCGTATTACACCACTCATCAGCAACTATTTCCACATTTATACCGCGTTCATCTACAACCTTTGTCAATTCGCGAAGCGCAATCATCTGGCGTTCACGTTCTTCAACATCCATAGGCCCTTCGATGCGAAGCATAAAAGGAGAAGCAGCTTTTTCCAAACGCGCCAAATAATCAGCGATAACATTGGGGTCAGAACCGAAAACCATAGCGATTGTGCCGTAGACATCAAGGTGCAAAACAGGGGAGTAGTCAGGGTCGTGCCGTAACTTTATTATGCGGTCACGAAGCCAAGCAATATATTCTTCAAGTAACTCACCATTTTCGCCCAACTTAGTTGAAATCTGATTGATTAAACCGTGAGGAAGCACTTGTGCCCCTTTGATAATCATTTTATCAGGATTTTCATATCTATTGTCACCGCTCTGTGTGAAAATAGGAATCATTTGATCGCTGATTGTTGTGCCATACTCTTCTGCTATTACTTCACACATCAATTTATGATTTGACTTAGCCACAGCATCGAGTATAGCTTGGCTAACACCATATCTAATTGCAGTGTGCAAGCGCTTGCCATCCACTTCCATTGCTTCTAACTCGTCTGCCATTTCACGAAATGTCGTAATTTCACGACCTACGAATATCGGTTTGATATGTTTCTCAATAAAAGGAATAAAATTCTTTGCAAGAAACAAAGGGTCACGTCCACCGGCACCTGAATACTGAACAGCGGCACAATCACCCCATGCAATTTGCCCGTCATCAAGTACCAACATGACTGATATAGCTTCTCCGGCTTGCCTTATTGAATTGAATCCCTCAGTCACAGTATCGCCTTCATAAGCGAAGCCGTCGGGCGTAGCTCCGGCTTTTATTGCGCGTTGGTCATCAAAATAGAATCCGGTACGCCCCGGCGCACATACTACATTTTTTATTTTCAATGGTTAATCTCCTAAATAATTTACCTAGGTCTGCCTACGAGTTGCCCTTTACCTATTGCATATACATCATCAATGACCATCTGGAAAGACGCCTTACGTCTTTCAGACTTTGCCCGGATTTCAATTTTTTCTGCATGAAAATCCAACAATTCTTTACTCAAAGGAACAGCACCGGGAGCAAACATGCGTACGGCACCCTCGTTATCACGTGCAGGAAGCATTTTTCCTGCATTATATTTGCTTGGCGCAAAAGGAATGTCGATTACACCCGACTCAAACGCCCTGACAGCACCAAGAGCAATATCACCCTCGCCAAGCTCAAAACACTTGTCCATAATGCATCGAGTTTCTTCGGTGATAATACGCTTCTCTTCATCAACTTGCAGATTTTCAAGTCGTTGGTCGGCAAGCATATGTATGAGTTGTTTTGTGCAACGAAGCCCTTGTGCGTTGGCTTCCATAGTTGGAATACCCATTGCCTCATGAGGAGTTTTAACTATTATCTTGGTAGCCTTTGCAAGTGCGCCTGCCGCACTGCCCCAAGAGATAACACCAAACGCCTTTGCCTCATCAGGAGGGAAGCCGCCCATGAATTGGTGTAATACAGTTGTGACGATTACATCTTTATAGCCATACTCGTTTAAGTAAAACTCAGTCAATTCCTCTAATGTGCGAATCGCAGCAACATCTTGAACCAGATTGCCGCATTGCCCGTAACCGACTGTGATGTTTTTGACACCTTGCTCAGCGGCAAGCAAGCTTTCGATGATAGCAACAGCGTGAGAAATGCATGGCGGCACAAGTGTTCCTGTTAGAGGACCAAAAGGCTCGCGGTTTATGCTGACTCCCATATCCTCATAAAGACCGGTCAGCCTGTCAACATATTGCCAGTCGCGAATCGTTGTCTCGAGTGTGACGTTTTTGGCATATGGAATATTATATGAAATGCCACCACCCTCATAACCTGTGAAACCACCGGCATAAGATATTTCGGTCAATAGACGGGCATCAGGTGTGCCATGTCTGACCTGAATAGGAATATTCAAGCTTTGGATCAACGATCTGCAACTATCGACACCGTGATTGACGGCGGGGAAGCCGTTGAGCATAGATTTACTTTGCTTTACACTTTCCTCGATACCATCTTCCGCTTCTTTGTAACGATTTTGACGAGTGTAGCTATCTATGGTCGTCGGTAATAAATCAGCCTCGCCTTTATCTTGCAAGTAGGTTAGTAACTCAATATGTTCACGCACCAATGCAACACCTGCACGAGGTTGTGTCAGCGTGATGCCTTTCTTTTTTGCATCTGAGAGTTTATGCGCAAACTGCTTTTTCTTTGGTATGCTTTTATGAAATTCCAATGCTTCATCAAGGTCAACGCGTGCACCTGTAGGCCATTGCGTGAGGACTTCATTACGAGATGCCATAAAATCAGCTTCG
>WQUY01000126.1 GCA_009781855.1 Oscillospiraceae bacterium | reverse complement strand
TTCAATACCGCCGCAAACTGGAATCTGGTAATTTTTATTGCTATGGCGTTCAGCTTAGGTCCAATCTTTTATGTGACCGGAATTTCTGACTGGCTGTCGGGAATTGTTGTACCCGCCCTTGCTCCTATTGCAGGCAATCCCTGGTTGTTTGTGTTTTCTGTTACAGCTTTTATGTTCCTATGGAGTTTGGTAGATGTAGCAATGTTTCTTCCAACAATCTCAATCATGGCACCGATACTCCCGGCAATACAAGAAGCGTATCAGATTAGCCCCCTCGTCTGGCTCGCTATCTTCATACTTGCAGGCAACGCTTTCTTCTTAGCATACCAAAATATGTGGGCTGTCATGAGCCGTTCTATCTCGGGAGACAGGGGTTGGACAAGTAAACACCAAAGCAAATATGGTCTAATCTATTTTGCGGTGTGCTTGATTGCTCTGGTCGTGGCAATCCCCATGTGGATCAACGCCGGACTGTTTGGATAAAAACTACACAGCATACTTCAATTAATAGGAGGAGAAATTTAAAGATGATTAAAGAAGCCATCGTGTCCCTGTCGAAAAAGCAGGATTTGTCTTATGAAATCGCAAAAGCAGTCATGCACGAAATCATGACCGGTGAAGCAACTCCCGTTCAAATGAGTGCATATCTAACTGCACTGAGCCTAAAGGGCGAAACCACCGATGAAATTACCGCCTCCGCTTTTGCAATGCGATCCCATTGTGTGCGCCTATTGCACGATGTAGACGCACTCGAAATCGTCGGCACCGGCGGCGACCATTCTAATACCTTCAATATATCAACAACAGCGTCTATCATTACAGCGGCCGCAGGTATCCCGGTGGCAAAGCACGGCAATCGAAGTGCATCGAGCAAATGCGGTGCCGCCGACGTATTGGAAGCTTTAGGCGTGAACATCAACATCTCGCCGAATAAAAGCGCCGAATTGCTCGAACGCATAGGGCTATGTTTTATGTTTGCACAAAATTATCATATTGCCATGAAATTTGTAGCACCTGTTCGCCGAGAACTGGGCATCCGAACTGTGTTTAATATCATAGGACCGCTCACAAATCCTGCCGGTGCAAAAATGGAACTTATGGGGGTTTATGATCGAGAACTGGTGGAACCTCTGGCGCAAGTGCTTTGCAATTTAGGCGTGAAAAATGCCATGGTTGTACACGGTGAGGACGGGCTCGATGAAATATCACTCTGTGCGCCGACATTTGTCTGCGAGGTAAAAGACGGATGGGTGCGTTCATACACAATCAAGCCGGAGCAATTTGGATTTGAACGCTGTCATCCCGACGATTTGCAAGGCGGCTCACCTTCGGAAAATGCTGAAATTCTCAGAGCAGTGCTAAAAGGCGAAAAAGGTCCCAAACGAAACGCCGCCGTACTCAACGCAGCAGCTGCCATGTTTATTACAGGGCGGTACGAATTAATCGAATCAGCTGTAGCAGCTGCAAATTATGTCATCGACAGTGGAAATGCATACAAAAAGCTAAATGAGTTTATCCATTGTTCAAATGAAAGGTAGGTGACTACTTTGAATATTCTACAAGAAATTGCAATCCGCACAAAAGAGCGCATCGAAGTGCAGAAAAAAATATTACCATTGGATGAATTAATGGAAAAAGCTTGTTTCGTGAATTCTACCCACGACTTCCCTTTTGAAAAAGCATTGCACACAAAAGACATTGCTTTTATCTGCGAAGTCAAGCGAGCCTCCCCCTCAAAGGGGATTATCGCCAAAGAATTCCCTTATATAAACATCGCCAAAGACTACGAAGCGGCAGGTGCCGCAGCAATCTCCATTCTGACTGAACCATATTACTTCAAAGGCAATGACCATTATCTTAGCGAAATTGCTCACCACGTATCAATTCCACTTTTGCGGAAGGATTTTACCGTTGACACATATATGATCTACGAAGCAAAGATGCTCGGAGCGAGTGCAGTATTACTAATCTGCGCTATGCTGGAGCAAGAAACCCTTATTGAATATATCACTATTGCTCACAGCTTAGGACTGTCCGCACTTGTGGAAGCACATACGGAAGCAGAAGTCGATATGGCTTTGACCGCAGGCGCACGGATAATTGGGGTCAATAGCCGAAATCTCAAAACATTTGACGTCGATGTCACCCTAAGCAGTCGGCTCAGAAAAATGGTACCTAGGGATATCCTTTTCGTGTCCGAAAGCGGCATTCGCACGGCAAATGATGTGTCAATCCTTCGCAAAGACGGTGTGAACGCTGTGTTAGTTGGTGAAGCACTGATGCGCTCGCATGATAAAAAAGCGGCACTGACTGAACTGAGGGGTGACGCGCTATGACAAAAGTTAAGATATGCGGACTAAGTCGTGCAGAGGACATAGAAGCCGTCAATCGTTTTCTGCCGGATTTTATCGGTTTCGTATTTGCCCCAAGTCGGCGTAAAGTGGACACAAAAACGGCAGATATTTTGAAGAATAACCTTGATCCGCAAATTGAAGTCGTGGGTGTTTTTGTGAACGAAAGCCTAAATACCGTTGCGGAGGTTTATAAGAGAGAAACCATTGATATAGTCCAACTCCACGGTGATGAGGATGATGATTATATCAGGCGATTGAAAGATCGTTGCGGTTGTACGGTAATTAAAGCGCTTGGTGTCGGAGATGCATTACCTCCCTTGCCGTTAGAGGCAGATTAC
>WQUY01000125.1 GCA_009781855.1 Oscillospiraceae bacterium | reverse complement strand
TCTTTTGTCATTGTTGCGAAACGCTCGCCGTTCCAGTCTCTAATTTTGCGAATATCCTCGATAGTGAAATCTTTGCTGATTTCCGGGAATGGTGTTTTATTCATCATCAAAACCTCCTTCGATAAGCATGTTTGGAGAACATATTAAAATATCTTTATAACCTTCTATAGCCGTGATTACCCTTGCGCCTTTGATAGTCTTGACATTTACCATGTGCTTGAAGTTCCAAGATGCAACCAAGTCACATTCCGTATGAATAGCGGCGGCAATACGCTGACAGTCAAGGTGGCTACGATGTGTCAAGATTCCCATGTCAATAAATCTTTCTGCCGTTGTCAAAATATCATCATTAACTTCTATATACTGATAATCAATCTGTGCAAATTGAGGTGTCGAGGTATAATTTTTGCTTTCTCATGGACACAACCCTCCCATACTATTATAACAAATTCAGCTTTCGGATTCAACTGCAATTTTCTCCAAGTAAAATGCCACCGCGCTTTTGAGGCGATGGCATAGAAAAACTTGGAGATGAAATTTGAATCTGCATCTCATCAAACATTGCTACAGATTGCAAGATAACTATAGGATAGTTAAGCCGCTATCAACTTTCCAAGCACGGTATTGCGCTTTGCAGTTTCAGCTCTATGGATTGCTGTGAACAACGCCTTTTTCTGTCCTACGATGATTACTTTTTCTTTTGCACGGGTTATGGCGGTGTATATCAAATTTCGTTGAAGCATGATATATGCCTCGGTCAGAACAGGTATTATAACGATTGGATATTCACTGCCCTGCGATTTGTGTATGGTTGTGGCGTAGGCCAACTCAATAGACTCCATATCCTCCTGGCCATACTCAACTTTTCTACCGCCAAAATCAATCATAACGGTGTAGTCACCATTGCGCCCTTTATCAATCTTACGTATCCTTCCGATATCGCCATTGGAAATCGCGTCATTGTTTCGGGTCTGCATGACTTTATCAAAGAGCCTAAAACGCTTAAACCCTACAACAACCTCCGGGCGGTCATTTGCGGCAGGGTTGATCATGCCCTGAATCTGCTTATTAAGCGCATCAGTGCCGCATTTGCCTTTAACTCGCATGGGTGACAAAATCTGAACGCCATCCGCACCATAAGATTTTCCATCAGTGCCTCGCTGTCTAACTGCGTCATTATATAACCGAATGACCATTTCGGCGGCATATGCAGGATCCCCCGCATCTACATACTCGAAATCCGCACCGTACATAAGCCCATCGCCTCTGTTTTGCAAGATTGTATGGGCATTGAGGTTGATGCGGCTTGCGCTGGCCTGCCTGTGAACGACATTTAGCTTCGTAACAGGTATCGCCCCACACAGCAGCAGTTCTCTCAGTACATTTCCTGCGCCCACTGATGGCAACTGATTATCGTCGCCGACAAACAGCAGCTTTGTTTTTGAGTTTAGGCATCTAAAAAGTTGGTACGTCAAAGACATGTCCATCATACTCACTTCATCCACCACCAAAAAATCCACTTCAAGGGAAGATTCCGCTTGGTCTTTCTCCGCAGTAAGCCCCAAGGTGCTGTGAAGAGTAGCGGCTTCCGCTCCGACACTTTCAGATAACCGCCGCGAAGCCCTGCCGGTTGGTGCTGCAAAAGCCGCATCCCCTCCGACAAGTTCATCGTATACAGCGATGACCACTTTAAGAACAGTGGTTTTGCCCGTACCCGGCCCACCAGTAATGATGGATAGATTATTGGTCAAAGCCATCTTTACGGCATCTCTTTGTTTATCGGCAAGATTTATGCCAAATCTTTTTTCAGCACGGGTAATGGCAGCTTCGACATCTCTGCTGATAGTAACAGGTCTAATCATTTCTTTTGCGAGTTTTGCAGTTTCGCGTTCTGCTGTGTAGTTTTTCGGCAGATAGATCCGCCCATCATCTTCACACAAACGCTCATTCAAGACTAAATCAAGCAAGGCTTGCTGTGCGGCAGAACTTTCTGCCGCCTCCGCCCCTAATAACTTGACCGCCTCATTGCACAACACTTCGCTTTCAAGAAATAAATGCCCTGACTGTTGCGATTGCCCAAGGGCATAAACTAGACCCTCAGAAATACGATGCGGGGAGTCTAATGGCATACCATTTTTCAGAGCCATCTCGTCCACAGTCTTAAATCCAAACCCGTGGATATTGCAAAGTACATACGGATTGGCTTTTACAACCTCCGCTGCCTGCGCCCCATACATCTCCAATATCTTTTCGGCTTTTTTGGGAGTAACACCATAGGTTGCCAGCTCGGTCATTATATCGCGCAGCCCCATGCTCTGGTTGTAGCCTTCCATAATTGAAGCCAGCTTTTTCTCGGTGATGCCCGGCACTTCAAGCAGACGTTCCGGCGTTTTGTCAATTATGTCCAAAGCGTGAACACCAAAACGGTTTACGATGGCGTTTGCAGTTTGCTCGCCAATGCCTTTTATTAAATCGGAAGATAGATAAGCAACTATCCCATCGGTAGTCTTTGGCCGCAAAACATTGCAACTCTCCACAGATAATTGCAAACCATACTTGCCATCTACCCATTTTCCAACCAATTCAACTTCAACACCGCTTGCAGTAGGCAGGCGGTTGCCAACAGCCGAAAAAGCAGTCATGCCATCACGGGGTTGATACCTGCTCTTGGCATCATCAGGAATTGAATTATGATCCCTGGTCTTATATGAAGCCACAGTATAACCCGATTGCTCATTGCAAAATAGCGTTTTTTCATGCAGACAT
>WQUY01000124.1 GCA_009781855.1 Oscillospiraceae bacterium | reverse complement strand
TCCAGGCGGGTCAACACCCACACCAACACCAGGCCCGCCAACCTTAAACTTTAGCCCATCCAATGTGGCACCATGGAATGGGTCAGAATGGAGAGTCACTGGCGCACAGGGCACAACTAGGGCGACTGTCGTAGCGAATCAAAGTTGGAATGTGACTCAAACTGCTGGCACGGTAGACTGGTTGAGAGTAGAGCGTTCTGGGGAATCACTTGAAATTAGAGTTATACAACCAAACCGCACAGGCATCATCCGCGAAGCGACAGTTACCGTTTCGTCAGGGAGCTTGACCCGTGAACTTCGCATAGCGCAAACGGCTGTTGTGGCTACAATGAGAGGACAAAGGGTAATTGAGTGTTTTAGTAGACGCGGATATATTGATGTTAGCAGCACGACAACTTCTACCATACGGTATGCTGCCAAAAGCGGTGCAAATTACCCTATATGGTATTTTGTTCATATAGCTGATAATTTCTTCGCCATAAGAAATGACACAACAAGGCGTTATCTCACAGAAACCGGTGGGAGCCTTAGACATGATGCAAGAATTTCAGGAGTTGGGAGAGACTACGACAACAGGCAACGCTGGCTCTTATTGCCACAGGCTAATGGCACATACAGAATCCGTAGCGTTTCAAATCCTACTTTGTATATAGAGGATGGACCTGCTGCCGTAATGCTCTCACCTCGAAATACCAGCAATAATTGGCAATTATGGTGGATAGAGAATATTTGGCATATTGGTGCTGGCGCAGCTTACCAAGAGTGGTTTGGGATTTGGGACAGGGTAATAAATATCCGGCGGGAGCCACTTGGCACACCCCCTGCTGGGTTTGATTTTATAGCAAGTATGAATCGTGCCCAGAATATTTGGTCACGTGAGTTGGGGGTGACATTTAACCCTGTAGCCGACTTGAATGATGCAAATATCAGAGCATATGGGGGTGATAGGTATGAGATTGCAGATCGTATAAACGGTGGTACACATTTTTCCCCAACGGGCCAACGATATGGTTTTTTTAGGTTTATTGCTGAAAGAGATGTGGATACTGCGGGCAGAATCCAGGCAGGAGGCATGGGGCGGAATGTAAACAGGTTGCATAATACAGGAGACAATGCGGTGCAAATAGCTGTGTTTTCAAATAGTGGCAGCTGGGATACACGGGATTACCGCAACGTTCGTTTTGCAACGATGACAGCCCTACATGAGCTTGGCCACGCGCTTGGGTATTTTGGGCATTCCCCTAACCCCAATGACATTATGAGGGGAAATATTCAACTTCTTTCGAACCCAAGTGAAACTCTACGCCCAGCCGAGTTAGAGCATTTAAGGCAAGCGTATCGATTCAGACGACAAGCTAATCCATTCATAGAAACAGACGTTTATTCGGCTGACAAAGGGAGTGGTAATTATGAATAAAAAACATTTACTGGCAATCTCAGGTATATTGCTTATAGGTATTTTACTTTTTGCCGCATATAACTCGCATAGCTTACACAGCGAACACATGCATACTGCAAGTTCACGCCAGGAAGCGATAAGCTCACATAATGAAGCTGTAAGTCTGCGCAGCGAAGCAACGGTGACCGAATCTGGTGATGACGCAAGGATTATAATCTCGGGTATGGGCGTCCACGCAACATTTGAATGTGTGATAGAGGTAGCCACTGATGTGGTAGTTGTAGAGTTTGTTGCCCGTAGGCCTTTTGGGCAAGGCGCAACTGAGTATGAGCTTATTGTCCATGACCGTATATATGGCAGTGCCGCAGACACTATATTTGTGTATGTGGTCTACAACCAGATGAACCGTAGTTTTGCGGCACCTGAGTTTCAGTTTACAACGGATACACAATATTTACTGGCACTAATAAAGCTTGTTAATATTTACGCCAGTTTCCATTACGACGGGTTTATGTTTATAGAGGACCTTATTCTTGACTTAGATAACCCGTCAAGAAGCACAATGCACAACGAGCCGCTGGCGATACACTCGTATTTGGATTTTAACAGCATTGGGCTTACAATTGAGCATGTCATTTCGTACGTTCGCTCATTGCCTCGAAATCCATTCGCGACAACTAATCGCGTGTTTATCACTTCTGACAACTTAGCGGATATCATAAATGGTTCGCCGTATGTCTTAGTTATTGAAGTAAACGAACCTCATAGTTTGGCGAGTCAGGGATATGGAACAGAGTTTGCATCAACTGATATTTATTACACAACTATAGTAGAGGTGCTAAAGGGAGGTATGCGAATCGGGGATTCAGTAGCGATTATCTTCTTTGCTGATACCATATTCCCTGGAGAAACGCATCTAGTCTCAGTTACACCATCCAGCCCAAACAATCCAAATCCTTTTTATTATAGATTCACCTCGCGCTACAGCCTCCACTGCCTAGACCAACGAGACGAAATAATGGCAATAATAAGAGGCCCAAGCCGCCCTGGCACTGCCTCCAGCTCCACACCATCCCCCACGCCGGAGCCCTCACCAACACCCACGCCAACACCCACGCCAACCCCATCCCCCGTACCAGCGAGCTTAAGGTTTAGTGCATCACCATACGACCCGGATGTGGCAACAGCTATCCAACTGAGCAATATTGATATCGACCTGCCGGAGGATTTTGTATCCGCCATGATTGAGATTGATGACCTCAACGCCATGTTCCTGCAAGAAGAAATGCACAGCATCGTAGTAGCCGCCGAGGATATCATTTCAATTATCAACGCCAATCAAGAGTTAAATGAACCCTAGAAGCAAGAAAAACGGCGAAAAGTGTGATAAATTGGATGAATGCCTAAAGACATCCAATTAATCGAACTTTATTGCGCCGTTTGTAGGTACTAC
>WQUY01000123.1 GCA_009781855.1 Oscillospiraceae bacterium | reverse complement strand
TGCGGCTAATCAACTTCGCCCACGGTGACGTATTCATGGTCGGCGGTCTTTTTATGGTATTTGCCGCAGCATCTTTTCCGCTTGGGTAGCCATACCGGTCGTAATCATTTTGGTTGTGCTTTTGGGCTTTTTGATCGAGCGCGTTGCATATAAACCATTGCGTACAGCACCAAGGATGTCTGTTATGATTTCTGCAATCGGTGTCAGTTATCTTTTACAAAACCTTGCACTGTACTTCACCGGCGGACTCAATCGGATGTATCCGGCCATTCCATGGATTTCTGATACCATCAGCGTTTTTGGTGTGACCACCAGACGCGTAACTGTAATTACTCCATTTTTGGTTGTCGCACTCGTATTTATTCTTGTTTGGCTTATTAACAACACTAAAATAGGTATTGCCATGCGTGCAGCTGCAAAGGACTTCGATACCAGCCAGCTTATGGGAATAAAAATCAACTCAGTAATTTCGACGACCTTCATTATTGGCTCGTTTCTTGCTGCGATTGGATCTATTTTGTTTTTCACCAGCTTTCCCGGTGTTTTCCCGGCAGCCGGTGCAATGCCCGGACTCAAGGCGTTTGTCGCGGCAGTTTTTGGCGGGATCGGCTCAATACCCGGGGCGGTGATAGGCGGTCTGCTTATTGGCGTTTTCGAAACGCTCATCAGAGGGGGAGACATCATTTTAGGTCCGGCAGGATTGGGAATTTTAAGCAGCCCTATGGATATTGCCGCTTTCTCTGACGCTTTTACTTTTGTTTTACTTGTTGTTATACTTGTCTTCAGACCGTCCGGACTGTTCGGTGAGAAGCCAACCGACAAGGTTTAAGGAGGGGCATTATAGAATGAATGGCATAAATAGCACAAAAAAAATCAGCACAAAAACTTTAACCATTATTGTTTTGCTTGTTGCGTTTTTTATATCACTTATTATACTCGAGCAGGTGATTGGACCTACCGACAGAATGAACATGCTTTTGGTTTCTCTGCGTCAAGGCTCTATCTTTGCATTGCTCGCAGTTGCGATGAATCTATTAAACGGCTTTACCGGCCTGTTTTCACTTGGCCATGCCGGGTTTATGTTGATTGGTGCCACAACCTACGCACTATTTTCAATTCCATTGGCTCAGCGAACCGACGTATTTCTTTGGTTCAGTGACAGCTACTTGATTCGGACTTCTTTTCCTGAAGTCCTTGGAAATGCCATCGGTGGCCCGGGAATGATTATGGGTATGCTCATCGCAATTACATTGGCAGGGCTGATTACTGCTGTATTTGCATTTTTGGTCGGGCTTCCGGTTTTGCGGATGCGAAGCGATTATTTGGCGATTGCCACCCTCGGCTTTGCGGAAATCATCCGTGCGCTCATCATGTGGCAAGGCCTCGGAACGCTTACAAACGCCGGAAATCCCCTGCGCATGTTTACCAGACATGTTGACCTCAATATAACCATAGGCGGGCAGACCTTTGGGCTGATTACCTTTACTCTGGCGCTTCTATCGGCGATTTGTATATTTGTTATCATTTTGCTCGTCTCTTCGTCTTATGGCAGAGCATTTAAAGCGATTCGTGAAGATGATATCGCAGCAGAAGCCATGGGTATAAACCTCTTTAAGCATAAACAGTTATCATTTTGTATCAGCTCATTCTTCGTTGGCATAGGTGGCGCATTGCTGGCCATCTTTATGGGTACTGTCGCACCAATCCAGTTCAGAGCGGCTATGACTTACGAGTTCTTGCTCATTGTCGTCCTGGGTGGCATTGGCTCAGTCTCAGGAAGTGTTATCGGCGCAATGTTATTTGTGTTTGCGTCCATGTGGTGGCTGCGCGGGCTTGACTCCGGTGCTTTTCTGGGTCTCGAAAGAATCACCATTTTCGGATTCAATATAGGCGAACGTGTGTTCGTATCCGGATTCCGGCTTGTAGTATTTTCAGTCATAATCATGTGTGTTGTACTGTTCTTCCGCCGAGGATTGCTTGGTGACAAGGAACTCCCCTACTATGTGAAGAAGCTCAAAGACACAATTGTCACACGTATTATACGCAAAGAAAAGGCAGGTGTTTCTGATGGCTGATAATGTACTTCGCCTCGAAAACCTAACGATGCAATTCGGCGGCCTTGTCGCAGTGGATAACATATCCCTTGATGTCAATAAAGGTGAAATTGTAGCTCTAATTGGCCCTAATGGTGCCGGAAAGACCACTGCCTTCAACTGCATCACAGGTGTTTATGAGCCGACCAACGGCAGAGTTCTTCTAAATGGTGAAACCATTTCAGAAAACTATCCTCGCGGCAAAATGAAGGATGCCTACAAAGGTGAAAACAAGGGGAAATATAACAAAGTTGTGCGGTACACTCCCGACAAAATAACCTATCGCGGCATCGCCCGAACATTTCAGAATGTACGCCTGTTCAAGGCCCTTACTGTGTTTGACAATGTCATGGTTGCAAAACATATGCGTGCAAAACAAAACATATTCACAGCGACCTTTCGCCTGAACAGGAAAGAAGAAAAGCGTATGCGCGAAGAAACTATGGCGCTTTTGGAAGAGCAGAATTTGGCACATCTAAAAGATCATATCGCTTCCAGTCTGCCCTATGGCCTGCAACGCCGCTTGGAGATTGCAAGGGCTTTGGCAACAGACCCTTCCCTCCTGCTCCTCGACGAGCCGGCCGCCGGTATGAATCCGCAAGAGACACAGGAGATTGCCGAGTTTATCCGCGGCGTCCGTGAAAAATACAAAACAACTATTCTTTTGATAGAGCATCACATGGGTTTGGTCATGCAGATTTCCGAAAGGATTTATGTACTCGATTTCGGTGAAATGATTGCACACGGTACCCCTGATGAGATTCGTTCTAATCAGAAGGTTATC
>WQUY01000122.1 GCA_009781855.1 Oscillospiraceae bacterium | reverse complement strand
GGGTCATATTAACCATCGGAGGTTTACTACGCATCAATTATGCCGGAAGAATCCTTTATGAAATATTACAAGGCTGCATGGAGCAGGGACGAAAAACTCACGCTCCGAAAATACCGCTTTTCAAAAGACGATATGAACATGATGGACATGGACACGGTAGGTAAGTATCTCATAAATCACGATAAGGGCGAATATATCGACATCGCAGCCTATATAAAAGAGGCTGCTTTTTTATGGGGCGATGATTATTGGGCCGTAAACCCACTCCCACTACTCACAGCCTGCGGTAATGGTCGTGGCGGCGGGGATTTTTATACCGGCAATATTGGAGGCGACCATGTGGGGACATGGGCATTTGCTACTCTTGAATATACGAACCTAATTCCTCCGGGATATAAACAATCTGACATTCTTTTCAAAAACGAGGAGGCGAAAGATGAGTAGTAGAGAGGAATTTTTAAGCAACTTCCAAGACCATCTATTGGGAATTGACGACACATTTCAATTTAAGTGCCTTGAATGTGGAAAATGTTGCAGACACCGCGAAGATTTGCTTCTCAACAGCCGTGATTTATTCAATGTAGCCAAGAAACTCGGAATCTCCACAGAACAGGCATTGGAGCAATATTGCGAAACTTACATTGGCAGGGATTCTAAAGTGCCGGTGGCACGTTTGAAGCCCCAAGGCGCAGGTAGAGTCTGCCCATTGCTTAAAGGCAGCAAATGTTCGGTGCATGATTCCAAACCGACGATATGTGCGGCGTTTCCTTTAGGGCGCATAATCGAAGGGGAAGAAATTTCTGATGGGCTGCAATCGGATAAACCAATGAAACTTCAATACATCTTAAATCCCATCAGTTGTGGCAGGCGAAAACATAAACATACGGTGCGCTCTTGGCTTGAAAAGTTCAACATCCCGATAGATGATGAGTTTTATATTCTTTGGAGTCAGTTGATTCTTACGCTGTCGAGCGCGGTGAGGGAATACGAGGAGCAAGGCATGTCCGATGCACTTTTAGGGCTTCTATGGCAAAACATCGGAAGTGCGCTATATGTGGCCTATGATACTGAGGCAGATTTTATGCAGCAGTTTATGAAAAACTGCACGACAATTCAAGGGCTTTTTAGCATTCTCAAAGAGCAATTTCCTAATGGCATAAAATCAACCAAAACATAGGCACAAGTCTGGAGGTGTCCATATGGCCGCAATTGTACTAACATCCACAGAAAACCTATCCCGCGAGCAATGGCTTGCGTACCGTAACTTAGGTATTGGCGGCTCGGACGCTTCTGTTGTCTGCGGGGTTAATAAATATAAATCCCCCTTAGAGTTGTGGATGGAAAAAACAGGTAAGAGTCCTCAAAAAGAAGCGGGAGAGCCTGCCTATTGGGGTACTCGCCTAGAATCACTGATACGGAATGAGTTTACCCTACGTACAGGCATTAAAGTAATCACCGTCAATCAAATGCTGCAAAGCAAAGAATACCCTTTCATGCTTGCCAATCTTGACGGTGTTTGCCGTTGCCCTACACATGGAAAATGCGTGTTTGAAGCCAAAACTGCCAACGCATTTAAGGCTGAACAATGGGCAAGCGACCTTGTACCGCAGGAATATATTTTGCAGCTCCAGCACTACCTTTGCGTGACCGGGTACAGTGGTGCGTATATAGCAGTTCTTGTGGGCGGCAATGCGTTTCAATGGAAGTTTGTACCCCGTGATGAAGAAATTATCTCCATGTTAATCCGATATGAACGAGATTTTTGGATGCACGTTCAAGATGGCGTACCGATACCCCCGGATGGCTCTAAGGCTTGCAGTGAGTTTATAAGTCAGCAATATCCTAACAGTATAGCACAATCCAAAATCTTACTGCCCGATAGTGCCGCAGATTTGATTCGCAGGCATAATGAGGCTGATGGACAGATGGAAATGTTCAAGGTACAAAAACAAGAAGCCGCAAATCTGCTAAAGCAAATGCTTGGCGAGCATGAAATGGGAGTTGTCGGTGACGGCTATGTAAAATGGAAAACTTCCGTACAAAATCGGATTGATTCTAAGCTGCTGGAAGCTGAACAGCCTGAAATTTTCGCAAAGTACAAAATGGCAATTTCACAACGCCGCTTCACTGTTAAAGAACCAACAAGCACATACGAACATGAGGACGGCTATGTACAAGATGAATTACAATTACGAAAGGCGGGATAATTATTTACGCAGAATTTTCAATCATAGATGTGGCGAGGGATTGTGGTATTCACATGAAAGACCCCAGCCGCACAGAAATCAGATGCAGATGCCCTTTTTGTGACAATGGACGAGGTAAGCCGAGTGCGTCTATCAATAGCAATAAAGGGCTTTTTTATTGTTATCGCTGCGGTGAAGGTCTAAATGCCGTGACATTGTATGCTAAAATCAACGGTACGGACAATCCAACAGCGTACAAGGAACTTTTGGAAAATGCTGCTTAAATAGCAAAAGCCGCTGTTACCCAAAGTAGCGGCGGCTTTTGCAATATTATTATTTGCTTTGGAGAAATTACACTTGTGCTTTTAATTCGGCTAATCGGGCATCTGATACCCCTGCACTTGTCTGTAATGCTTCAATGAGTGCGGAATCAGCATTGTTTTTGAGGGCAGTGATTATCATTATTTCCATGCCTTTGGCTATGCCTGCTCTCTCGTTCCGTGCCAAAAAAGCCTGTATCTCAATCAATCCTCGCTCCCTCCGCATAGTTTCACTCATGAAATCATCGGGGGCTACAGCACTTCTGGTTTCTCTTGCCAAATCCAAGGCAAGGGGGCTTTGTACAGCATTCATTTTTATCACATCCTCTTGGTCTTTGATTTTGGTGTTCAATATCAAGCATATATCATAAAGTTCATGGTATT
>WQUY01000121.1 GCA_009781855.1 Oscillospiraceae bacterium | reverse complement strand
GCCTGTGAGCAGAGACATGACTTTTCCCAGAATGTCTAATGGTGTAGTTCGCTGCACATATGCCCATATTGGGATAAACCATAGCATCAAAGCAACGCCAGCGATTATATCTGCGATGATGATAATGACAAAAGCTGTGAAATACGGCACATCGAATAACAAAACCAGACCGACCGGGATAAGAGATAGGGATAGCATTATGGATGAAAAGGGAACTTTGTTGATGGTCAGGCGTTCTCCTAAAAATCCGGCGATTAAACCACCAATAATCCCTCCGCTCCAGGCAATGCCGCGGCCAATGCCGACATGCATTGTGCTCATGTGCAGGTATTGCGTTATAAATATCGGAATGCCTACAGCCATGACTCCGGCAATGAATAGAGAGAGCACAAAGATGAGTATGGCCATTTTTATCAAGATGGGTTTTTTCTTTGTGACAAAGTGAATAGCCCCGGTCATATCGTTTGCTATGATACGAAAAATACCATCATTCGTTTCTTGCTTTTTGTATGGGATGCGGATTAGCAAATCCATAACGGATGTAATTGCAAAGCATATGGCGCAGACGATGAGAATATATGATAATCCGAACCTATAAAGCAGAATGCCTGCGGCGGCAGGGGCGGCCATGTTGGCTAATGTATTTATCGTTTCGATGACGGAGTTTGCCCGAACCAGGCTGTCTTCCGGAACAAGCAGTGGAGTACTCGCTTGTACGGCAGGAATATACATGCCTTGAATGGCGTTAAGGGCTAAGAGCTTAACGAGCATAACAGGGGCAATGGCGTCGAACATTCCGCTGAAAATCATGTATAGTATGATAAGCAGCGTGACGGCGATGTCAAGCCAAAACATGATGTATTGCTTTTTGAGCCGATCTGCCATAATGCCGCCAAGGGGTACTGTGAGTGCAGCCGGAAGAAAAGATAAACCTAAAATTGTTCCGAATAAAGCGGGGGAATCACTGGCTTCCAAAATGTATAGCGGTAGGGCAAAGGTGAGTACTTGATTGCCGAATATGGAAAGAATTTTTCCGATGGATAGGAGCAAAAAGTTTTTGTTCCATAGTGTCATGACTGTTTGATTCAAAATGATACCTCGTGTGTTTTTGTTATTGATATTTAGTATAACATCATAAGTGGACAACGCTGTGTCAGGTTATAAGTTATAGTTCACAGGGTATTCGGCGAAGCTCATCTCTCAGGCGAATGCCCTGTGAACGGTAACATATATTGCAAAATGAATTTGGGCAAACCTCAAATAAGCTGCCGGTAGTCGAACTCCCGGCAGCTTAAGCATATTCATGCGATAACTAACTCTTCTTGCGCACCCGCCCATTAGGGTGAGGACGCTTAGGCTTGCGCGGTGTATGATATTTACGAAGCCTTGCCGGTTTTTTGGGCGAGGCTTGATTTAAGTCGTGCGGCTCCTGCTTGGCAAACTGACCAAACATTTCTGCTGCGTGAGTAATCTCTGCCTTTGTGGTTGAGATAATGTTTTTTAATTTGCTGCGCTCTTTCGCATCAATCAAGGTATAGGCGATGCCATTTCGGTCAGCGCGGCCTGTCCGTCCAATTCTGTGTACATAGCTATCCGGATCGCCGGGGATGTCGAAATTAATCACCGCATCAATTCCGTCCACATCAATTCCTCGGGCAGCGACATCGGTTGCCACCAATAGCGAAATTTTGCCGCGTCGATACCGTTGCATGACCTTGTTGCGTTGATTCTGATGCAGATCGCCGTGTATGGCCTCTGCCGGATGACCGGCGGTGGTCAGTTGCTGAGACAATGTGTTTGCCATAGATTTTGTTGCAACAAAGACCAAACAGAGTTTGAAATTCTGATTCTCCAATAGATGCAGCAACGCAGGCAATTTAGAAATGCGTGGAACTTCCGCATAATACTGCTTTATTTTATGCGCCGGAAGCGTTTCCTGCTCAATGCAGATATGCTGTGCGCTTGTCTGATACGTTGCGGCAATGTTCTTAATCTCATTTGACACTGTGGCAGAGAACAAAACAGTTTGTCGCTCGGTGGGAAGACTTTGCAAAATGCTTGCAATGTCATCGCGAAAACCCATATCTAACATGCGGTCGGCTTCATCCAATACGATACAACGCACCCGGCTCAGACGTGTGGTGCGCCGCTTCATATGATCGATCAGACGTCCCGGTGTGGCTACAATAATTTGTGGACGGCGTTTGAGCGCTGTGACTTGATGATGGATTGGTTCGCCGCCATACAGGGCGAGGACACGAATGCTCGGTTTAAAGGCCAGCAGTTGCTTCAATACCGAAGTTGTCTGTACTGCAAGTTCACGAGTGGGGCAAAGGATGACGGCCTGGATATGGCGGTCTTCCGGGTCTATATTTTCTATGATAGGGATGCCAAATGCGGCGGTTTTTCCTGTTCCGGTGGGTGCTTGCACCAACACATCTTGCCGGGCGAGCATGGGCGTTATTGTCGCCGCCTGAACGGGTGAGGGGGTCTGGAAATTCATTTTTTTAAGTGCCAGCATCAACTCAGGGCTGAGCTGAAATTGTTCAAAGTGAGTGATCAAGGTGTTCTCCGTTTATATTTATTTGGATTCAAAACTGCACAAAAAAAAGCACGCATTTGTAGGTCGATGAATAACACAATGACTTACAAAAACATGCGAGACAATGTAAAACAATCAGAATACGCCGCTCAGTATATCATGAATTTCATCTGGTGTCAAACCATGGGCGAAATTAAGTAGTGAAAATCAAACGGTTTTTTGCTACAATATGTAATGTTGATTCTGATTTTATTTGCTGGTATATGGTGATAAGGGGGGGTATACAGGTGGAACAGAACATAGAACCGATGCAATCCGATAAGGACAAAAACACCGCAAAAAAGAAACGCTATCCCTTAATCGCACTGCTATACCTGCTCATTGTATCTGTATTATT
>WQUY01000120.1 GCA_009781855.1 Oscillospiraceae bacterium | reverse complement strand
GCCAATGATCTGGGGCGGGAAGTGCCTCAACCAAAGGGGCGGTTAAGATACGCTTAATACCCCAAAGTGGTTATACAAAAAAATGAGCCCCTGCATCGCAGGAGCTCATTTTTCATTTAAGCAGCTATCTTATCGCCTTTTTCAATCGCATGTCGTTTCAGCCATTCTATCGTAAAACTCTTGACCTTTGGAGTGCTGGACGCATGGCGATATCCCTGGCATTGAGCAATGCTGTGCTTTTCCGTGTCGTACTCCATCGTGTAGTATGGTGTATCGGGCTTTTTCCGTTTGCGTATAAGGAAAATGAGCCTTGAGCCTTCTACATGCTTTTTGTAGTATCCACTAGAGCAAACACAATGAAGCAGACTAACTCCTTCCTCGACAAAATCGTCGAAATCCTTCGGCGGACGAATCAGGTAATCTTTATTCTCATAGTAATATTGGCGATTGAGCTGGGGATAGACCGCCTTGATTTTTTCGTCCATGCTCGGATCGTGTTTGATGCGAACAAGCTGCATGACCTTGTCGTGCTCATGCTTGAGCTTTTTGGGAAACAGTACAGATTTTTTGGATAAGTCATAGCCCAGCTCCCGGCACATGGAAATATAATCCTTCCAAAAGCCAACAAGCCTTTTAGCAAGCGCTTCTTCATCCCACGCACTTCTTTGCGGCACTTTTAATTGGCGCTCAATATATGCTTTTATTTTGTGGAATGTTGCGTACTCCGTCAATGCAGCCAGATCTTTACCGTCAACTTTGTTTTCCAACAACCATAAAAATTCATCGTGACTCGGTTCCTTAATCATGCCCGCCCGAAGGTTCATGGCTTCCATTCCAAGGGATTGCTCACGGGCGAAGCTTATGAATTGCCTGGAAACACCGAAACGTGCGTGCAGTGGACCGGCGTGCCGGTAAGTAACGGGTTCATAACATTCCTCCAGCAAATCGCTGCACAACCTCTGCAATCCGATCCGCCACAGACTTGGCGCGAAAGGATAGACCATGCTTCGCATCAGATAAGTGGTGACGTCTAATGCCCGGCCTTTAATATTTCGGATGATGTCATAACTAAGATTAAGGCCATGTAACATTGAACGCAGATTGTATGGATATAAATGAGACGGCTTAAACCATACGTTCCAAACACTTAGAAACATTCCAAAACGCACTTGCCAAGATATATTTTTGTTTATGCCAGTTATGACGTCTTTGGTGGGGTACCATCCAAAACGACCGGTTGCGGCACTTTGTCCATGCTTATATTGACCGGTGATCGTTCCGTCAGGTCTAAAAAATAGTCTTGCACATTCATAGCAGTGTGTATCAGGTTCTCTATAATGGTAATAGAAATATCGATCTACGCTAAAATATCTGAGCAGATAATCTCCGTTCTTTGCTTTTTGAAGGATGCAGATGTTGACTTCATCAGATACTTTGGTGGATCGGCCTATTGCTTTATATATAACTTTGGAATGGCAAGACGGGCAAAAGCTACATTGATTGTGAACCGGGATCTCATTGCTTATAATAAAATCCGATTTACAATGTGTGCAGAAGCCCTTCGCTTTTTTCTTTGATAGCCGTTTGTAGTAGATATACCGGCTGTGCAAAAGTGGCACGCGATCAATCCAATTGTCGAAGGTTTTGGGAAGCATTGGAACTGCCTTCATTGCAGTGTCAATTTTCTGTACAAGCTTTTCCTTTCTTTTTTTCAGTGCCCCTTCTAAAATTCCGTTCTGATAGCGCCAGATATGACAATCAATATCAGGGTTTTCCCAAGGTTCAAGTTCACGATTTACTGGGAGAAAAGAGAGAATGCGTTTTTCATCTTGTACGGTGAGACAAACACATTTATTTCTGTGTTCGAAATCCAACGCATGATTTATACGGCTGTTTTTCCAAATCTGCTTTCCGTCAGCGTTTTTTAGGGTGACATATTCATTTTTGGTTATGTAGAGTACGCCTGCCGGCAGCGAAAAGCCGTTTGATACCGCTTCACGATTATAGAAAGCGACAATCAGCAGTTTGCCATTCAGAGCCAATTTGCTTTTAATCAGATAAGATATTGCGTCGGCGCGATAGATAGCGTCTGTCCTACTCACCGGCAGCGCGGGAATCTTTTGCTGTAACAACTGCTGCTTAGTATACATTGCAATTGCCTCCTAAAGTGGGGCGGGAACAGATGTAAATCCATTCCCGCATTATTGTAACTTCCTAGTCTGAAATTCGTCTGAATAGTCTATCATGTTCTTTTTTGCTAATCGCGCCTGCAGCCGCTAACGTGAAGTGCTCACCGAGCTCATAATCATCACAAAGCACCTCGACATTCCCATTTTCCAGCAGTCTATATGGGGATTTCAGCAAAGCGTCGTAAAATTTCTCGCCGTAAGCCGTGAGGACGTCGCCCTCACCCCATACAAAGGTTGCCGGCATTTCGGTGCCGCCGATGATAAGGTCGCAGTCTATGCTCTTTCCACTGCGCAACAGATCAAAAAAAATCATACTACTTTCCATGTGAACCTCCATTTTATGCAGCACTACGCCGCTGTCGCTGACTCATTAGGTTGTTTCCTATATGCAAGGAAAGTCTGGAGCAAGGACTGATAATCACCAATCAAGAGAGTAGAGATGGTTAAAAAATGATTATCGCCGCATTTTTTACCGCAAAGATCGCTGATTGTACGGTACATAATACCGGCGTCTTGAATGTTCATTTGCGAAAGCTCGATAAACAAACCGTTTCTTTCTCCCCACATACCATGCAGATAAACTTCGCCGGACACGGCGATACCCGCCTTGTTGACGCGCACATTGCTTTCAGAGAAACCTAAGTCTTTAGCGAGGGCACGGAAAAACACCGCGCCCTTACGCAAAAATTGACTCTTGGCCCCATTGGGACCGGATTCCCTGTCTCCGAATATGTAGCTCAAGTCTTGGGAAAGCAACGT
>WQUY01000119.1 GCA_009781855.1 Oscillospiraceae bacterium | reverse complement strand
TGGTTATCCTTATCAATGATATTGTGAATAAAATTTGACGCGGGTTTTCCCGAAGCGTTCTCTTGTTTTTCAAATTCCGACATAAATTCATGTCCTCTCGCTGATATGGTTTTCTTCTTTTATATAGTAGCATAATTGCGGTATAAAACGCAAAATATTTCTTCAATTTTACAAAATTCATGTGAGAAAATCAATGGAACAAAAATCCGCCATCGAGGGATTTTATTTCATTCCTCGATGACGGTTTGATATGGATCGCGTTATGCGCTCTGATTCATTTTATTGCTCTGTTTCGGACAAGTCCGCTGTTTCCAAAAACCGTGCGAATATGGTAGCAACTTCTGCCCGTGTTGCGGTATCTCTTGGCGCAAATCTGCCGTCCGAGCGACCTACGATGAGCCCTGCTGCCTGTATGGCCGATACGCCCTCCATCGCCCAAGCCGAAATATTGTCTTGGTCTGTGAATGGGTTTGTTACTGCCTGTGGCAATTCAATGTTGCGGCTTACGACATAGTTGTTCAGCATGACCGCCATTTGCTCCCTCGTGACGGGCGCGTTTGGAGCAAAGTTATCGTTGCCTACGCCTTGAACCAACCCTTGTCCTGCCGCCCATTCAACAGCCGAGAAATACCATGCTGCTTGGGAAGTGTCAGCAAAGGTTGGTGAATCCGCTTCGTACGCTGTCAGATTCACGCCCTCCAGATTGGCAAGCACTTGAACGAACATGGCTCTTGTCATGCTGCCGTGTGGTGTAAACATCGTCGAGCTTGTGCCTTGGAACAACTGGTTTTCCCATACTGCTCTAACAGCAGCGTAAAACCAATCTGTTACCGCAACGTCTGTAAATAGACCCACCGCCGGGGTGTCGTAATCTGCAAGCGGAGGTTGCTGCGGTGTTATTGCTGTCGTCGGTGGGTTCCAGCCGTAGCCGCTGCCGGGAGGCGTCACACGCCACTGCGCATACACTGTGATGTCGCCTGTTACCGGTATCGCGCTTGTGAACGCCGTTCCGCTTCCGTCACGCGCTGTGTTCCAACCGGTGAACATATGGCCGCCACGGGTTGGGTTCGTCGGCATGTCTGTGCCGAGCGCCGTACCATATATGCTCGTTCTTGTCGCGTGAACGCCCGGATTCGGGTCATTTCTGTCGAACGTCACGATATGAATCTCAGCTATACTTGACACCAAGGCCGTGCTGAACGTATGGACGACACGGGTAACGCTGTCGATGATCCCTGAGCCGAGGCCAAGCACATCGGATACCTCATATGAACCAAGAGGCAAGCTAAATGCGAGGTTTTCCGGAGTGAATACACGCTCAAAGTCTTCGTTTGTGTCCGTATTTGTAAAGGTTGCCCTGACGCCAAGCTGGTACGTTCTAAAGAGTCTTTCTGCTTCCAAAAGGGAAACTTCTATATCGGAATCTCCTGTTCTGGTCCCAAAGTTTGCCCGCTTGCTCGTTTCCAGATAAACTGCTTTGGCGATGCCAAGCCCCATCATATTTGCGGTGTTCAGATTGCGGGGGAAGTAGTAGTTGATTTCCATGGTGTCTTCAGCGGTGTGGTACTCCTGCTCTACCCAGTGGTGCGTTCCATTCACAAGCGCCGTGGACGAGACATCGAGCATTCCCCTGTTTGCAAACTGAATATGGTCGGTTGAGCCAAAGTTGTGCAGCCTGTATTGGTCTACCCCTGTGGCTTTTACCACCTGATCTGAGTGCGCCAATTTCAGCCATGACGGCAGATTGAGGATGCCCTCATCGCCGTGGCTGGCCGCGCCCGACCTCGGGTGACCCGGTACAAACGGGTGTATGGATATGGTGTCAATCAGGCTGTAGCCTCGAGCGGCATCCGTGGTAACCCACGGAGGGGCTGCACCCATGTCATTGTTGAATACGATGACAACATCTTTGTAATCCTGGAACCTGCCGGTCCAGTCTGCTCCGGGTGTAAGGCCACGGCTTGCAAACTCATCCGCAGACCAAAACTCTTCCGCGAGCCAGCCTGCACCTCTCATGCCCATGCCGGAACCCTCTTCGGCTCCGACGGAGGCAAAAATCATCTTGATGTTTCCGCGATCGACATTGCTAAAGCGTCTGGCATTTTCCACGACGCTTGCTACGCCCGCAGCGTTGTCACCCGCGCCGGAAGAAGCCATGACGGTATCAATATGCGCGATGGACACGATGACCAAATCAGGGGTGTCCGTTGCTGCCGGAAGTACGGCATATACCGTGCATGTTATGTTGCCGGCTTCATGGTGCATGCCCGTAAAATAGTCAGCTCTGTCCAAAGCTTTTTCGAAAAAGTAGAGCGGCAGACCAATGGCCGCCGGCGAGGTGTTGAGAATGCCCGGCGCAGTTCTGACTTGCCCCCTTGTGCCGGTTCTGGCAGCCATGACACCAACCACGTTGATATTTGGATCTGCATTTAAGTTTGCTACGGCCGTGTTGATGCCGCCGACATTGACGGCGGCATTGTCAAACAAGATCGCGGCAACGATATCACCGGTAACGCCCGGCGGAACTTGAAGATTCGAATGCGTGCCTACTGCCACAAGCGGTACGCCGGTAATATTGAATGGGTTTGCCGGTGGCGTTGGAACTGAGCCCGTGGACTGAACGGATCCCAAGATGTCCGCATAGCCATCACTAAACCTGAAAACGCCTGCATGCCTGAAGCCGGGCATGATCGGCCTTGCATGATAAACATCCGCAATACCGACTTCTCTGAACATGCTATATACAAAACGCGAAGAGTTGTACTCGTTGGCCTGGCCCATGATCCTCTGGCCGTATCGATTGACCAAAGTGGATGCTACTTCATAAATGACGCATCCGGGAGGCGGCTGTACCGCCATCGGGTTGCGGTGCAGAATTTCGAAAACTTCATCAAGATTGGCAGGTGCCGATCCGGATGAGGCTGACGAACCCGCAAAAACAACTGTGGCTTGCGAGAATAC
>WQUY01000118.1 GCA_009781855.1 Oscillospiraceae bacterium | reverse complement strand
GTTTTCGGAAAGTGCCAATCCAACGCCCTGTGTGGTGTTGGTCACCACCAGCGAGAGGAAGATTATATCAAACTGCTCATCGGTAGTTCTCGCAAAATTTCTGCCATCTTGAATGTATGTCCTGACTTCCGGGCGATTGAAAAGATGACCGTTAAAATCCCCGAACATTCTTGCTGCCTCAATGCTGGCAGGGTTTATTTCGATAGCTGCAATGTTGCTGCTTCCGGCAGCAAGGGCATACAAAACGCCACGTCCGCCGCCCGCTCCGATGATGAGTGCACTATCGCTTTGTGCCATGGCAAATGGTATGAATCCTGTGTTGGCTTTGAAGTGATCGAGATTTTCAGCATCTCCATCAAATACATACATAGGTGCGTTGGCTGAACCATCAATCGTCAAAATTTTAAGCTGTGGGATATCCGGTATTCTTATCAAATCAGTACGTGCAAAAGAATCCCATCTGGAAAACACAATTTCAGGAGCCAGGCCTGTCCGCTGCATTTCTCCAAAAGTTTTCCCGGTATTATTGAGCATCGCATAAAAATTTGTCTCAATCGCATTTGTCATTCGCACGGGTAAGAACAGACCCACCACCAAGATAACAGGCATTGCGCATTGCACTGCTTTAAACCTCTTATTGGCAGTCGGCAAAATAGCCGCCACAATAAGAGGCAACAGGCAGATGAGTACCGCTGCTTTGAACATTCCGAAATTGTCAAGAATCGCAATAATCGCTACACTGCCTACTCCGGCTCCAAGCAAGTCGGCAAAATACATTTTCCCACTAACCCAGGGCCACAATTTGAACAACATAGAAAACAGATATCCGGAAACGACAAAAGGGATAATCCCCAGAACACTGTAAATGACCAGACTGTCAATAAACGGCTGCACGTAAACAAGCACAAAAACACCGATAAAACCGCATGATAAAGCAAACGCCCACTTGTTGACCTGCATCATCACTTTGCGAGGCTGCATGTGGTCTGCACCTACAATACGGCTGAGCCTCGCTCTATCCCTATACGCCAAAATGCTTCCAAGGCCAACACCCAAAATTGCGAAAGACGTAGTTAAAAACACATAATGATAAGATAAAATCGCTGAATATAGCCTTGTCAAGGTAATTTGATATGTAAAAAGAGAAATCGAAATTACAAATATGCTGAGCAGTATCACTCTATTTACATCAGGTCTCTCTTTTTTCATCAGCTTTTATCTCCTTCTACTCTTGCAAATGCATTTTATCGGAACAGAGTGCTTGCGTCAATGCCCATTACAAAGCACAAATCACAAAGCACAAATTATAAATTACATTTTTTTAGTGCCCTCGGTGCTGTTTTTGTTGATTTCCTTTTAACATAATGTTATTATGTACCTTAACATCTGTTCAGAAAAGGAGGATGAATTATGAAAAAGAAAACACTACTTTCCCTCGCACTCTCACTGGTATTGGTATTGGGGCTCTTGGCCGGTTGCGCTCAAGATGCAGCTCCGGCAACTCCGGCATCTCCTGCGGATCCGGGAACTCCAGCGCAAGATGATGACATGCCCACACTTGTAGTTGGCTTGTTCCAACCGGCAACCGGCGCTAACGGTGCAGGTGGCAGACAAGAATCACTGGGTACAATATTTGCAAACTACAGGCGTCCAACAGTTGATATCGACGGAATAACACATCGCGTTGTTATAGAACAAGTTGATAATCAATCATCCACAGCACACGGCCCGGCTGCAGCTGCTGAATTGGTTGCTCGCGGCATACACATCGTCTTGGGTTCCTACGGCTCTGCTGTTTCGATGGCCTCTTCCGATGTCTTTAGTGATGCCGGTCTGACTGCCATTGGCGTTTCTTGCACAAACCCGGGCGTAACCCGTGGTAACGATTTCTATTTCCGCGTTTGCTTCCTTGACCCATTCCAGGGACAAGTGCTTGCTTCACTCGCTCGAAACACGCTCAATGCAGACGTTGTTTATGTGCTCTCATTACTCGGTGACGACTACTCACAAGGTCTTTCTCACTTCTTTACCGCACAATTCGAATCCCTGGGCGGCACTGTAGTTCAAGAGAACTTCCCGGAAGGAACTTCCGACTTTAGCGGATTCATGACAAATGCCAGAGCTGCTGGTGCACAAGCGATTTTTGCACCGACTTCTTCCGAAGCTGCTGCTCTGATCATCGACGCAGCACACGTTACAGGCGTTGGCGCTGATCTTCCTCTGCTCGCAGGCGACACTTGGGATTCTCCTCAAGTTCTTGACGCTGCAACAGGCAGAGATGTCTCAGTCATGGTTACAACTTTCTATCAAGAAGGCGGCGCACCAGAGTGGGATAGAGATTTCAAAGCATGGCTGAACGCCAATCCTACGCAACTGGCAAACAACGGCGGCTCTGACGTCATCGCAGGCTTTACCGCAATGGGCTATGATGCGTATATGCTCGTTCTGGACATTTTAGAAAGATCCGGCGTTGCTTATCCATTCGATCAAGCAGCAATCAGAGAAGCAACTTGGGCGACTTATTTCATGGGTCCTGTTGCCGGTCTCATTGAATTTGACGAAAATGGGGATGCAAAGCGCGACACTGCATTCGTTAAATCAGTTGACACGGAAGCAGGCGAATGGGTATTCTACGCAGCACAGAGACTGTAAACTTTTGACGATAACTCGTTAAAAGCAACCCTGCTTCTTGCACCAATCTATGAGGCAAGAAGCAGGAGGCAAGATAACGCATGGGAAGAGACACGCAAGCGTTTCTTCCTATGTTCATCTTTGCAGTCTGAGCAAAGATTTCATAAGATTAAAACCATGCGCCTTAAGTGCCTTGGGATTTAAACTATCTTTTATTCACAAAAGCAGCTTGAGAGGGGACTAGCAATGAGCGCGTACGATGTGTTTCAACTTTTCTTTCCGTATATTTTGTCCGGCATCTCTATAGGTGGGCAATACGCATTGATTGCAATAGGATACTCCATGGTTTACAGTATTTTGCGGCTAATCAACTTCGCCCAC
>WQUY01000117.1 GCA_009781855.1 Oscillospiraceae bacterium | reverse complement strand
CTTGTCCGAGCTTGAAGATGCCGTAAATATCGCCAAAGAAGCAAATCAAGCCAAGTCATCCTTCCTTGCCAACATGAGCCACGAAATGCGCACACCGCTCAATGTAATCATAGGACTTACAGATTTGCATTTTGACACGGAAAATCTGCCCCCGGAAATCCAAAACGACATAAAGAAAATCAACAGCGCAGGCAATACATTATTGTCCATCGTCAACGATGTTTTGGATATTTCAAAAATCGAAGCCGGTAAGCTTGAATTGATACCGGTGCAATATGAAACAGCCAGCTTTTTCAACGACATCATCACACTGAACATGATCCGCATAGAAAGCAAGCCCATCGACTTTATTATAGACATCGACGAAAATACACCGGAACTCATCTGTGGTGATGAACTGCGCTTAAAGCAGCTGTACAACAATCTGCTTTCTAACGCTTTTAAATATACACGCGAAGGCAGTGTGACCCTCCGAGTAAGCTGCGAACGTGCAGGTGATGACTTATGGATGAGTGTCTCTGTAAGTGATACCGGAATCGGTATCAAGCCGGATGATCTGAAAAAGCTATTTTCAGAGTATAACCAAGTAGATACAAAAGCCAATCGAAAAATCGAAGGCACGGGGCTGGGTTTGGCCATAACAAAAAAAATAGTCAACCTGATGGATGGCCAAATCTCTGTAGAAAGTGAATATGGCAAAGGCACAACTTTCTATATGAAAGTAAAGCAAGGCTTTGTCAGCGACAAACCACTGAGCAAAGAAATATTAGAGAACCTGCGTAGATTCCGCTACACAGACACGAGGAAACATGTATCAGCAAAAATTGTGCGAGAAGATATGAGCTACGCAAGAGTGCTGATTGTAGACGATGTACAAACAAACCTAGACGTTGCCTCGGGCATGATGAAAAAATACAGGCTGCAAGTAGACTGTGTCACCAGCGGTCAAGCCGCTATTGACAAAATCAAGCGGCAAGAACCTATGTACAACGCCATTTTCATGGATCATATGATGCCCGAAATGGACGGCATTGAAACCACCAAAAGAATCCGTGCGCTTGATTCTGAATATGCAAAAAAAGTAATCATCATCTCTCTGACCGCAAATGCCATTGCCGGAAGCGAGCAGATGTTCCTCGACAGCGGTTTTCAAGCATTCTTATCCAAACCCATCGACATGATGAAGCTCGATATGATTCTCAAACAATGGGTCAGGGACAAAACCAAAGAAGCACAAATACCCACAGACTCCCCCGCACCTAAATCCGGATACAAACCTGAGGCAAACCACATTCATGACGACATCCATATTCCGGGGATAAATACGTCAAAAGCGCTGGCTCTTTATGGCAACGATTCTGAACTGCTGATTTCTGTAATTGAATCTTATGCCGCAAATACCCCTGCACTCATAGAGCGCCTGCGTCTTGTGACACAGGAAAATCTACCATCTTATGCAATCCATGTGCACGGCTTAAAAGGCGCAAGTGGCAACATCGGTGCAGAAATTGTGCGAGAAAAGGCTGCACACTTGGAGATGCTTTCCAAATCCGGACAGCTGGAAGAGGTCTTGGCAGAAAATGATGCACTTCTTGAAGATGCGCAAGCACTTGTTGCCAATATCAATACATGGTTAAATGCACAATGCAGCATAAGCAGGACACAGTTACCCTCACCGGACTTGAAGTTACTAAAAAACTTGCGTCATTGCTGTGAACAATTCGATATGAGCGGCGTTGATACTTGCATGGAACAACTCCAACGCTTCTGTTATGAAAAGGATGACTATTTGATACAATGGCTACAGGAAAAGATTGACGTATCGGACTTTGATGCAGTATCCGAGAGGATCCGCGCGTATGAGGAGGAGTCAAAATGAACAAGCCAATGAAAATTATCGCAGTGGACGATAATTTAACCAATTTGTCAGTTTTAAAAAATGTACTGAAACCTCTTTACGAGACATATCCTGTTTCGTCTGCGGCCAAGATGTTCGACTTGCTGGAGCGGATAAAGCCCGATCTTATCTTATTAGATGTAGAAATGCCGGAGCTCAACGGACATGAGGCTATACGGTTTTTAAAAAGCAACCCTGCACATAAGGATATCCCGGTTATTTTCCTTACTGCGCTGGTTGATGAGCAGGATGAAATGGCAGGACTCGAACTCGGTGCTGTAGATTACATTTACAAACCATTTGTCGCCCCCCTGCTTTTGCGCCGTATTGAAACGCATCTGTCTTTGGCTGACGCCAAAAGGGAGCTGCAAGAACTCAATGCCAACATCCAAAAGAAGCTCATTGTAAAAATCGGAGAGGTCACAGAACTCCAAAATGCCATTTTGGACATCGTGGCAGACATGGTAGAAAATCGTGATGAGACCACCGGAGGGCATATACACAGAATCAAAAAATATCTCAACTGCATGATTGAGGCACTGATGGAGTCTGGTGTATACAGCGATGAGATTTGCGCTTGGAATATGGACTTTCTGCTGCCATCTTCGCAGCTTCATGATGTCGGAAAAATCGCCATCAGCGACAGCATCTTAAATAAGCCCGGTAAGCTTACAGACGAAGAATTTGAAATCATGAAGACGCATAGCCAAATCGGTGCAGATGCAATTGGGCGAATGGAAAAAAACACAAAGGATAGCAGCTTTTTAAAGTATGCCAAAATATTCGCAAGTACGCATCACGAAAGATGGGATGGTACGGGCTATCCCAATGGGCTCAGCGGAACGAACATCCCGCTTGAGGGACGGCTGATGGCCGTAGCCGACGTGTATGATGCACTGGTTTCTGTGCGTCCATATAAGGAAGCGATGTCGCACGAGCAGGCCGTCAAGATCATTCTCTCCGGTGGCGGCACGCAGTTTGACCCACAGCTGACACAAATCTTCGGCAATACCGTTTCCGATCAGTTTGCGGAAATCGCGACGATATCCGAATCCGTTTAAGCAATATTTACACAGTCGTATAGTCTGCGCTGTCCTCATCGCACCGCTAAACCTCAACTTTAGCTCCCTCGCAAGGGAACTGACAGCGTAGCTGACTGAGGGAGTAAAAACAAAATAAGTT
>WQUY01000116.1 GCA_009781855.1 Oscillospiraceae bacterium | reverse complement strand
CTTATGACAATGGACGAGCTTGCGGTCATGGATGGCTCGAAGTGCATACTTCAACTTCGTGGTGTGCGCCCTTTCTTCAGCAAAAAATACGATATAACCAAGCATCCATTGTATAAGTATCTCTCCGATTACGACAAGCGCAACGAGTTCAACATTGAGAAGTACCTAAACACAAAATTGAAAGTTAAGTCACAGGATATGTTCATGGTCTATGAGATAGATATGGACGAAACGCTTCCGGCTGATGCTTTCATTCAATAAATATAAGAAGATACTCGTGTCATATTTAGTGTTGCGCTTATTGCGAAACTGAATCGCATATAGCGCATTTTCATCTTATGCCCACCGTTCCCTATTCAAATGGGAAGCGGTGGGCCTTTTTTTATTTCTCGGTCAAACGGGCTGATGCCCTTTGATAAATAACCCAATTCTATCTATTTTCAAGGAGGTTTGTCTAATGGAATTTTTCTCAGAGGCAATTAATGTGTTGCAGACCCTTGTAATCGCCCTCGGAGCAGGACTTGGTGCATGGGGTATCGTGAACTTGCTGGAAGGATATGGCAACGATAATCCGGGCGCAAAAAGTCAGGGTATTAAGCAGCTTATGGCTGGCGGCGGTGTCGTATTAATTGGCACAACTTTGGTGCCGTTGTTGTCAGGACTGTTTTAATCAAGAAGGAGGGCTGACATATCAATTGGCTGATTGATTCTTTTAACGATTGGATCATACAGGGACTGATTGATGGCATCATGGCGAGATTTACCGGGCTTTTTGATACCATTAACGCAGAAGTGAACAGTATCGCTGTGAACGTAGGCCAGACGCCGGGGGAATTTAACCCCGGCGTTTTTAATATGGTCAGAACCCTGTCAGAAACTGCCGTTATCCCTATCGCTGGGATGATACTCACATTCGTTGTATGTTACGAGTTGATTCAGCTTATCCTCGAAAAAAATAACATGCACGAATTTGATACCTTTAATCTGTATAAATGGATGTTTAAGACCTTCTGCGCGGTCTTTATACTGACTCACACCTTTGACATTGTTATGGGTGTGTTTGCTTTGGCGCAGAGTGTAATCAACAGTAGTGCCGGAATTATCACTGGCAATCTGGATATTGGTGCAGATGCCGCTCTTGCAAACTTGGAAGCCCAGCTTCAGACAATGGGTATGTGGGAGCTTATTGGCTTATGGCTTGAGACATGGCTTATTAATATTTGCCTTTGGGCTTTGACGATAGCAATCTTTGTCATCATTTATGGACGTATGATTGAGATTTTCTTAGTTGTATCAGTTGCACCGATTCCGCTATCTACCATGATAAACCGTGAATGGGGACAAATAGGCAATAACTACCTGAAGTCATTATTTGCACTGGCGTTTCAGGGCTTTCTAATCATGGTCTGCGTAGCAATCTACGCTGCACTAGTGCAAAACATTCCGACAGCGGCAAACATCCATGCTGCGCTGTGGGGATTGGTTGGATATACAGTTTTGCTCTGTTTTGCGCTCTTTAAGACTTCATCTCTTGCGAAGAGCGTGTTCTCAGCACATTAAATTTAAGGCATTACTATCGGTTAACTTATTTTAACTAACGCAGGAGGAATTTTATAATGGCTAATACGGAACAATCTGCAGTAAAGCTCGATGTCAGAGCATACCCAATAAAAGAACCAAAAAACAAAACCGTTGCTTTTGCAAGTGTCACGATTAATGACATGGTGGCTATAAACGGCATCCAAGTTATTGACGGCAAAAATGGGCTGTTCGCACAAATGCCGCAGACGAAAGTTGGCGATGAATACAAAGACATTGCATTCCCTGTAACGAAGGAACTGCGTCAGCAGCTTAACAAGGCGATTGTTGATACCTACATTGCTGAAAAAGACAAGGTATCCGTCAAAGACCAGATTAAGGATGGACAAAATGCGGCGAAGGGTGCGAATGCAAACGACGCACCTTCCGCTGGTAAGGGCAAGAAAACCAAAACAGGGCCGGAGCATTAATCTCCGGCTCTTTCTTTTGGAAGGAGGGCAACATGGAAACAGAAAAACTGTACAGCCCACTTGAGTTTTATATCCACAACCCACGCGAAGAAGAAGCCAACGGCGAATATGTTATGTATGACCTTCATGATGAGCGATACAAGGCTTCCCATTTTGAGATTTCAGATCAATACATGGACTATATTGAGCTTGCCATTCGGCGTGACTGTGACAGCATGGACAAAACTCGTGGGCTTGCTGAATATCTGCCGGATGAATTACAAGGAAAAATTCATTCCATATTTCCATCCATCGAACAGCGAGGGGCTGATTTATATTGTGCGGCGATCATTGAAAGAACCGAAGCACTGACATCCGATGAAACCGAGGCATTAAAGGATTGGTGGAGCGGGCAGCTATCTGATGGTTGGGGTGAAGGTTTTGAGCAGCGTGAGATTCGTGTTGGATATCAGGGCAATGAGCTTTATGTGGTACCGTGGACTTCTGATGACAACTTTTTTATCGACACCAATCGAGAATTCATGGAGAGGCATGGGATTGAAATGCACACCACGGAGGCATACTCAAGCGCACAAGAATTTAAAGATAAGATGCAGAAACTTCTCCCCAATGCCAGCGATGAAGCCATCGAGCGTCTAATTATTTATGCAGATGAACTTGATGCGGACGATACCCAGCCAAAGGATACATTTTTTGATAAAACTTACGCTGAATATAGTATGGTTGCGAATAAGCATGGGGTTGATACAGCAACACAAGTTTTGAAAATTTGCGAAGAATCTTGTTTTAATCCGTGGGAAATTCTCGGCGCGGCACAGCTTGTGGATGCTGGTGTACCGCCTAATGAAATTGTTGGCAAAGCAATAAACGGCGAGTTGGATTTACCGCCGCTTTCCCCTGCACAAAAGGCTCTTTATGAGCCGGATATGTTTGACAGTAAAGATGTGGCGACTTTACGAGAGCAGCTTATTGCAAGGATTGACGGTAACTTGTCAGATTACTTCGATACTCTACGCTCACTGGATGGGAAAGCAATTACAGGAATGTCATCGGAAATTTCGTTAATAACTGAGGCACATTTCTATTTGTCAGAGATATACAATTTTCATTTATCTGATGTGCAATACCT
>WQUY01000115.1 GCA_009781855.1 Oscillospiraceae bacterium | reverse complement strand
ACCACGGGTGCGCCAACACTTTGCGTGGGTGATGTAGACAGGATTAGCCCCGTTTCTTGCTCCAGTGCGGCTAAGTCATCAACCATTCTGTCATACTCGGCATCCGAAATTTCAGGTGTGTTTTCGTTGTAGTAAAGGTGGCGATGACGGCTGAGTTCAGCAACGAGTTTGCGCACATTAGCCATTTTTAATGATAAATTTTCCGTCATATTTTTCTCCTTTTCTGTTAAGCACTACGGCTATATATTTTTTGTTCTTTGATAATCGGTTCAGCAACTTGCGGGTTTCTTCGTGTGTTCCGGCGTAACAACCACCGATAACCTTCTCAATGATTATTTTTGTACATGCCGCCCACTTCATACAATGTACGGTACAAGCTATGTTCATTACACCCAGAATATTATCAAAAGTAACTCTTGCGTGGTAATTATCTTCAATGGCGGCGTTATCTCGTGCTTTAACAAACTCGTCCATTGATTCTTTTATCCACATATTATACCTCCCGTCTGTTGCATCAAATGCCGAATTAAATTCATATTTGCAATCTTCATAGGGGAAGAAGCTCACCGAAGGGTCACCGCCCGTTCCCGCGGGGGATCCGGAATCAGGTGTTCAAGCTGGATTGATGTCTAAGGGTGCTGATATTATCAGGGAATTCTGATAATAAGGACACTGTGGAGCAAGATTTGCTCTTAATCCTTGGGCAGTCGACATGTTCGCAGCTTTGCTGGTTGGGGCTTCTCACAACCTAACTTTTTGAAACTTTGGGTTAAACCTCAAAGCACTTTATCGGAAAGATAAAGTTATCCATTGCAAATTTTTATTTCCTTTTGTAATCTGCGTAGCGAAAAAGGAACTGGAGCCGCTCATGAAGGATCTCTGAGTCAGGAAAGATGTTCTTGGGATTTGTATTTTGCCGATGGCTCATATTGATGAACACTAGGAAAATCCTCGACACTTGCCATCCATCATGGCTACCGATGTGCCCATCGAAATCCACAAATTAATGGACCTATCTTGTGCTCCGTCCTCGCACACTCTTACTTCTTGATACTTCAGCGAATCGCATGAAGCGTTTGCTTTACAACAAACTATCCATTACAAAAGGCGTTGCATTACTGCTAAACTTTGGTGATATAAGCATTTTTGCAAAATAATATTGTTTGTTACCATGGTAAATTGGATTACCGATTCACATCTACACTCTACATAAGAAAACGCTCCAGCAGGAGACAAATCCTGATGAGGATGCGGGCGGGAGTCCCAGTGACGACGGTGGCTTTGAAATCTATGAATGTAGTAAACATCAATGAATTCAGATTTGGCAACCACATCGAACCTGGTGAATCTCGGGCTTCGACCGGCAGGTACCTGCCTGCACGCGTGACTGCACACCTCCCACACCCTAACTTTTTGAAACTTTGGGTAAGACCACAAAGCACCTTATCAATGATAAAGTTATCCAATGTAAATGTGAATTTTATTTCCTCTTGTAATCTGCGTAGCGAAAGAGCCATCGCGCTGGATGTAGATGCGGCCGGCAGCAGGAGCTGGGACTCCGGATGGTCATCCGATGATGTCGGCAATCTGGGTTGCTCATCCTGACGCATCCTTGATTTGACTGGGTTTCCCACTGATTGAAGCTGCTTCGAGCCTGCGAGCATCTCTGGCCACCCGGCTGAGGTATCCCGGTCTCCGTCTCTCCACACTCTAACTTCTTAATACTTCAGCGAATCGCTTGAAGCGTTTGTCTTATAACAAACTATCCATTACAAAAGGTATTCATGAAACTTGTTCGTTCAAACATTTTGATTGCTTTGCTTCTACTTTGCATTTGCAATCTTCATTGGGGAAACCCCAGCAAGATGGTGTAATCAGCAGCAGATGAGGTCAGGAAAACCTGGCAGCCGAACTCCGTTGGGGGCGCATCTATACCATAAACACAGGGTACAAAAGGCTTACCCGAGACCGAGGACAATATTTGCTTCAACAGGGTTACTCCTTCGGAGCAGTTGCCTGCGCCCGTCGCCGTCATCTCTCACGCTCTGACTATTTGAAACTTTGGGTAAAACCGCAAAGCACCTTATCGAAGATAAAGTTATCCATTGCAAATGTGTGTGCTTACTTTTGTAATCTGCGTAGCAAAAGAGGCTCTGATGGAGGCAGATGCTGCCGGCAGTCTGAGCTGCGGCGCGCAGTGAGCTTAATATCATTTATATAACCGATGACGTTATTTGCTCGAACAGCCCTTGATTCCTCAACAATTATTGGAGTTCACAGGATGTGCCCGAACCAAAGATGTTATCTCCGCATCAACGTCGTACTCACACTCCGCCGTCTCTCCACGCTCTAACTTTTTGAAACTTCAGCGAATCGCTTGAAGTGTTTGTCTTGCAACAAACTATCCATTACAAAAGTTCTTGCCTAAAAAATGGCTTATTTAATTTCATCAGGTGTGTTAAATTACGATTCATGTTTGTAATCCGCGTAAGAAAAACCAGCCAGCAGGATACACAGCGTACAAATGAGGCCTGTAGACTATAGTCTACAACGGTGGCTTCGACCACTTGGATGCCGGTGAAGTTCAGGGTTATCTTCCTAATCGAAATCGTAAATCCTGAAATCAGCCCGGCTTGATGCGATGTCGACTACCCTGCGTGCGCCCTCGCTGCGCACCCCACCTTCTGACTTTTTGAAACTTTGGGTTAAACCTCAAAGCATTTTATCAAGGATAAAATTATCCATTACAAACATGATTTTTTATTACGCTGTTAAGCCAGCTTTCAAATCGGCTTTAATTGCCTGCTCAATATCAACGCCGTGTTTTTCGCTGTATTGTCGAAGCACATAATTAATATAGTCTTTTTCTACCATTCGGTAGTAGCTGATTAGACCGCCAAGCACCTGAATTTCCTGTCTATCCCAAAGGTTGCCTGTTTTTCTGCCGCGCATATAATTGTCCAGCATAGCCTTAAACTGCTTCTTGCGTTTGTGCCCGATGGTGATTTGATTGTCACTGTTCAGCATGACCCCCAAATTCCAGTTGCGGCCAGCGGATGAACCGTAGCGAGTTTTTTCCGGCTTTATGCTGAATGGTGCATGGAACTTTGCCAGTGTGTCAATCAGAAACTTTTCAACTGAATCCTT
>WQUY01000114.1 GCA_009781855.1 Oscillospiraceae bacterium | reverse complement strand
TGTGCCGGCTTTGAACCTCCCCAAACGTATGGTGTGCCAAGATGACGCTCCGCTTCAGCAATCAATGCTGCGAACTGTTCATCGTCCAGCGCAATGCCGGGGAAGCCGAAGTTCGGTCTGTTAGCTGCGCCGTTGACACTGTTTCCGTCCCCAATTAACGCGAAGAATAGTGGATTGAGATTCCGTCCATTTCTTATTATCTCGAAATGAAGATGCGGTCCCGTGCTATCGCCTGTACTGCCGACCGTAGCAATAATGTCACCAGCCTCCACCGTCTGCCCTTCACTTACAAGGATTGTGTCACAGTGTGCGTATCTGGTTTCAATGCCATTGCCATCGTTAATAAAGACTACAAGACCATAGCCTCCCATGTTACCGGCGAAGGTGACCGTGCCGCCATGTGCCGCTAGTATCGGAGTGCCTGTTGGAACAGCAATATCTATCCCCAAGTGACGGTCTTTGCCTCCATTTATTGGATGTACACGCCAACCATAATGACTGCTTACAAATGGCAGCCAGTTAAAATCAAAAGGACTGCCGACAATCTGCCGCAACCCAAGACTCTGCATAAGTAGAGTATAATGCTGACGCTGTTCGCTGTTCATACGTTCATTAATAACTTCAAAGAATGGGCGAGATGTCAAGGTAACATTGAGAATATGCCATTCATACTCAACTTCAACTATATAAGTGTAAGTATAGGGATTTCCATATCTATCAAGCCCAGCTCCAATGCGCGATTCTGTCCGTGTCCGAATTTCAACCTCCGGCACAATTGCAAGATTATACTGCTCCGCAAATATTTCCCGAAGGACAGCCTCAATCTCCGCAAAAGTAAAATCACGATGAACTGCTGTGAGATAAGCCATCAGCATAAGAGGGTTATGTCCGATTGCGTCAATGTTAAATCGATACTCATCAAATCCCGGCCAGTCCGTCTGTACATTATCGATAAGCATCTCCAAATCAGTCTCAAGCTCAGAATAAAACAATGCCGCATCGTCAATGTCCTCTTCTTCTGCAAGATAACTTAGAGCAGCAACAGATTGACCGACACCTGAAAATACACTGGAACAGGCAGTGACCAAGCCGGAAATGAGGATGACTATTAGAGCAATAATTCCAACAACAAGTAATACTTTAGGGCTTGCCAACGCAGCTACGGTTTTGGCTGCAAGTTTACTGACTACAACTTTTACCTTTGCAATGCCTTTAACGGCTAGTTTGCCACCTCGACCCGCATCCCGCGCTGCTTTTGCATACTGCCGCTTGATGCGCCGCTTTTGGAGCATACGTGATAGTGGCTTTTTCCTAAGTTCGGGATTATCATGCAAAGCCTTGCGGTAGGCAGCATTGACGTTGAGCCTTGTAGTTTTTGCCTGTAGTTTCTCAACTCTGCGGTACGGTGCTGTCTTGATGCGGCGATGAACATAACGAAGGCCACCCTCGGCAAGCATTTCGCCTTTATGGGCAGCTTTTACGCCAACATTCTCCTCTTGAACCTGAAAAACTTTTGTATGGGCATAGCCAATAGCGGCATTAGCTCCGGCTTTTAACGGTCTTGTGACAACCGGCCCTTTTATATGCTCTCGCTGGGTTTTGACTTCCTGCTCAAAGCGCAACCGAGGTTTCATTTTGCCTTTTTCGGGGTCGAACTCCTTATTCATGCGGAGCTTGCGCTTTTTAGGAAGATTGTCCTGTGCAGTCTGCAATTTTCCGGATGAGCGTTCAGCTTTGTGCTGTGCCTTTTCCATCTTTTTGCGGGATTTTGTATGGTCAGGCGCTTCAATAGATGCATCAGCATCATCCTCAAATTTTAGCTTGCTGTCTTTCTTGTGGCTGCTTCGCTCACTGCCATGACCGGCATCGCTTGGCTTCGGTGTAGAATCTGAATCAATTCCGCCATGTTTGCCATCTATTGGCTCAATTACAGAATGTTTGTCCCCTGTAATGACAGAGCCTATACCTTCGATTGCATTTCTGCCGGAAGTGTTATCAGTACCCTGCGCATTGTCAGGCTCATGTGGTGCATATGCAGTGTCATCTTTATAAGACGGTTTACGGCGCACCGAATCAGCTTGTTTCGCCTGTGACCGTTTATGTTGTAATTGCCCTGACCGCTCATGTGTAAGACGTGACCCTCTATCATGCAACAGAGTGCCGTCTTTTACAGAAGTTTCGCCATCCAGCGGTGCTTCTGATTTTGGCTGCGCTTCCGTGAGCGAATGGTCATGTGACTGTTTCTTTTTTCTGCTGCCATCAGCTTCGGCGAAAAATTCCGTCTCAGCATGGAGGGCAGCATCGTCATCCGCGGAATTAAGTTTGTCCAATGCGTCTTTTTTAGCTTTATTTTTGTTCCCTTTACCTCCACGCTTGATTTGATCACCGGCGCCAAATGGGGCATCAGTATCGAGTGTGGGTAAGTCCCCAGCCGAATCCCAATATGACTGAAATGCGTCTGTTGCAGGCGTATCCATGCTTTGTGCCTTTTTTCGTGCCTCACGCGCTTCCGGCGTTTGGTCGGAGAATTTCTGTGCTTGGGTCTTCTTATATCTGGCAATAGTTTCATTGACAGATGATGACGCATCTCTTGGGCTACGACCCATTTCCAATCGATGCTGACCAGCCCGAAGGTCTAAATCTTCATTACCAGCATCAAGCAGAGTTTCGTTACGCTCATTAAAACCCTCTGGTGGTTTTCGAGAAGATGGACTACGTGGTCGGTTATCGTGTCCTCGTGGCACTCATAAATCACCCCTTCCATGTAATAAATTTTGTCCCTAAATAAACAAAGCCTCATCCAATAATGGACAAGGCTTCGTGTAGGGAATAGATTGATAGAAATAGCATTGTAATGACTAAAGCTCCTGACCCGCTGTTTTTGTTTTCTTAGCAACAGCTATCTCCAGCTTTGGTTGGGATTTTTCCTCTTTGTGCCGCTTCATCGCATCAATGACAGATGGTCGGCTGCGCTCCACACGTTGTTCCGCAGCCTTTTCCAACTTGCCAATCTGAGCTATGGCTTTATTGGTTCGAGCAAGAGAGCGTTTCAAGCTCTTAATTTCAGAACGAATCGGAGCTTGTAGTAATTTTGCCAACTTACCATTGGGCTTGATATCCGGGATAGGCTCTTTGCCCACAAAAATCCTTCCGAGGTTTTTGATTGCCCGACCAGCGGAATGGTATTCAGCG
>WQUY01000113.1 GCA_009781855.1 Oscillospiraceae bacterium | reverse complement strand
TGATAACAAAATATCCGGTAAAACTACCGGATCCAAAGTCGCTTTAGATGCTTTGGGTAAACTAAGAAACGTCAGCTAAACTTTTTAGCGTGGATTTACCCAGAACAACTTGACACCGTCCAAAAAGAGCGCTTTCTTGACAATTGATTTAAAGATATGATACAATCGGCACAAATTAAATACTGATGAAATGTGGTGCATATTTGCTGCAAACCCTCGCAAGAAGGTGCAAACTATATGATAATAGGGAATCGGGTGAAAATCCTGAACAATCCTGTTGCCGTGTTGACGAGTAAAGTTTCACGTTTTTCCAAAACAACCATTGGATGCATTTTGTGTCTGAGAAGGGGAAACTTTTGCAATGATGTCTCAGTCGGAAAACCTGCCTCATTTCAACGGCCTTTGCCGTTACTGTATCGGTCTCACAGTGCATGGGACATATAGTTATCGTAAGCGAGGTATGGCAGCGACAACTGCCCTACCCTTTGCAGATTGTTGTCGTTAGCAACATTGGCAGTTTTACGATGTATTATCCCGATTCATAAACGTGTAGGCGTTATGGATGGGGATTTTTCTTTGCAAAAACCACAACCATCGCCCCTATGACTCGCAACCATTGGCATAAAACCATTACATACAAAACCTTAGGTAGTGTGGCCATGAGTTGAAATGCACGGATTTTGAGCGAAATTTTCGTCAGACGAGGCGAATTTCAGCAGGCATAATTGCTTTATGGCAAGGAAATTTAACGAAGTATGGCGGAAATTCTGCCAAAATATTGGCGTTTTGGACTCATGTCCACACTGCCTTAGGAGGAACTCAAATGAAAAGAACCCTGTGCATTTTTTTCGGACTCGTGATGATCTTGTTTGCTTTATCGGCATGTGGCGGCAACAATAATCCTGCTCCAACACCTTTGCCAACACCACCCACAGAAACATCTTCGCCACCTGTGGAAACAGCAGCACCGCCTGTGGATACCCAAGCTCTACCTGCGCCAGCACCTGAACCTCCGGTGCAAGAATCAAGAAACCGCCCCGATGTCGATCGAGAGGGCTTTGCCATCACTTTGCCCGATGAGATAAACACCATCATATCAATAGGGCCATCCAACACCGAGATACTCGTAGCACTTGGATTTGGAGATGAAATCATCGCTGCGGACAGATTTTCAGACGGTATTCCGGGTCTTTCTGAAGGCGTCGCTACGCTTGAATTATTGCTCATTGACGCAGAATTTCTCATCGACCTCAATCCGGATATTATTTTCGTCACAGGTTTGACAAGAGCTCGTGATGACGATAACCCTCTGCGCGTGGTCTCGGATGCAGGCATCTCAATAGTTTATGTCCCAACAAGCACGAGCATCGCTGCAATTATGGAAGATATCAGATTTCTTGCCGCTGTAATGGACGCACATGATATGGGTGAAGATATTATTTCAGATATGCAAACCGAATTGGACGCGATTAGGGAAATTGCTGCCACCATTACCGAACCCAGGACTGTATATTTTGAAATTTCTCCGGCTCCGACCATGTGGAGCTTAGGGACGAATACTTTCATACACGAAATGATAGAGCTTATAGGTGCCGAGAATATCTTTGCGGATAAGGATGGCTGGGTGGGCGTTGCTGATGAGATTGTATTGTATAAAAACCCCGATGTAATCATTACATCAGTAAATTTCATTGATGACCCGGTAGAGGATATTGTGCGCAGGCCGGGTTGGGGGGCAATTACGGCTGTGCAAAACGACGATGTATTTCAGGTCACTACAAATTATGTCAATCGCGCAAATCATAATATTATAAATGGGCTCAGAGAAATTGCGACAGTGGTTTATCCTGATTACTTCCAATAAACACAACAGTCATTGGTACTGCAATAGGCAGCACATGATCCCGGGCTTTGCCCTGGGGTTTAAGGTTTAATATCTTTTACAAAAGAAAGGAATCGAGGATATGAGAGAAATTGCCTTCTATGGAAAAGGCGGCATAGGCAAATCTACCATATGCGCAAATCTGTCCGCCGCACTCTCGGTCGTTGGACAACGTGTGCTACAAATCGGCTGCGACCCGAAGCATGACTCAACTCGCTTGTTGACACAAGGTGCGGCAGTAACAACAGCGCTTGATTACATGCGTATTACCAATCCATCGGACTATACATTGGATGAGATTTTGTTTCACGGCTTTGGCGGAATCGGATGTGTTGAGGCCGGTGGCCCTGAACCCGGCGTGGGCTGTGCAGGCAGGGGCATTATCAGTGCATTTGAGCTGCTTGACCGCTTCAACCTCAAAGATAATTATGACCACATCGTTTACGATGTGCTGGGCGATGTCGTATGCGGCGGCTTTGCCGTTCCGATACGCAGTGAATATGCAAATGCCGTTTTTATCGTTACATCCGGCGAATTCATGTCGCTTTACGCGGCGAACAATATCCTGCGGGGTGTGCGCAACTTTGACAATTATGAACACAGAATTGCAGGCATCATTTTCAACAAGCGCAATATCCCGGGAGAAGATGAATATGTCGCCCGCTTTGCCGAGGCTGTTTCGCTTCCAGTATGTGCCCAAATACCCAGAAGCGAGATATTTTCCGAATCAGAACTCCTCAAAACAACGGTTGTCGCACATGATGCAAATCACGATGTGAGCAATATCTTTATTGATCTGGCACAGGCCATCGCATCCGGTGTCCATGAGTTGCACGAAGCCAAACCACTTGAAAGTGATCAGCTGGAAGACATTGTATTTGCAAGAAGTGCATCAAAAAATGTCACACCATGCACGCCATACACACCTACAGCAGATGCCGCAATCGCTTGCGCTCCAAAATCCGTTGCGCCGCAGCATATCGCGCAAGCAGACCATGCACACTATTACTCAAAAAATGTGATGCGCAGCGAACCGCTTCATGGCTGCGCTTTTAATGGCGCAATGGGGGTCTGCGTGCATATAAAAGGAGCTGTAAGTCTGGCGCATTCGCCCAAAAACTGCGCGTACATCACCCACCAAACCATTACGCATACAGGCCTACGCACCATGCGCGTACAGGGCGCACTGCAAGCAGTCTCGCTTACACCAGATATTGAGTGTACTGAAATCGGTGAGGCCGAAGTCGTATTCGGAGGCATGGAAAAGCTTGAAAACAAAATAAGCGAGATCAAAGCGCGTTCTCCCCGCGCCATAATCGTGATCAGTTCTTGT
>WQUY01000112.1 GCA_009781855.1 Oscillospiraceae bacterium | reverse complement strand
ATCCTATTTTTGATGAAATTTTGGCAGCTGCAAAAGAAATGTATGGCGCAGACTTCTATCCTGTTATGCTTGAAGCCGGCAACTGGGTACAACAATTTTCAAATACAGACGGCGACCTAACAGGTCTTGATGTATTTATGTTCCCATTTGATCCGAACGATCCATCTCAACCTGCACGTCCTGAAGTTACTTTGCAAGTAGAAAACGATGACTTCCTTGCTGTATTGGAAAGAACCCATGAATTCTGGGAAAGAGGTTATGTTGATCCGCGATTGGCAATTGGCGATGATGCAATTGACAGAGGAGAAGAACTCAGAGAAGGTAACTTTATCTTTTCAACAGGACAATATGCGTATGGTCACACAGCGACTGAACAAGCAAGGCGCGATTTTGATGTCCGCTTTGTGCCGCTTTCAAGAGTTCCGATAGTATCAACGATGTCAGCCGCAGGCTCAGGGTTTGCTGTGTCTGTTTATTCGCAAAATCCGGAAGCTGCAGTGCAGTTCATGAATGCATGGTATACAGACAACCAACTTACTGTTCTTTTGACAGAAGGCGTTGAAGGTGTTCATTGGAATGCTGATGCTAATGGTCTTATTGTACCTGACCAAGATGCACGTGATGCAGGTCCGTGGGCTACATGGCGCTTTGGCATGGGTAATGTTTTCATGCTGACTCCAAGATATACTGATGGTGCTGATTACATAGATGGTTTCCGTGCCTACAATGAACTTGGCGTGGGTACTGCTTTTGCAGGATTTGTATTTGACAATGAGCCGGTTGCTCGAGAGTTTGCTGCAATGCGAGCTGTTGTTGATGAATTCCGCGAACATCTAACGGTTGGCGCTATGAACCCAGAAACAGCAGTTCCTGCATATCTTGAGGCACTAAGGGCTGTCGGTGCTGATGATGTTCTAGCAGAACTGAATAGACAATTAGATGAATTCTTCGCAAGCAGATAGTTTTTAACTGAGCGAAATCATAATCTATGGTATACTGAAGGGGGTTGTTGCGGATTTTGCAACAACCCCTTGGTTAATTGATTGGCTTGAGTGTAACAATTGAAAATAGCGCTACCACAAAAGCGGATGAGCAATTTATTGAGCGTTTTACAAATTGCGGGTTTGGTCTTGCGCAAATAGCCGATTGAATTATTCATAAATCACGGGTTGAAACAGTTGCAAACCGCCGATTGGGATGATATACTGAGTCAAGTGAGTAAGGAGAGTCAACATGAAATATCAAAAGCGGTTTATGGACAAAATGCTTGAAAAGCGTCTGAACAGTTCCGGGGCGGTTCTCATTGAGGGAACGAAAGGCTGTGGGAAAACGGAGATGGCAAAGCAAGTGGCAAATAGCGTTGCACACTTTGATACAGATAAGCAAATAGAAATCAAAATGGGGATTGACCCCAAACTGGTGCTTGCGGGTGACAGTCCACGTCTGCTTGACGAATGGCAAACCTATCCCGAGATATGGAACTATGTGCGTCGTGAGGTTGATGAGCGGAAAAGGAAAGGTCAGTTTATTCTGACCGGCTCTGCCACGCCGGATGATGATACCAAGCGACATTCCGGCGCAGGGAGATTTTCTGTGATACGAATGCGCCCAATGTCTCTATTTGAAAAAGGGTGGTCAACCGGGGAGGTGAGTCTTGCATCTTTGTTCAAAAACGAAGCTCCTCTATCAGAAGATGTAAAATTTGATCTGGGTGAAGTTGCTGAAAAAATCACGCTCGGTGGGTGGCCGGGGCTAATCGGCGAGAGTGCTGCGGAAGGCTTTCGATTTGTCAGTGACTATGTTTCTATGATTGCCGAAGCTGACCTCAGCCGTGTATCTGATAAGCGGCGTGACCCCTATAAGGTGAAGCGTTTGCTACAGTCAATCGCCCGAAATATCTCTACCGAAGCTTCTATCGCTGTACTTGCCAAAGATACAGGCGGGAGCGATGCTGATTTGGATACCGATACTGTCGCGGAGTACCTTGGCGCTCTGGAGAAGCTGATTGCAGTAGATAATTTACCGGCGTGGAACACACATATACGCTCATCTGATATGCTCCGCAAGGCACCCAAGCGACATTTCGCCGATCCTTCGATGGCGGTTGGTGCGTTAGGGCTATCCACAGATAAGCTGATAGCAGACCTGAACTACTTTGGCTTGCTGTTTGAATCTCTTGTTATCCGAGACTTGAAGGTATACGCAGAGGCTTTGGGTGCAAGTCTATATCACTACCGTGATTCAAGAGGGTTGGAGATTGACGCCGTTTTGGAATATGCCGATGGTACATGGGGCGCATTTGAAGTTAAGCTCGGCATTGGCGCTGTGGACGAGGCTGTGAAGAGTTTGCTAACGTTTGCGGATAAGATTGATACGGACAAGATGAAGCCACCAACAACGCTGACCGTTATCACGGGCAACGGCTTTGCACATCGCAGACCTGACGGTGTGAATGTCGTTCCGATTTCGACATTAACGGTGTGATAATCAAATCATCTTTTTACTAGATTCTGAGTTCTCGCGATTTTACACCATACAACCGCGCTATACTAAAGGGGTTGTTGTGCATTTAGCGACAACCCATTGGTTAAATGAAAGAAGGAGTTTCAAATGGAATTATTTCGTAATTCATCATTGCCGCCGCGTGAACGGGCAAAGGATTTGCTTTCGCGTATGACTATTGCAGAAAAAGTAGGGCAACTTAATCAGCGGCTTTATGGCTTTGGTATTTATGAACGCGACAATGAAAACTTTAGATTCACAGAGGAATTTGAAAAAGAGTTAAACCGTTGGGGTGGTTTGGGTGTTTTGTACGGTTTGTTTCGTGCTGATCCTTGGTCAGCCAGAACTGTAGAGAATGGGATACCGGCGCGGCTTGCAGCAAAGGCATATAACCTTGTGCAAAAAAAAGTGATTGAAGCCTCGCGTTTTGGCATACCAACATTGATGAGTACCGAATGTCCTCATGGTCATCAGGCATTGGATGGTTACTTACTGCCTGTGTGTCTTGCGATGGGTGCAACATTTGATACGGATTTAGTGAAAAGTGCTTTTAATGTAGTAGGTCAACAAGTGAGCTCGCAAGGTGCGGATTTAGCACTCGTATCGGTATTAGACGTGTTGCGTGATCCAAGATGGGGGCGTAGCGAGGAATGTTTCGGTGAAGACCCATATTTATGCTCTGTTATGGCAGATGCTGTTGTATCGGGCTGCATTGATTCCGGTGTGGATGTTGTTGCAAAACATTTTTGCGCACAAGGCGAAGCTACAGGAGGGCTTAATGCTGCTCCTGCATCTATCGGGGATAGAGAATTGCGT
>WQUY01000111.1 GCA_009781855.1 Oscillospiraceae bacterium | reverse complement strand
AGCGACACGTCTGCGTCTAACGATTTCCCGATTACCTTATCTGCACGAGCAATTTCCAAAGCTTTATAGACATCAGTCCGAAGACGTAACATTTTGTCCCAATAAGCTTCTTGCTCTGCTGAAAGAACATAGTCATTATTAAACTCAGGCATTTGATTATATAAAACGCTATCAACATCGACACCGCTATGGTGAGGCATCGCTTGCCAAATTTCCTCAGAAGTAAAAGCAAGTATCGGTGCAAGAATCCTAACTAATGCGTCAAGAATAATATACATGGTTGTCTGAGCACCTCTGCGGGAAACACTATCGACACCATCACAGTAGAGAGTGTCTTTAATGATATCGAGGTAGAGATTTGACATATCCACTGTACAGAAATTGTGGACAGCGTGGTAAATGGGGTGGTATTCATACTTGTCGTAAGAAGTTCTTACGGTTTTTACCAGTTGATTTAATTTTGATAAAGCAAGGCGATCTAAATCTGATAAATCTTCATAAGCAACCTGCTTGTTCGGGTCAAAGTCGCTGAGATTGCCGAGAATGAAGCGAGCTGTGTTACGTATTTTCAGATAAATTTCAGAAAGCTGCTTAGCTATCTCTTTATATAGGCTCACATTGTTTCTATAATCGGTTGATGCGACCCATAATCTGAGAACATCAGCACCGTAATCCCTTATAAATTCATCGGGGGACACTGCGTTGCCAAGCGATTTATGCATTGCTTTACCGGTTGCATCGACAGTCCAACCGACCGTAATGCAGCGTTTGTAAGGAGCAACGCCGTTGACGGCAATACTTGTAAGCATAGATGACTGGAACCAACCACGAAATTGATCGCCACCCTCTATGTACAAGTCGGCAGGGAAAGTCAGATTAGGATAACGTCCGGAACTTAGTACATCGGCGTGTGTTGAGCCGGAGTCAAACCAACAATCAAGAGAATCCGAGCCTTTCTCGAAATCGTTTGCGCTACAGTGAGGACAGACAAATCCTTTTGGAAGAAGGTCTGAAACATCCATTTCATACCACGCATTCGAGCCCTTCTCGGCAAAAAGTTTTGCAACATTATCAATTGTTTCGGGGGTGCATACAGGCTCTTCACAAGACGCACAATAAAAGACAGGAATGGGAAGACCCCAATGTCGTTGGCGAGAAATACACCAGTCAGAACGCTCAATAAGCATTGCAATCATGCGATCCTTGCCCCATGTCGGAAGCCACTCTATTTCTTCGCAAGCTTTGATGGCAGTGTCTTTTATTGCATCAACAGAAGCAAACCACTGCTTTGTCGCACGGAAGATTATAGGGTTTTTGCAACGCCAGCAATGCGGGTATGAGTGTATAATCTTTTCTTCAGCGAAAAGAGTGCCGGAGGTACGCAAATCTTCAATGATTACCGGGACGGCTTTGGAGTAGTGCTGACCCTCATATTGATGAGCCTCAACGGTCATTATGCCACGATGGTCAACGGGGGTAAACATTTCTAGTTGAGGATATTTACGGCAAACATTAAAGTCGTCAACACCATGTCCGGGAGCAGTGTGAACGCAACCGGTACCGGCTTCAACTGTGACGTGGTCACCAATGATAACAAGCGACTCTCTGTCAAACAAAGGATGTTGTGTTGTCATATGCTCAAAAGCTTTGCCGGGGAGTTTTTTTAGTATTTCATAATTATCTATACCGGCGTTTTCAAAAACAGTTTTTGCAAGCTCAGTTGCAACGATAAAAATTTCTTCGCCAACCTTACAAAATGCATACTCAATATCAGGGCCAAGGCTGATAGCCAGATTACCCGGCAACGTCCATGCAGTTGTTGTCCAGATTAAAATGCTTGCATTTTCGGAGTTTGGAATATCGCTGAGCAAACCCTTATCATCTTTAATGCGAAACTTAACGTATATTGCACTACAAGGGTCGTCGGAATGTTCAATCTCTGCTTCTGCAAGCGCAGTTTCGTCATGGGGACACCAATATACAGGTTTTAAACCCTGATAAATATAGCCATTTTCATACATTTTACCAAAAACACGAACTTCTTCTGCCTCAAAGACAGGATCCAGAGTTATATAGGGGTTATCCCAATCGCCGATAGCTCCAAGTCGCTTCATCTGCTCTCGCTGTTTATTAATATAATCCATAGCAAAGTCATGACAAGCATTGCGAAACTCAGGAATCGACATTTTTTTTCTGTCGAGCTTATTTTTCTTTATAATGGCAGTTTCTATTGGCATACCATGCGTATCCCAACCCGGCGTATACGGAGCCAGATAACCCGCCATATTCTTGTAACGAACGATGATATCTTTAAGAATCTTGTTAAGCGCATGACCGAGATGGATATCGCCATTTGCATAAGGCGGTCCGTCATGCAGAATATATGTCGGCTTCCCGGCATTTTTCTTCATTAAGTTTTCGTAAATCTTTTTTTCATTAAAGGATTTAAGCATTTCAGGCTCCCTTTTGGGTAGCCCGGCACGCATTGGAAATTCAGTTTTTGGCAGAGATATTGTGGCATTATAATCTTGGGACATGAATAAAAGTATCCTTTCAATTTACAGAGACTGGCCGAAGACGGTTCATTTTAACAAATGATACCATTATGACCAGTCCGTGGACGATCGTGGAACTACTCGATTATCGATTTAGCAAAGCTGTGTGGCTAAACCCTAATCATCAGTGTCGAAGTTTGCACCAAATTTGAGGTCGTCAAAATCAAACTTAGGTCTGGGAGAAATGGGAGCCTCATCCACTCCGGCAGAGTAGAGCTTCATGCCATCATCATTGTCGGAAAATAGTGTGGGCTGAGGATCATCGATTGCTTGTGTGTCCGCTGAGATTGGGTACGAAGCCGGGGTAGAATTAGTTATTTTTTCGACAGCAGAGCCGATTTGAGCAGCAATACCGGAGATTTCATCGTCAGGTGCCGACTCGGAGACCTGCGGCGCAGGAGCGGGAGCAGGTGGTCGAGCGGTGCGAGGGAGAGACGCAGAATTAACAGCTCCGGGCTTAGTAGCCTTTTTCGCTTTTTGCACAGGAGTGCTCTGTGGCGCTACGGCGTTGCGTGTAGCGTCCAGCTTGTCAAGAAATTCCGCATGCTTGCGAACAATGGCCTGCGAAAGCTCAAGAAACTTTGCTGTTTCCGCAGTAGCAAGCACCAATCGCTGTTCTTCTTCCGAGGTACGCTTTTCTATTTCAGCTAACTTGCCTTCTACTTCGGCCGTGGCATTTTTAAGCAACTCATCTTTGGTTCTGTTTGCCTCTTTGGTAATTTCATCGCCCATTCGTTGTGCTGTGAGTAATGCCATTCGCATAGCATCTTCGGTTGAGCGATATTCCTCAACTTTCTCAACTAAAACTTTAAGCTTTCCTTTGAGAATTTGATTATCT
>WQUY01000110.1 GCA_009781855.1 Oscillospiraceae bacterium | reverse complement strand
CGTCCATATCGTATCCCGCCCTTACCGCCTTTTTCTGCTCGGCTATCTTCATCGCATCAAGGTCTGTAATCTTCCTTTTGATGGTTTTGATAGCTTCCATTTGGTCGATAGACTTGATGTGCATATTGACTGTAACGGCATTATCCATGTTGAGATAGTCAGCCAAAAGCCTGTCCGTCAGTTCGGGAGCGATTATCTGTATAAAACTTGCCGCCCCTATGGTTGTACCCATTCTGAAAGTCTTGCCATCACGGAAGTCAAAGGAAGTCGGAGCAATATAATCCTTTGTGTTCAAGCCTGTTTTTGGCAAGTCAGCCCATTCAAGCTGTAACTTTTCCGTGCCATCGGGGTGTAGCTGTCCGTGAAGCACGGCAAGCCGCTCTATGCCATTGAGCGGAAAGGCTTTTACCCCTAATACTTTGAAATTGTTGATAATATCGGTTTCGATACGTTCAAGGCGTGGCTTTGCTTCTCTAAGATTAGCCGCCTCAATGCCAAAAGTGATATATTTCATCTTCACCAAACCATTATTGCCTTTGGCAAGCTGGTTTTTTAGCATCTCGGCATACTCGGTACGGATGGAGTTGAAAGCATCATCTTGTTCGGGGATGCTGATTGCTTTTTCAAAATCCCTCATGTTTCCGTACTTGTTTATAAAGGAAAGTTGAACAGATACTGTGTTGTCAAAATAGTTGAGGAAGTCACAATACCCCTCAAAGATTTGCGTTTTATCCTCATTCTGTGCCAGTTGATAATTTATATCGCCAAAAGTGATTGTTTTGGTGTACAGTTTTTCATTGACACGGCAGATGCCATCTTTGTAAATCTCATGGTAGGGTAATGACTGCTGTGCCGTCTGTGGTGCGGTCTTAACGCCAAACAATTTTTGCATCAGCGTATTTTTGATACCGCCTTGCTTTTGTGCAGGAGCGGCTGTGCCTTTGCGTTGATTGGAACTGTTTGATTTGCGAACAGCTTTTTTATTTGCCTGTTGCTGTCGCACGTTTTGCCCCAGCCGTTTTTCTTGATTTTGTTGCTTTTTGGTCTTGTGGTTGTTCGGTGCTGTCAAAAATTCGACCCTCCTTTTCGATAATGGAATAGAAATTTTCAGTTTTATATGGGCGTTTCGGCGGGAAGAACCACCGACATCGGAGAATATTAAAAAGTATTCTTTCTGCTGGCTGTCCGTCTTTTTCGTACATAGCCATGAAGAAAGCAGGGAGCATAAGCCCCATCATCAGAAGAATTGCGGTTGAGTTGCCGAGTGCGCCCCTTGTTGCGAAAAACACAGGAACGCCGATAAGTGCCGCCGTGCCGAAGCAAACAATCTGTCTTTTGGTCAAGCCCAGCATTAGCTTGGTTTTGACCTTTGTTAAATCTTTGGGGATTTGAACATAAGCCACTAAAAATCACCTCCATTCATGTGGCTCAAAATGCGGGAGATGACATCAACAGTCCAGCCATTGCCGATAACTTTGTAACGCTGGGAATTGCTGATGTTGACAGTCTTTCCGCTATCATCAATGCCAAAAGCCGTATAGTTGTCGGGCATGGTCTGACAGCGTTCCGCTTCAACTACTGACAACTTACGGAGTATATAATCGCTATCTGCGAGGTTGATTTTATCGAGAGGGGATAAGCCGCAATCCAATATATCTTTGAGTAAAATGCCTTTGTCATACGGCTGGGCTACACCCTCAATATTCGTCCAGTAAAGCCGATTTTGATTGTGAGCCGATACGAGAGCGGAGTTTATAGGGATAGGTTCACATCCCAATTCATCAGAGATAAATTCTTTGATGTTGCTGGGCATAGCGGCGATATTCTCATATAGAAAATATCGTGGCTGTATCTGCCATATCGCATCCACAAACCGCATAAACAATTTCCAGCCCATGCCGTCTTTGTCCACTTCTTGATTTTGCTTTGCGGCACTCCAAAAAATGTACGGAGAGCCGCCCATCACAATGTCATAGTCGATAAACTGCCGAAAATCGGCATCCAGCACATCGCCGTGGTGTACAATATGGGGATAGCGGTAACGGCTTATTGCCCTTGCAGATTTGTTAAATTCAAATGCTTCATAATGAGAAACGGCATATCCCGCTTTTTCAAGGGCTAAACGCCCGCAAGATACGCCGTCATATAGTGAAACCACTTTGAGGGGATGAATCAGAAACAGCCCTCCCCATCATCCTCATCCTCAAAGATGAAAAATCCGTTATCGCAAAACTCGCCCATATCGGGCAAGTCTGCTAATTTCATAAGTTGTAGGTAACGCTCGCCAGCTTCAATCGTTTCAAGAAGCAGGGCAATTCTGACACGGACATCATCGCCGTATTTTTCTGCTAATTCCTCGGCAAAATCCATCGTGATATAGCTTTCTTCAAGATTTTCCGTACCATAAAGCCCAATGAGTGCATCATTTATATCTACAGGACAGCCCGCTTGTCGCTCTTGCAAAAAATCCGCAACCATTTCAAGCGGATTGTAGAACCTCAAAAGAATTTCAGCATCGCCATCATCAAGATAGTCGCTGTCGCTGGTCATTTGCTCGTAGGTATCTTTGACGGCGGCTATCATGTGTGCCATATCAAAAATATATTCTTCATCACCGATTAGCATTTCTGCCTTAAAATCGGCGTAGTTTTGCTCAACACGTTTTCTCAAAAGTGCAAGCGGGGTAAAGTTTTTCATGGTTAAGTTGTTATCCAATAAAATCTTCCTTTCATAATATAATGGTTAAATCCACTTCATTTTTCATTGCCGAATACTGCTCACCGCTCAACTACCCCTAACTCGCTGAAAATATTGTCTTTGCCAAACTTCCAGTTTTTAGGAGCATGAAGCAAAGAAGCGTTGTATAGCCAACGACCGTCCATATCGCAACGTGGATATTTGCGGCGGTTGATATGCTTCCAACCAAAACAGCGTAGATAGCGACACACACCATGATAAGGAAACCTTGAAACGCTACGGCAAGCAGGGCTTTGAGATAGTTATTACCCATGCCGCCCCATTCACGGTTTACCATAGTTGCCAATGGGATTGGGGCAACGGAAACTGTCAAATAGATTTCCAGCATACGCCCTATGACTACAATGAAAATGACGATTGACATGATAAACATGGCAAGTCCGATAAGCTGAATTTGCAACCAAACGCCCATCAATTCGCCAATTCCCATATCTTGCATAGTTGCCTCCAAAGCCGCCATCATTTCGGGGCTTCCGAGGTCTGTACTGCCTGTGATAAGTCCGGCACTCGAATTGATTACGCTCTGTGCCATATCGAAAATCGCCATCACGATATTAAATGTGTTAGTGAGGATAAAGACGGCAACGAAAGTTTTGAAAATCCACTTGTAAATGTTGAATGTGTCAAAGTCTTGCAGATTGTTTTTCTCAATGATTAACTGTATCAACTCGTAACACAGTACGAAAGTTAGTATCATCCCCGCTATGGGGAGTACGACT
>WQUY01000109.1 GCA_009781855.1 Oscillospiraceae bacterium | reverse complement strand
TTTGCCGCCAGCGAAAGCACCTCTGCCGACAACCTGCTTTCATTAAGCAGATGTATCGGCGGCTCAAACGACGCACCCGTTTACAGGGATTACGAAAGTGCATTGTCCTCGCTGTTTAAGATGGCTGATAACGAAAGGCTGGTATTTGTCATTGACGAATACCCGTACCTGGCTGAATCTCATCGCGGAATATCATCTTTGCTCCAAATAGCCATTGACCATAACAAGGATGACTCAAAGATAATGCTAATCCTCTGCGGGTCAAGCATGTCTTTTATGGAAAATCAGGTGCTTGGATATAAAAGCCCTCTGTACGGCCGCCGCACGGCTCAGTTTAAGATTTTGCCCTTTACATTTTTTGAGTCGCTGCCGTTCTTTGAAGGGTTTACTGATATTAATAAGGCGGTGCTGTATGGCGTGACTGGCGGTGTCCCCGAATATCTAAGTAAAATCAATCCGGGCAAAGATGTGAGATGCAATGTTATAGACCTCTTTTTATCGCCTTCGGGTCATTTTTTTGAAGAGCCTTCTAATCTCATAAAACAGGAGTTGCGTGAGCCTTCAACATACAATGTCATCATTGAGTCAATAGCATCAGGGGCTTCACGCCTAAATGAGATTGCGACGAAATCAGGGCTGGAGAGCAATAAATGTGCCAAGTATTTATCATCGCTAATGTCACTGGGCTTGGTAAGTAAAGAGCATCCATATGGCGAAAAGACAAGTAAAAAAAGCATCTACAGGCTTGAAGATAATATGTTCCGATTCTGGTATCGCTTTGTATTCACAAATACAAGTGCTGTTACTGTAGGAATGGGTGCAGCCGTATATGATAATGAAGTTGTACCGCAACTCAACGCATATATGGGGCTTATATTTGAAGACATTTGCAAGCAGTGGCTTTTCGAGCAGGCGAAAAGAAATGCTCTACCCTTCTTTGTCAGTAGCTTCGGCAGATGGTGGGGTACAAATTCAAAAACCCGCTCACAAGAAGAAATCGACATTATGGCGACCAAAAATGATGAAGCACTATTTGCTGAATGTAAATGGAGCAATTCAGATATTGATGCTGATGTCTATTATGATTTGAGGCGCAAGAGTGAGCTGTTCCATCAAACAAAGACGCACTTCTATATCATGGCGAAGAATGGCTTTTCGCACAAACTGCAAGAGGAGGCTAAGTCGGGCGGTGTAACTTTGATAACAGTGGCAGGTATGCTGGAAACGGTATGGCCAGCAAAATAGCTCATGCAAAATAAGTAGCCGAAACTAAGGTGGACTCAAGTGAGACTTTTTTTCCATTGACCGGCAACTATTAAAGTGCTAAACTGATAAGGTGAAAAATTGTGATTGATATGCTTTTAAGCCTCCGGCGCACCTCAAGTGCTTTCGGGGGCTTTTTTATTTCCCGCGAGAGAGGAGGAATTTTATGGCGGAAGTAATGGGCGGAAGTAAAGCGCTGAAACTTCTTCAAGAGTATAGAACTGTATTATGGCGCAAATCTGCACTGGAGTCTGTGTCAAGTGCAGGGGCTAAGGCTCTGGGTGCCTGTAACAGCCAGGTACTATTTACGCAGAGGCTGGTTGAAATGCTCAAAAATCATCATACCTTGGGAGAGAAACGGCATTTGATAATTTCAGAAACCTACATGACGCATAAACAGCCATTAGATGTAGATGAAATTCTGTCTTCAATTGCCGACAAGCAAGGAAGCATCTCTCGAAGCGGTTACTATAAACAACGGCAGCAGGCAATAGACTATCTTGACCGACAGCTTGAAAAAATGAGCAATGAAAATTTAGCTGATTGTAGGCAAAATGTTGACTCATATGCTTTTGACTTGCGCCTACATTCCCATGACGGCAGAATCATTGGTGCACACAGACAAACCAACAATATAAGGAGGCTTGACGAAATGGAAAATTTACTACCATTAGGCAGTATCGTAATTTTGAAAGACGGCGAAAAGAAGCTGATGATTTATGGCAGGCTTCAGCTTGCCGCAGATACAAATGAGCATTTTGATTATGTAGGTTGTTTGTGGCCGGAAGGCAACCTCAATGTGGAACACACGTACCTTTTCAACCATTCAGATGTAGATACGGTGGCTCACTACGGATATTCGGATGACGAGGAACTGGCCTTTATGGAAGTTTTGGCAGAACAATAATAATAGGCGTGTCAAGCTGGAAAAATATTCATCCAGCTTGACACGCCCAAAGAAGCAGTTATCAATCTTCAATTATTAAATCCGTACTTTATAACAAAGTAAAACATGTGGGACATATTGTTATTGCGTCCTGTTGAATTAGGGGAGAATGAAGCTCCAAAGCCTACGCTATACAGATTTGGATTTAATAACATCTCCCTATGCCCACGGGTAGAAGCCAGCATCCCTCCGACTACTCTCTCGGCATTGGTTCTGAACTCTGGAGTCCCATTGCTACCCGATTGCGTAAAAGCCTCCGATACACCACTGCCCTCAAATCCAAACATGCGAGCGGCTTCTGCGGGTCTGCCATGTACCGTACTGATATGATTTTGATACTGTAAATCTCCAAACTCCTGCGTCTTTAATCGTGCCGATATCATAAGCGTTGGATCTAATGCAAGAGGGCGCAAGCCATATTGCTCTCTGACGCGGTTTATTTCACGAACCACAGCCAATTCAAAAGCCGTTACGCCGCCCATTTCATTGTATTCGTCAATCCATGCGTCAAGCTCGGATTCGGTTAGTGGTCTGTTTGGCAGGATTATTTCGCTCTGTACATCCAATGGGTTTTGGTGCGGGACAGATTCTATCATTGCAGTTAGCTCGTCATAAGAAAACAGTATTGGTGTAGTGCTTGTGAATAAGACTGGTGAGGAGTCATCGCTTGCCTGTGTGTTTTGTTCATTTGCAGGGGGTGTATTTTGGTTAGGTACTGTGTTGGCAGTATCTTGGCTGGGCGCGTTATTGTTCTGAGTAGTTGTGTTCGGTCTAAGGGTAACGTGCAATATCCCACCGTTTAACTCTCCATAGTCAAACGATTGCCCATTTGCCCAATCGAAGAAAATGCCTGCGGTATATATTCTGCCCTCGATGCTGATATGTCGAATGCCTCTTTGGGTTCTCCATTCCAAAAATTCATTGCGAGTCATGGGGGCATTATCACCCATGATTATGGTAGGGGTACTTTCGGTGGCAAAAATTTCAATGGTGTTCATTCCGCTTTGGATGCCGATAAGCATAACTAAAGCAAGACAGAGGGAAACAAGCTTCCTGTATAAGTTATTCATTTTTACCATTTTGGCTCTCCTTTCGTCATTCGGAAATGGTGTATATTTATTTCGGTAGATTTAGTTTTCTTCATTATAATTATAAACGATTTTGAGCAAGAAAAGTTCCTTTTTCGGAGAAAAATTTTGCGGTAATCAATATCGTGTGAAATGCGGCAATCCTCGTTAACCTAAAGCCCTTATTCTAGGCTATAGAGCGTAACG
>WQUY01000108.1 GCA_009781855.1 Oscillospiraceae bacterium | reverse complement strand
TTGTCCGCTATCTCTGGTGGGGTTTCTGCGTCTCGGGTGTTGAAGTCTTTAACTGCCGCATCACGGTCGTTTATATAGTGACCCCAGTACACACTCAACTCCCCATCATCATAGTGAAATTGCCAAGTGACGTACCCTGACGTACTTTTGCCAAGCAGTATTCCGTAATGGTCGGAATCGGTGAAGCTACCGAATTTTATACGGGCTTTTTCAATTACATAACCTTTGAAAGTTGTGCCGACGATAGCGGTTATGTCGTGTTCGGTAAGTTTGCGTATCATGCTGACCTCCTTGAAATTTTCACCATGTATCCCGAGCCGGAATAAATATAATTTCAATATCCGCGCTAAGGGGTGAATCAGGTTCACCGTCGAACTCGTTATTTAATTTCGTGCAAATATTCGCCGGCATATGTTTCCGTGGGTCTACATCAACGTAGAATTTCCCGTCACATTCATAAACAGGGCGATCAAAACTGTCTCTGCCTACATGCGTAAGGTTAAGTGTTTTCATCTTACAAGCCTCCCAACTTTTGTTTCATTTGCATATTCCCTGGTGTTCAGAGAACTACGCAACATTAAATGAAAGATACAAGCCAAAACAACAGGTGTCACAATAACAGCTACAACAACGATTGCTATTCCAAGCATTTTAATTCCTCCCAGTTTTCATTTTGCATTGCTTCAATATCCATAATCTTCAAAGAGGCATGACAACAGAAGGATACGAACGGCGGTGGTTCTGTAGGCCGCAGGCCGGAAGAACCATGGCGGTTCGTATCCTGTAGTTGGCATGGCGATTTGGAAAAGAGCAAATCCTGGTGGGATCCCTTGTGGATCCTCTAAGGATTTGCGACAACACTCATAGGTTCAGCACTTTGGATAACATCTCAAAGCACCGTATAAACTTGAATTAAAAGCCGATACGGTTATACATTATGGATATTGATTTTTACTGCACATTTACAATCTTCATAGGAGCAACGCCAGCTCAACCGGATGAGACTCAGCTTCCGCGGCAGGCAGATGCGGGTAGAGATGGTGATGAGGATTCCAGAAACCCAGTAAAATCAAGGAATCCTGTCAGCCGTCCATCAGGAAAACCACCGCACAAACTGCCTCAAGTGCACGCAGCTCGCCATGGCTCCTCCGCAGGGCGCACCCCTCGCTCTAACTTTTTGAAACTTTGGGTTAAACCACAAAGCACTTCGATAAATCAAAGTAATCCATTGTAAATGTAAGTTTCCTTTTGTAATCTACGAAGCATAGAAAGAGGCGACCGTCGCCGGCATCCTGGGGCGGAGACTCGTGAAAGTCATCGGAAACTGTTAATAAAATAGCTGCGGCAAATCGCAAAGCCTGTAGTTATCAACATTCTCGAAAGCACCGCCTCGACTTTCACCTGCCCAGAAGACGACAGATCCCGAGCCGCTGCTCCAGCCCGCACCTCCCACGCTCTAACTTTTTGATACTCCAGCGAATCGCTTGAAGCGTCTGTTTTCCAACAAACTATCCATTACAAAAGGCTATTGCGTTCCAACGGTTGCCGCCGCTGGTACTGATAAATCAGCTTTGATACACTTCCTAATATCTGTCCCATGTTTTTCGCTGTACTGGTTTAGCAGATAATTGATATAGTCTTGCTCAACCATTTTGTAATAGCTGATAAGACCGCTAAGAACCTGAATATCATGCAGCTCCCACTTGATGCCGGATTTTCTGTCACGCATATAATTGTCCAGCATGGCCTTAAACTGCTTCTTCTTTTTATGGCCGATGGTTATTTGATTCTCGTTATTCAACATCAAGCCAAGATTCCAGTTGCGCCCGGCAGAAGAACCGTAGCGAGTTTTTTCCTTCTTTATAGTGAAGGGCGCATTAAAACCCGCCAATGTATCAATAATGAACTGCTGGACTGAGTTCATGTCGAAGTCAATCTTGCAGGAAATTAGAAGGTCGTCAGCATAGCGAGTGTAAACAAAACGCCTGTTATCGAAGTTCCGCAGGCTGTTGCTGATTTTGTGGTCAATGGCAATCATCATCACGTTCGTTATAAACGGTGATATTGGTGTGCCTTGGGGTAGTCCGCCATTAAGGAAGCACAGGCTAAGGGCTTTTTGAAGTTCATCCCTACCGTCGCTGTATTTCACAATTTCACTGAATGGAAATATTAACGACATCATTGCCATAACAAACGAAGGTGTAGTGCTGCCGAAGAAGTCAGCAAAATCTAATTTCAAGAACCATTTGCTTTCATTTCGCTGGTGCCGCTTTATTGCGTCAATGGTGCTGCGCCCACGCACATACGCAAAAGCGGTGGTATGGTACAACGCAAACATATGCGTCTCAAACAGAGTTTTTAACTCCCTCAAAGCGTTCATCAATTCCGGTTGCGGTGCATCAATCCGCCGCAAGCCACCGCTACTTTTCGGGATATGGAACGTGTGATATAAAGAAGCCCTGTCCGCAGTGAACAGAGCTTCCTTCGATTTGTTGAATGCCGCAAGTAAGCCAATCATCCCATCAACATGGGTATTTTCCAATAGCCGAGAGTTCGGATGGTCAACCCAATACGTTCGGGTGCTGGTTATGTTTGGCATTACATATTTGCTTAAATCATCAATGCCTGCCATAATATCTTCAAAGGTCATTTGATAATATTTTGGTGGCTGCTTGACTGTGATGTATGGCATGATTCCCATTCCTTCCTATATGAATTGCTTGTAATCTGCATGAGTCAAAACAGCCGACGTTGCATCATGACCAGAGGATGTCCCAGCTCATCGGGGAGATGTCAAGACCCATCCCGAGGATTTCGATACGGCGAACACCTGATAAACTCGTGATGTTTCAGGACTGGTTCAGGTTTCGACCTGGCACCCCACAGCCAATCAGAGCTGCCGAAGCTTCTGAAGCTCATCCTGCGCCTTCGACGGGTGACCAGCGGGCCTACCCCACATCCTAGCTATTTGTTACTTCGGGTTTTACCGCGAAGCACTACGAAAGTAGTTATCCATTACAAGCATCAAGCAAATTAGAATGCGTCCAGCACAAAACTGAACGCATCTATTTGGACAAACTTTTTCAGTCCTGCGCCTTTTGCAAAGTTGACGAAGTTGGCAACGCCCAAGGAGCATATCACCCTGATTGTGGGCGCAACCGACAATGTTACGTTGCAGGCAGATACGGGCGTTTCCGTTGCGGCTTCTTCATGGGTGAAGTTCATGGAGTTAAGAAAATCCTTCACCATTTTTATATCACTCCAGTCAGTCGCATAGTGCTGTGCATCAGTGAGCCGTGTGCGGAAATCAAACATTGCTTTGATGTAAGGATTGTCCTTATTTGCAGTTGCTATTTCACGCCGCAAATCAATATTATCCACACAAAGAAATACATAACCCGATAATTTCTGCGCCACATACCCATGATCGGCAACCTTGATATGGTTTTTAATTTCCGGGTTTATTTCGCACAGCATATGTGCCAGTGCATCAACTTTCGCCTTGCCAACGTGTTCTTGGCGGAACAACTGGT
>WQUY01000107.1 GCA_009781855.1 Oscillospiraceae bacterium | reverse complement strand
CTCAGTAAAAATAATCCGCTGCATAAACTACCACTACCCTTTCTTTTATATCAAATCCTCCACGATGGAGTATCCTGCCGCTTGCATTGCCTGTTTTATTTCCGCAAAGTGGCTCTTGTTCTTTGTTTCCATTGAAATGTGCAAAGAGCAACTTGTGATATCTGTATTTTCGCCACCGGGGTTGTGCATCACCTTTATAACATTTGCACCAAGACTCGCTATGATCGCAGCGACCTCGTTTAATTGCCCCGGTTTGTCGAGCATTTCTATTCTGAGTTCCGAAAGACGCCCCGTTGTAAGCAACCCTCTGTTTATCACACGTGAGAGAATATTCACGTCGATATTTCCGCCGGAAACAATCGCACACACTTTTTGTCCCTTTATAGGCAGCTTGTCAAACATAACTGCAGCAACTGCCACTGCGCCGGCACCCTCGGTAACGAGTTTCTGCTGTTCCATTAACGTTAAAATAGCGGTAGCAATCTCATCATCCGAAACAGTGATAATTTCATCCACATACTGTTCACACAACTCATATGTATGAACCCCTGGAGATTTAACCGCAATTCCATCCGCAAAAGTGGATACACCAGTCAAGCTTTGTCGCTGCTTGTCCTTGAATGAACTGTACATACTGCCAGCACCTGCCGCCTGAACACCGTAAACTTTACAGGACGGATGGAGCTTCTTAATCGCGAAAGCTACACCACTAATAAGCCCTCCACCGCCTATTGGCACGATAACGGCTTCAAAGTCTGTAACTTGATCCAAAATTTCAAGACCAATTGTACCTTGTCCACTAATCACGTCGATATCGTCAAACGGGTGGATAAAGACACCACCGCTTTTCTGCTGAAAGTCAACAGCCGCATCGTATGCATCATCGTACACACCGTCAATGATTTCGATTTGTGCACCCATACGTTTTGTTGCCTCGATTTTAGACAGCGGCGCAACACTTGGGATAAAGATGGTAGCCTTGATACCCAAACGTTCAGCTGCCAAGGCAACTCCCTGTGCGTGATTTCCAGCAGAACATGCGATAACACCCATTGCTTTTTCCTGATCGGTTAACCTGGACATTTTAAAATAAGCGCCACGCACCTTGAACGATCCTGTTATTTGCAAATTCTCTGTCTTGAGATAAAGAGTGCAATCTGGCGCAATATTCGGGGATGGGATTAAGTTCGTGTTCCTGACCACATTCTTGAGTGTATGTGCTGCTTGATAAATTCTGTCAAGCGTTAGCATACAATAGCCCCTGTATCGGCAGAGGACACCGCTTTTGCATATCTTTTCAGGTAGCCGTGCAGATTTTCATTCTGCTTTATCTTCATGGTTTGCCTACGCTGAGCAATTTCTTCTTCGGATACGAGCAGTTTTATGGAATAATTATTTATATCAATGTGGATTTTATCGCCGTCTTGCACGTAGGCAATTAACCCGCCTGCAATCGCTTCAGGGGAGATATGTCCAATAGAGGCGCCACGCGTCGCGCCGGAAAAACGCCCGTCAGTAATAAGAGCCACATCTGCATCAAGACCCATGCCTGCAATTGCTGATGTCGGAGCAAGCATTTCACGCATTCCAGGGCCACCAGAAGGACCTTCGTAACGAATTACCACTACGCTGCCTTTGCAGACTTCGCCCGCGTATATGGCGGCAATAGCGTCTTCTTCACTGTCGTATACCTGAGCTGTGCCGGTAAAATCCATCATTTCTGCTCTTACTGCACTACGCTTAACAACCGCTCCGTTTGGCGCCAAATTACCGAACAACGCCGCGAGTCCGCCAATATCAGAATACCGTTGAATCACGTTGTTGTTTTTTATATGGGCATTTTTAGTATTTTCCCTTACAGTTTTACCAGTAACAGTTTTTTCGTCCATATACAAAAGATCGCCAAGTTCACGCATAACGGCAGGGATTCCACCGGCGTAGTATAAATCTTCAACATGATGACCGCCCGCTGGGGCAAGCCGACAAAGGTTGGGGGTCTTGGCGCTTATCTTGTTGAGTTGCTTAAGATCGAGAGCAACACCACATTCATGCGCAATTGCAAATAAATGCAGTACGGAGTTGGTAGAGCATCCGAGCGCCATATCTACAGTTAGAGCATTGTGAAACGCCCGCTCAGTCATGATATCGGACGGCCTGGTATCACTGCGTAAGAGTTCCATTACTTGATGCCCGGCATCTTTCGCAAGGCGCAATCTATGCGCAAAAACAGCAGGGACAGTACCATTGCCCGGCAATGCAATACCAATTGCTTCGCTCAAACAGTTCATAGAATTGGCAGTAAACATACCAGAGCAGGAGCCACATCCGGGACAGGAATTTTCTTCGATATCGAACAATTCTGCATCGTCCATCTCACCTGCCTTGGCCTTGCCAACCGCTTCGAATGCTGTGGTTAAATCCAGACCTCCGATGCTCAACATAGGGCCACCGGAAATAAAGACACTTGGCAGGTTAAGCCGTGCCGCTGCCATAAGCATACCGGGAACAATTTTATCACAATTAGGGATAAAAACTAGGGCGTCGAAACTGTGGGCTCTGGCCATACACTCTATACTGTCAGTGACAATCTCTCGGGAACACAAAGAATACCTCATCCCTTCGTGTCCCATAGCAATACCATCGCACACGCCAATGGTGTTAAACTCCATTGGCGTTCCACCGTTTGCCAGAACGCCGTCTTTGACAGCCCGCGCAATAGTTAACAAGTGAACATGTCCCGGCGCGACCTCATTAAATGAGTTGACAATGCCTACAAGCGGCTTTTTTATCTGATCATCGGTATATCCCATGGATTTTAGCAAAGCACGCTTGGGCATGTTTTCCACGCCCGATTTCATCACATCACTTTTCACTTGGTATCACTCCAGCTCATTTTTTCCCGCAACTGACCGCCTACTTTTTCAACAAGCAACTCACTCTCAGCTTTGCGCCTATCACTAAAAGTTGGCCTACCATCAGCGTTTTCTTTAAGCCATGCTTTCGCAAATGAGCCGTCCTGAATTTCGGCTAGCACTTTTTTCATCTCGTTTTTGGAGTCTTGGTTGATAATTCTATCTCCGGTACGGTAATCACCATATTCTGCTGTGTCACTGATAGAGTGGCGCATGAATGACAACCCGCCTTTTACAACAAGGTCGATTATAAGTTTCATTTCATGGACACATTCAAAGTATGCGCTTTCGGGTTGATATCCGGCTTCTACAAGAGTATCGAACCCTGCTTTCATCAACGCGGTTACACCACCGCACAGCACGCATTGCTCACCAAACAGATCAGTTTCGGTTTCCTCTTTGAAAGTTGTCTCGAGGATACCGCCTCGACCTCCACCAACTGCTGAAGCATAGGCCAGAGCAAGTTCCTTGGCATTGCCGCTTGCGTCATTGCCGACTGCAATTAAGCAAGGGACACCCTTACCTTCAACGTACTGGCTCCTGACCGTATGTCCGGGGCCTTTGGGTGCTATCATTATGACATTGACATCATTCGGAGGCACAATCTGGCCGAAATGAATGTTAAATCCATGCGCGAAGCATATAGTTTTGCCGACTTTCAAATTGGGGGCGACGCCTTCGTCGTAGATCGCTTTCATTTTTTCATCGTTAACCAACATCATTATAATATCTGCTTGGTT
>WQUY01000106.1 GCA_009781855.1 Oscillospiraceae bacterium | reverse complement strand
GTAAAGCTCTTAAACACTATGGTTTTGAGCAGAGTATGAGCAGAAAGGGCGACCCCTATGATAATAGACACCGAAAGATATCGGCAGCCCGAAGGGCTGTTTTTGCAAAGCAAATTCCCATGACCCCCCGGTCACCACAGTAAACGAAACGCAGGTGAAGTGGCAATACTTAGAATACGGTCAGAGTTCGATACTTTTTGGGATAAGAACTCGTGAAGCAAATTGGGATTCGCTTCCGACACGCACCACGGAATGTCCAGCCGAAAGATGGCAGAAGGACGCATGGTAAAATGTAAGCTATGGGAAGCGAACGCCGTAATCTAAGGAGGTCAACTCATGGAAGTAGTTTATCGGCGTTGTTGTGGTATTGATGTTCACAAAAGAAAGATAGTGGCATGTTTAATGACCGGACAGCGAAAACGTGACACTAGAGAATTTGGCACAACTACTGGGGCATTGCGAGAGATGGCTCATTGGCTAAAAGCTGAGGAATGTGAAATTGTAGCAATGGAAAGCACAGGGTCATACTGGAAGCCCCTTTATAATGTTTTTGAACTGGAAGGCATTAATGCAATGGTGGTTAATGCAGCACACATGAAAACCATTCCCGGGCGAAAAACGGACATCAAAGACGCAGAATGGATAGCGGATTTGTTGCGCCACGGATTGCTCAAAGCAAGTTTTGTTCCGGATAAAGACCAGCGTGAGTATCGTGAGCTTACACGGTATAGAGCAAGCCGAGTTGAAGAGCGCGCTCGCGAAGTCAACAGGATGCAAAAGATGCTTGAAGGCGCAAACATCAAGCTGTCAAGCCATGTGTCTGATATCATGGGCAAAAGTGCAAAGAAGCTTATACAGCTTGCAATCAGTCACAAGGAATTAACCCATAAGCAAATCAGCATGGCTTGTACAGGACCGCTAAAAGCAACGATTGACGAACTTAAAGCATCTTTGGAAGGCATCATTTCACCTCTTCAACGCAGTTTGTTTGCAGAAGTAATACGAGTAATTGAGGAACAAACAGAACAAATTGAGCGCATTGAAGCAATGATTAGGCAATATACCACAGAAGCCTATGACGTAGCGGCAAAGGCAATTGATGCCATTCCCGGCATTGCCCGAAGAAGCGCAGAGCAAATCATTGCCGAAATCGGTGTAGATATGAGCCGGTTTCCAACAGCGCACCATCTTTGTGCATGGGCAGGTGTCGCCCCCGGCGACAACGAAAGTGCCGGCAAGCGTAAAAGCGGTAAAACTCGGCAGGGCAACAAGACGTTAAAAAAAACACTAATTCTGTGCGCAAACTCCGCCATAAATAACAAAGAATCGTTCTTTTATGCACAATACCAAAGATTAGTAGTGCGCAAAGGCCGAAAAAAGGCAATTGTTGCAGTTGCACACTCCATGTTGATTGCTGTTTACCACGTTCTTTCCGGCAACGAGTTTCGTGACCTTGGAGCTGATTATTACACGCAGTTTAACAGAGAAAAGAAAGCGAAATCATTAGTCAAACAGTTAAACAGGCTGGGCTATAAAATCGACTGTCCCGATATTGCGGCCTAATCTCATATCTTTGTAACAGAGTGTTTTATAGACAATATGTAGTGACCCCGCCTATGCAACAACGTGGATTTACCCACTAAGAGAATGGAAATACTCATAGTGAGATTACCGCATACACAGGGAGGTCACTATGAGAAGTATACTATATGTTGGGATGGATGTCCACAAGGAAAGTTTTACGCTGTGCTGCTACAGTTTCGATGAGGACAAAACGCAGTATCAACAAGTGATTGCGCCGGATTACAAGATGGTGCTTAGGTATCTTGAGCAAGTGCGCAGCCGGCATGATGGCGAAGTTGAATTTGTGTGTGGCTACGAAGCAGGGTGTCTTGGTTATGTACTATATCATCAGCTTAATGATAATGGTGTTAAGTGCGTGATTCTTGCACCAACAACAATGGCGATAACAAACAAAAACCGTGTGCGTACGGATAAACGTGACGCCGGAAATATCGCAAAATGCTTGGCGTTTCGGACGTATAGTGAAGTATATGTGCCGACAGATGAAGACAATGCGGTGAAGGAATATATCCGCATGAGGGACGACCAGAAAAAGGCATTAAAGATTATCAAGCAACAGATTTTAGCGTTGGTGTTAAGGCATGGGTATCGTTTTGTTGAAGGTAAAAATTACTGGACGCAAAGACATGTTATGTGGCTAAAATCCTTGCAGTTGGGCGGTGTGTTGCAGGAGGGTTTGGATGAGTATCTCGTCACTTACGATTATCTTGTCAACAAAATAGAACGATTCGACCAAAGGATCGAGGAGCTTGCCGGTGGCGAAAGGTATCAAGAAAAGGTTAAGAAGCTCAGCTGCTTAATAGGTGTCAAAACTCATACGGCGTTGTCAGTGGTCGTGGAAATCAGCGACTTCAATAGATTTGCCAAAGCAGAAAATCTTGCGGCATACTTAGGGCTTGTGCCAAGCGAAGATTCGAGCGGAGAGCGAAGGCGACGCGGCGGGATAACAAAAGCCGGAAACTCTCATGTCAGGCGGCTTTTAGTAGAATCGGCACAAAGCTATACCAGAGGCGCTATTGGGCATAAATCAAAAGACTTGAAGCGGCGACAAAACGGCAACACACCCCAGGTTATTGCATATGCAGATAAGGCAAATGAGAGGCTTCGTAGAAAGTTTTACAGAATGACGCTTAAAAACAGCACAAACAGAAATGTTGCAGCAACGGCAATTGCAAGGGAGTTAGCGTGTTTTATGTGGGGGCTGATGACGGATAACATCGCATGATAATGAAAACCGAGTTTACCCGCCTTAGGCTTACCGATAAACGAAAAACGGCAGGCATCAACCCACCACTTATCGTATAAGCCGTGGCAAGCGTCGGGTTGCACTCCTGCATTGCCCTTATTATGCCACATCATTAGTATAACCAAAGTAACAAAGTACCAAACTTTTGCCCAAGGCACATGGAAAGAGTTTTAGATAACATCACGGTTTGGGTTATCTGTGTTCCTCCTATGTTGACATGGTAAATATTTACATGATTCACGCTGATAGACAACAGAACTCACGGCAAACCATTGACCTGCGGTACCCAATCCGCGTATAACAGAGTGGCCAATGCCGAGAACTGTTTATGCTAAGGCTCTTTCCATGTGTCTTTGGGCGCAAAACTAAAACTAAATATATCAATGCGGTGATTTCCATATCTTGATACTTGACAGGGGGTCACTACATAACAGGAGGAATTACCATGGATCAAAAGCAAGTCCAAACGATTTATATGAAGGTGATGAAGCTTGCGTCAGTGAGCGAGCAATTCAGAAAAGAACTGCTTGAAAATGCCAACGTTGCATTTGAAAAAGTGGCGGGCGAACCATTGCCGCAAGGAATTAATTTCAGGGTCATCGAATGTGATCCCGCATATACAGCCACATTTGTCTTGCCTCCGTTGGTGCCGCAAGAAATGACCGAGGATGATTTGGAAGCTGTTGCAGGCGGCAGGGTAATCGAATATGATGTTAATTCTGTTGATCTGGACGGCATAGAAGATTTTTCTGGCCTATACAATTTAGACCCGAATGCTGCGTGTTGCTGTTGTACAGCATGTTGCTGCTGCTGGGGATAGGCAAATGACTTAGGAGGAATTACCATGGATCAAAAACAAATCCAAACGATTTATATGAAGGTGATGAAGCTTGC
>WQUY01000105.1 GCA_009781855.1 Oscillospiraceae bacterium | reverse complement strand
TTTGATCGATGAGTGATATTGAGCTTGCTTTAATATTTACCGTCATTATTGTAATCGCCTGCTTTGGTCTTTTGGGATACTTCATTTATGACATTTTTCCGGATAAGCTCTGGAAACATTTCAAGAATATGAAGGAAAAAGAAGCAGAGGAACTTAAATGTCAACAATTCGACCGAGAGCGTGAAGAGTTTGCGGCATGGAAGTCTACACAAAAGAAAAAGAGTGCGTCTCCGCTTGCAACTGTAGACCAGCCCGCCGACGGCTTTGATATCGACGATGATAACAATTGGGCGTCGTAAATGATGCTCTAGTGAAGGGTCGGGGCTTGCAGCGTGGACGTGCATAAGCTCCGACGACCCTTCAAATCCCATTATACAGAAAAGAATAAAAGACACCACAAACCTAAAAAAAGGAGCTGGTCAGATGGGTAGCAAAATGCTAGGATTTGCACTTTCTGTTCTTGTCGCGGTATGGTTGCTGGTTTTAGCAGTCGACTACCTTAGACAAATAAGAACACCGCTCATTATTATTGGCGGAATAATTCTTGTAGCAGTGGTCGCATACCGAATTATCCAAAAACGAGGGCGCTGGTGAGACTACGCATATATTTGACAACGCCATTCTTTATGGTGTGTTAAACCACTTTTGACCTCTGTTGCGGTATGTCCTATCGCTCACACTGTCAAAGGTGCAATTCATTGTAGCATTAGACCAACTACCCTATCCTAAACGTAAATTAGGCAAGAAGACGAAAGGACGCACATTAACTATGGAGCAAAACAATAAAAAGAAATATCAAACTGTAATGGTCGACCCGCCATGGGATATACAGCAAAAAGGCGGCAGAGGTGCCGTCCAACACTACAATCTTATGCCACTGGATCGAATCAAAGCTATGCCTATAGCAGACTTAGTAACAGAAGATGCGCACTGTTGGTTGTGGGTGACGAATGCCACTCTTCGGCACGGCTATGACGTGTTAGAAGCCTGGGGATTTACCCCTCGTTCTATCCTAACCTGGATAAAGCCCAGGTTCACACTAGGGGTATATCTCCGCAACGCAACCGAGCACCTGCTGCTAGGTACGCGCGGAAAAGCGCCAGTACGATTCCACTCACAGGCGACTTGGATGTTTGCACCTTTGCAAGGGCACAGTCACAAACCCGAAGAACAATACGCCATTATAGAACGTGTCTCGCCTGGCCCATATCTGGAACTGTTCGCCCGACGCAACCAACCCGGCTGGGATGCCTGGGGTAATGAAATAGAGTCTGACATTGTAATTCCCGGTTATCCCGTGCCCAACGTGAAGAAGGGAGTCGAATAGATGAAACGACAGATATATGATCTTTGTTGGAAAGAAGTTGTATGGCGGCGACCTTTTGAGTTGGAGGCCGTACAGGAACTACTAACGCATCTGGCAGCTCTAACACCGCGCGGCCCAATCATATGGGAAGTGCGCGCTGTTCGCGGGCACGTTAGATTCTTAATCGGCGCAGAGCGGCAGTATATGCGCAAAATCGAAGAAGTATTTCAAGCACATGGCAATGTACAATTTTTCACCGAACCCGACAGCGCCAGAATAGCCATCGCTACAGTAAAACAGCTAAAAGTTTCTCGTCCACAGCTATCTCTAAAAACTGACACTACTATGGCAGTTATCCGCGCCACTCTTGCCGCAATGACGGCATTTAGAGGCACTGAGGAATGTGTATTGCAGTTGGTACTCGGCCCCGCATTTAAGCCTGCTCCGATGCCGCACAAATTGAGTGACCCACACGCTTCATGGGTTTCGGTTTTGGCAGGAAATGTAGGGCAGGCCTCAGCTGAGAGCCGTAGCTCAATTAAAGAAAAAGTGCAAAGTCATGGATTTTCTGCTGCCATCAGGCTTGGTGTATCCGGCGGCGAGATTATTGCAAACACTCGGATCATGAATATATTAAGTGCGCTTCGCACACTGGAGTCCGCTGGTGTCAGTATCAATGCTACTCCAGAAAAGGCAGGACGGTTAAGCACTCCATATGTGCCCTGGTGCTTTCCACTTAGGCTTTCTGTAAAAGAACTGGCTAATTTTCTTCTCTTGCCTGTCGGCGAGGAAGAACTACCTGGTGCCGCAAGTATACATCCGAAGCTATTGCCTCCGCCAAAATGGTATCGTAATCCGACAAGTGCCGCCCATGACCGCACTTTTGCCACAAGTGAATTTAACCCAAATCTTCGTCTCAGTATCTCGCCTGCCGATGCCAGAGAACACACACTTCTAATTGGGCCGACCGGCAGCGGCAAAACGAATGCAATGATGTCGCTGATTTTGTCAGATATTAAGGCTGGTCGCAGCGTTCTCGTAATAGATCCTAAACACGACCTCGTTCATGACATACTTGCCCGCATCCCCAAAGAGAGGGACGGCGACGTGGTAGTCATCGACCCGACCGACAGCTGCCCTATTGGATTCAACCCCCTGGCTCTCAAAAACAGCCACAACGCCGACCTGATTGCAGATGCTATATTGGCCGTCTTCAAAGACATTTTTTCGGAGAATTGGGGGATCAGGACGCAGGATGTATTAAGTGCGGCCTTGATCACCCTTACCCGAATCAACGGCGCGTCTCTCCTCTGGCTGCCGCCACTACTTACTGACGAGGCTTTCAGAAGAAAAATCACGGCGCAAGTGACAGATAAAATTGCCCTACAGCCTTTTTGGGAGCAATTTGAAAATATGAAGGACAGCGAGCGTAAGGCTGAGATTGCGCCTGTCATGAACAAAATGCGGCAATTCCTACTACGCCCCGGACTTCGTAATGTACTGGGCCAAAGTAATCCCAAATTTTTATTATCAGACCTATTCAGTAAGCGGCGGATCATCCTAGTCAGTCTGAACAAGGGAACTATTGGCGCAGAAAATGCGCGCCTGCTTGGTGCTTTGCTTGTAAGCCTCACATGGACCCTGGCTCTAAACCGCGCCAACGACCCGCCCGAACGCCGCCATTTCGTAAGTATCTTTATTGATGAGCTTCAGGACTACCTATCACTGCCCTCCGATCTTGGAGATGCCCTCGCTCAAGCTCGCGGCCTCGGAATTGGACTAAATTTGGCCCACCAACACCGCGGTCAGCTACCACCAAACATTCTTGCCGCGGTAGATGCTAACTGTAGGAATAAGATAGCCTTTGGGCTAAATAGTGCTGATGCAAAAGCGATGGCAGCAATGGCTCATGAATTAGATGCTCTGGATTTTATGAAGTTAGAACGCTACAAGATTTATGCTTCATTGCAGTCCGGTGGACGTAACACTGGATGGATGTCAGGGCATACTCTGCCGCCACACCCTGCAACTAGTTTGCCCGCCGAACTCAAAGCCAAAAGCATGGCAATGTACGGAAAACCTGCTGAAGAAGTCGAGGCAGAATATCTAGCTCTCATCAATTCAGCAGCTGAAACTAACGCTAATCTCGACCACGGAGCGGTCGGAAGGAGGAAAATCACATGACCAACCGCCAGACTCTTCACATCAACAAACTATCCCAAAGAAGCCACAATATACAACCATCCACAACATTTAACAGATATGACTCCTTATATGGTCTATGTGACCATATAAGGGAGCGGGGAGGAATTTGCCATGAGCGATAAGCGATTATCAAAACGTCGCCTGCTAGAAATAGATGCCAGTTTTAGTGACCGAGATAGAAGTGTCCTGCGCATAGTTCAGAAGTGCCGCTATATCACCAGCGGGCAGTTGCAGCGGCTTTTATTTACAGATGCCGCCACACCTGCTGCTGCACTCAGGGCTGTTAACCGCAACCTTGAGAAACTAAAAGACCTGGGGC
>WQUY01000104.1 GCA_009781855.1 Oscillospiraceae bacterium | reverse complement strand
CGGGCGTGCCGTCTGCGGCAATGCCTGACGCGCCCATGATGGTTGACATGAGGCCCTGTACGATACGGAGCAGCGCCATCATCAATTCCAGCCCATATACGACTGCGGCTCTCGCAATCGCAAAGCGGATGAACACTTTAATCGCAATCTCCGGGCGCTTCATGTCCGCGAATGAACCCATCGTTTTCATTACACCCACTACAAAGAACAGCACCAGCAGGCCAAGCCCGATAGCCATAACAGCGCCGTGTATGTTCACCATCACATTCCACACCGCGCCACCCCTGAACGTATCCGGCGATTGGGTAAGTAGCTGCCATATTTCGCCAAGCCTGTTGTTCCAAGTGTTCAGCGCGTTGTTGAGGTTGTCTACAATCCAATTCAAATTATCACCTCCTGCCTATGTTGGATTGTCTATGTTAAAAGCTCCTGAACGGTTGATCGTTCAAGAGCTATGTATGGGTGTTGACGATTGTCAAATTATGGGGTATATTTGAGTTGATTGGTAACCTCAGCGAATAATTTGTTAATTAACATCGGACAAATATAGAGAAATCATGAGAGGTATAATAATTAATGGAAATCAATAATGAAAATAATCTTGGTATTACAATTTTTAATATAATCAAAGAATTAGATCAAACCATTATTAACGCATTGCGTGAAAAAGGAAAGACAGAAGATGAAATTGTTTCATTTTTTGAGAGTAATGAGTATCAAGAAACATATATAGAAGCAGTATGTCCTATGCTAATCAGTTCTTTTTCAGAGAGTCTCAAAAAATATATCCTTGAAGACGATGAAGCGGAAAGAAGAGAGCAAGATTTATTTTTAGAACATCTGCATTCTATATGGGGTATTGGTATAGCGTGGATGAAGCAATACCGAAGAAAGTGCTTTGATATTTGCGAAGGATGGGGTTGGTATATCAACCAATCACATATTGTTTCCGATAGGTGCAATGTTTTTAATGCTTTACAAGCGATACATGGAAAAGCTTTGCTTGTTTATGCGGAAATTATATGTTTACTTGAAAACGGATTCCCAGATGGAGCATATGCGCACTACCGAACGCTATATGAAATATGGGCAGTTGCTGAATTTTTGTATGAAGATTTGGATGATGTATCGGTAGCTTATATTAAAAGTATGGATGATAAATCAGATAGTGAAACCGGACATTACAAATGGGCAAGGACGTCAAAACGTTTTGCTGAGAAAGATAAAGACATAACTATTTTTAACATTGTAACTGAAGCTCATAAAACATTTGCAAATGGTTTCAAAGAAAAAATCTCAAATACTCACCTGAAAAAGATATATACATTCCCGAATAAAATAATACATCCTTCTGCGGAAGGGGTTTTTAGAAGAACATCTCGTTCTACGGAAAACGGAATAACTACTGGTGCTGCTGATAATGGACTTGCCACTCCTGCCATAAATTCCAGTATGACTATGTATAATATTACTCGTTTATTTTTGGGAATGATTCCAAATCCAGCATCAGCTATTGGGATACACATTCTTAGCGATATTATAGGTAAAAGAATCATTCCATTTTTTGAAGAAGCTGAGAGTGCAGAAATATGAGCAGGAAAGAGTTACACCTCACCCATTATCAAATTACATCGGGGGAGGGCAAGCCTGTTTGGGGCTTGCCCCACTTCACTATTTCAGCCTGTAATCACCGACAGTATTTCTCTTGTGAATGTAATGATAATCCCGCCCGCGAGGGTCAGGAATCCGTTGGCGCGTTGCGACGGGTCGTGCGATTTGAGCGACATTCCGACCTGAACAATACCAAAGCCAACAAGAATCAGTCCGATGGCGCGTATAAGTCCGAATATAAAGTCGCTCAAATTATTAACGACGGCCAGCGGGTCGTCAGACGCATATGCAGGTGTGCCGAGTGCAAACATCAGGGTCAAGGCAAGTACAACGGTGGCATAGACGCGAAATCCTCTTTTTACTCCGCTGCTCATCAGCGGGCTTTTAGGTTTTTGCTTTTTACTCATGGGATCGTTTCCTCCTCTTTTTGGTTGAATCGTTCTTCTAAATCTTTCTCAGACAAGAGTTCATAAATAATGTCAGGGATTGCAAGTTCCGGCAATGCGGCCGGGTTTTGTGTAAAGTCGAAGGTAAGCGTCGCAACAGAATGTGTAACAACGCCGTGCCTGAACGGTTCGGCCTTGCCGTCAGTCGTGCCGCGCACGTTGGGATGGCGCATGATGTCAAACTTATCATCGCATATCGGGCGCTCTCCCCGGATAAACAATAGGGCGTAGCGGTTATCCAGCATCCTCACCTCGTCAGGGGTCATAAGCTCCCTGATGATTTGTCAAGGGGTGAAATCTACTTTTCCTAATTTAGACGCAAAAACCCCGCAAGGCTTGCACTGATTGCCTTGCGGGGTTCGGCTGTACTGTCATAAATTCGGTTAGTTTGCCGACCTCTCGAACATTTGCAGCATCGTGATAATCGACTGCTCTCTGGTAAATGTGCCTTGCGGGTCGAAGCGATTATCCCCGATACCTTCCATGATTCCGGCGACTTGTACTCGGCCTATGTAGTCCCTTGCCCATGCGGACATTTGCGAGTTGTCGGCAAAGGTTGGTGACGCTGCGGGGAAGGGTTCCCCAATCGCATTTGCCAAACGGGTCAATATAGCTGCGGCCTGTTCGCGGTTGAATTGCATGTTGGGGCTAAAGTTCCCGCCGCCTGTGCCTTGGATGACACCTAGATATGCAAGTTTCTGGGCATTTACATCGTCCGTGTCGTTGAATGTCTCGCGCCCGGTTATTTCTCTGCCTGTTGCCGTTTCGTAGAGCGCTACCCCAAGGGCGGAGAATTCTGCGCGTGTGATGTCGTTGCGGTAGTGGTTTTGCAGGGCTTGCGGGATTAAGCCTAATTCAAAAGCCTCATTGATTCCATCGCGCGCCCACTCACTTGCGGTGTCCAAATTAGGAGCTGGCATTGGTGGTCTTCCCAGGTCGGGAACCAATTGCCAATGGATAACAAATGATGAAAAGTGATAGCGTACTCTGACAGAGTAGCCAAACTCCTGACCTTCAGCTAGCCTCCAACCGGCTGGCGGATGAATGGTGACGTAGTAGTCTATGCCAGTTTGAGTGATTAAATCAAGATAGCCAAAGTCCCAACCATTGATAGTTGTTTCATGACGTTGGTTACCTACTGTTACTTCGATAACAGTTTCGCCGGGTACCGCTTCGAGATCTGATATGCCGGGATTTACCCGGAAGAGCATTTCAATGTAATGATCGCGTGGTGCCGCCGCAGCCAGTCCTGTTGCCAGACCTGCCACCAGCACTAAGGCCAGTGCGATGGCGATGATTCTCCGTAATGTTGCTTTCACTTTTTGTCCCCCTCTATTTTATTTCGCCCCTGCGCTTCTGACGCAAGATACAAAAAATACACTTGACATTATATATATATATATATAATGTCAAGCCCTTCGCGCAACAGATTTTCAGCTCTTTGCGTCTTATCTTTCCATCCCTCTATCCCTCGTTCTGCGGGGTTCCTGCGATGGCATGAGTTCCCTCGCGCTCTTGCGAATCCGGTCAATCATTGCCAGTTCATCTTTCATGGAAACATAGGATTTGCTGATTTCTTTCTTCTCCGCAATCAGGGTCTCACGCTCCGTTTTCCACGCCTTTATCGGCAGGGTAGTCCGGCCATTCATCACGCCTTTGAGGTAGCGTTCTGCGGCTTGGTAGAGGGTGATTTCGGCGCGGAATTGTTCAAAGAAATCCTCTTGCTTCCTCGGCTTTTCCTGCTTGTACATCTTGTAAATATCCTTGTGTTTGAGATAGGTTTCCGCTTGGTGGATATGCTCGTTTAAGGTCTTGAGCCTGCGGTCAATGGGGTTTAATTTGCT
>WQUY01000103.1 GCA_009781855.1 Oscillospiraceae bacterium | reverse complement strand
TTAGCAAAACAAGAAATAAGTTGAATTACCGTGCCGCTTTTTGCGTTGCAATTGCGGCAAAGATATACAGAAAGAAGGTGTGACTTGGATATCAAGGAATTATTAACCCGAATGAACGAAGTGCCACATGTAGTAGGATACGAGGGCGAACTCACAAAGCTGCTGACAGGCGTGTTTTCAAAATACACAGAAGTAACAGAAGACAAATTCGGCAACCTCATTGCCCATAAAAAAGGCACAGGCAAAGGTCCGAAAGTTATGTTCATGGCTCACATGGACGAAATTGGTATGATGACATCTGTCATTTGCGACGGCGGATTTGTAAAATTTGCAAGACTCGGAGGCATAGATGCGAGAAACATGTTGGCCCAAGAAGTCATTATTCACGGCAAAGAGAAAGTATATGGCATTATCGGCATAAAGCCGCCTCACCTGACACCGCCGAGCGAGCAAAAGAAAACCGTAGAACTCCATGACATGGTGATTGACACGGGCTATAGCAAAGAAAAACTGGAAAAACTCATAAAGCCCGGTGATATAATCACATTTAAGCAAGAACTGGTCGAGCTGAAAAACGGCAAAGTCGCATGTAAAGCACTCGATGATATAGCAGGCGTGGCAGCAATGTATTGTGCCATGAAAAACTTAGAGCATTACAATCACGATGCCGACATATACTTCGTTGCCTCTGCGCAAGAAGAAGTCGGATGCCGCGGCGGCAAAACAGCTACCTATACAATTAAGCCTGACATAGGCATAGCCATAGACGTTACCTTTGGGCGAACAGCCGGACTGGGCGAGCATGAATCATCTGAAATGGGAAAAGGACCGGCACTTACGATTGGACCTACAATTTCCAGAAGGATTTTTGAAGACTTAAAAAGCACAGCGACAAAAAACAAGATACCGTACCAAGTAGATGTCGCACCAAGCCGCACAGGAACTGATGCAGATGCGATACTCGTTACCGAAGGCGGAGTGTACACAGGAGTTATAGGGATCCCGCTTAAATATATGCACTCCACGGTAGAGACACTTGCAATCAGCGATGTCGAAATGACCGGCAAATTGCTGTCTGACTATATTATCAGTCTGCAAGACAGTGCAAAGGAGGGTGAAGAATGCTTCTGGAAAAATTAACAACAGCCTGCGGCCTTCCGGGTTTTGAAGATGAAGTCAGAGACATTATTAAAGAAGAACTCGAAGGACATGTTGAGAGCATGAAGGTTGACAGAATTGGAAACCTTATTGTAGTAAAAAAAGGAAAAAACGACAGTCCTCACATAGTTCTGAGCGCACATATGGACGAAGTTGGGCTGTGCATAAAAGGCATTGAAAAAGATGGTACGATGAAATTCGCATCATGGGGTGTTGATCCCCGACTTCTGCCGTCTATGCACGTGTTTGTCGGCAAAGGCAAAATCAAAGGAGTTATCGGCAACAAGCCTATCCACCTCCAAAAAGAAGCAGAGCGAACTCAAGTCTATGATATTGACGCGATGTACATAGACATAGGCTGTGACTCCAAAGAAGAGGCGGAAAAGCTTGTTAATAAAGGCGACTTTGTTGCTTTTGACAGTAAGTATACTGAATTTGGTGAAAACAAAATAAAGGCAAAGGCACTTGATGACAGAGTAGGTTGCGCTGCAATTATTGAACTTTTGAAAATGGACTTGCCTATGAACATAACCGGTATATTCTGCGTGCAAGAAGAAGTGGGGCTCAAAGGTTCTGCTGTTGCATCAAAGAGCTTGAATGCCGACCTTGTCATAAACATAGAAGGCACTATCTGCGCTGATATGGAAGGCGTTGATGAGCACGAAAGAGTTACAAATCAGGGCGCAGGGCCTTGTTTGTCTTTGATGGATATGACCTCAGTCTATCTGAAAAAATATTTAGAAGCTATCGTAAAGGTGGCTGAAGATGAAAAAATCCCATACCAATACAGAGGTACAGGCATGGGTGGAACTGACGCGGGAAGTTATCACACAGGAGGCGATGGAATACCATGTATAGGCATTGCAGTTCCGTGTAGATATATCCACTCGCCGGTGTCGGTGATGCACAAAAATGATTATGATAATTTGGTTAAGCTGATAGAAGCCTTTATCAAAAAGGGAGTAGAAAGGGTGATAGGATAATGAATATAGAGTTTTTAAAAAAGCTTTGCGTTGCAAATGGCACATCAGGACACGAACATGCAATAAGCGAAATAATCCGCGATGAAATAAAAGACCTTGTGGATGACGTTAAAACAGACGCTTTGGGCAATCTAATCGCGCATAAAAAAGGACCCGGCAAAAAGATGATGCTCGCAGGTCACATGGATCAAATTGGGCTGATGATTACTCATATAGATGAAGAAGGTTTTTTGCGATTTGCTCCGATAGGCGGATTTAGCCCGACAGTACTTTTATCTCAGCGATTCGTATTTCCATCCGGACTTGTGGGTGTTGTCGGCTGTGAACGTCTTGATAAACCTGCTGATATTGCCATCGGCAAGCTTTATCTCGATATTGGAGCCAAAGATGAAGAAGCTGCGAAAAAGCTTGTAAAAGTTGGAGATGTATGCGTATATGTAAACCCATTTGCAGTAAATGGCGATGTGGTTGTTACCCCTGCGCTTGATGATAGAATCGGATGCTTTATCATGATAGAAGCACTTAAAAAGATAAAAAAATCTGCTTTCGACCTTTATTTCGTCTTTACTTCACAGGAGGAAGTAGGTCTGAGAGGCGCAAAGACATCGGCATATTCGATAGATCCTGATTATGGGCTTGCTTTTGATGTGACCGCTTCCGGTGATACGCCAAAATCCCTGCCTATGCCAATGAAAATGTATGGCGGGGCAGCAATCAAGCTAAAAGATAATTCGGTAATTTGTCATCCTACCATTGTGAAGCATCTGGAAAAATGTGCCGAAGAGGGTAAAATCAAATACCAATATGAGATTCTTGAAATGGGCGGCACGGATTCCGGAGCTATCCATGTAAGCAGAGGAGGGGTGCCGTCGGGGGTTATCTCAATTGCCTCACGTCATATCCACACTCCTAACGAAATGTGTGCGATTTCTGACATCGAAGCTTGCATTGCACTTACGGTCAAAGCATTGGAAACAGAAATAAAGTGAGCTGTAAGGCAAAACAAAAACAAGCCCCTTATTAGGGTTCGTATCGCCACGAAACCCAATAAGGGACTTGCACTGGTTGTGGGAGCTGTCACTTTGTAAAACCAAAAATCATTAACGCACTGAACGTGCCTTGCATTTTGTTGAGATTGCGAACGGCCAAAGTTATTTCTTCTTCCGGCGTTGCAAGGTCGTCCCCAAATCCCATCCTGTCAACAGCAGAGATATCCAAGTTGTAAGCCACATCAGCCATTCCACGATGACATAGCACAGCAATTATATCTAGCCCATCCGAACCATCAAACATGAAATTTGCGAGCCTCTCGCCATCTTCCAATCTGACATAAAATTCTTGATCCGGATGACGTTGCACCTCAAGTGCTTTGAGTAAAGCTGATTCCGTATCAAATCGATTAGGGTCGATTGAGACCAACGGCTTTTCAAATTCGCATACAGTAATTCTCATATAATTTCAATTCCCTTTATAAATCAAATACAAGCAGTTCATTACTAAAACGCCAGATATAAACCCTGTTGTTTCGATTTATGCAGGGACACTTGCATAGTTTACTATCATCGATAGCACAAGCAACGTGCAGCACACTTACGCTTTATATTTGACAGTGCCTTTTTCAGCGCAGATTTGAATCGCTTTGGAGTGCTCGGATAAAATCGCACGAGTTCTCCGATTACTTCAAACAAGTCGTTCTCTGCAATTGCTGAAAATTTAGTTTTATATGCCATAAGTGTTTTCAACTCTCTCAAAAAACTCATCTTCTGAGAGCCACTTAGCATCGGGTTTTGC
>WQUY01000102.1 GCA_009781855.1 Oscillospiraceae bacterium | reverse complement strand
CCGCGGAAAGCTATCCCGTGAAAAAAATGATGGCGCAAATTGGTGTGGAGAACTATTTCGCGCTTTTGGCATGCAAGGCGGCTTGCGGAGAGGACGTTGCAGCTTTGAAAGCGGTCGGCGAGCAAGTGATTGAGCGTGGTGAACCGATTTTTATAAAGGATTTGCAAATTAATGGCAATGTGATAAAGGAAGGGCTCGGCGTGCAGGGTGTGAGAATAGGTGAGATACTTAATGCGTTGCATGATGAGGTGCTGAGAGAACCCGCGAGAAATAGTGAGGCTGAGCTTTTGGCGATAGCGGAAAGGATCGAGTGCCATGCCTAAAAAACATCGAAAAATGCTGACCGATTACCAAGCTCCATACATTATGTCGATACTAAAGCTGATCGAGACACAAAGTAAAGCGACCGTCGCTAACTGGTGTATTGATTATGCTGAAGGAAATATATTGCCGATTTATGAGAAACATTATTCAGGCGACCAACGCCCCAAAGCCGCTATTAACGCCGCGCGTGAGTGGCTTGATGGCAAGATAAAATTGCCGGAGGCAAAGGCGGCGATCTTAGCGTGTCACGCAGTAGCGCGCGAAGCGGAAGGAAGTCCGACAGCCCAAGCTGCCGCGAGAACCATTGGTCAATGTGCGGCAACTATCCACGCGCCGACCCATAGTGCGGGGCTTATGTTCTACGGGGCTTTGGCTTTGGCGTATGATGAGCTGGGCATGGACGCGTCGTGGGACGAATTACTTGCCGTGGCCGAAGTGGAATGTGGTAAAATGGAGGCGGCTTTAAGAGCGGTTATGGTAGAGGACGAGCCGAATCCGGCAAAGATTGATTGGAAATGTTGAAGGTGGGGGGAAGGTGTGAAAATGAACATAAACAACGACTTTTGGCAACTTATTGATAAACTCGTTTTGGAATCTGAAATCATTATCGACCGCCCGAAAGGAAGCTGTCACCCGAGATACCCCGATTACATTTATCCGCTTGATTATGGCTATCTTGCGGGAACTTCGTCATCGGATGGCGACGGAATAGATATTTGGGCGGGGTCAGATGGAGATTATGTTGATGCGATAATAGTTATCGTAGACTTGCTGAAACGAGATAGCGAGATAAAGATTCTTATTGGTTGTAATGAGGAGGAAAAGCAAGCAGTGATGCCGAATTATGGGAGCATGAAAGGGATATTGGTCAGGAGGGGTGGATGATTTTTGCGCTTTGGTGTGTTTTATCCGTAGAGAAGCTCGTGTGAGAAACCACTGTTCTTCTGCCGTGCAAGCACGGTGAATCCGTCACGTTTCGATATTAGGAGGGATTGTATATTGTAAAAAGGGTAGCCGTCATTTCCTATGCACAACCACATATAAACCCAGCAACAAGAGCCAACTTACACTAAACCGCCGTTCCTCAAAAACACGAGGTGCGGCGGTTTTCGAGTTAAAGGGTTATAGCTCCGTACATCGGGTCATGTTCATACGAAGCGAAATGGCGGGTGTACCAACTCGGCTGGGTTTGTTTTTTTCTGACCCCCATTCACTAGAGAGCTGTATTTTCATAATAGGTTATCCAATATGCTGCCCACTATAATTGAAAATGTTGACATGCCGATGCTTAAAGCACACTCATATAAAGCTTGCCATATTATGATGGTAGAGAGATGGCTCTATGCATCCTCTACTATCGAAAGGAGGTGATTAGATGTCTAAAAAGCACAAAAACTGTACCCACGACAAAAACTGTACACGTGACAAAAATTGTACATGTGCCAACTTGTGTTGGCTTCTGTATAGCCAATCGTTTAACTCCGGTCGAAATCGTCCGGGGCCGCCGGGGCCGCCGGGGTCGGCAGGCGAACCTGGATCACAAGGAATACAGGGCGAAGCAGGGCCGATGGGACCTCAGGGCATACAAGGAGAAACGGGGCCGATGGGACCTCAGGGAATACAGGGCGAAACAGGATTAATGGGACCTCAGGGAATACAAGGCGAAGCAGGACCGATGGGGGCGCAGGGCATACAAGGAGAAACGGGGCCAATGGGGCCTCAGGGAATGCAGGGCGAAACAGGATTAATGGGACCTCAGGGAATACAAGGCGAAGCAGGACCAATGGGGTCGCAGGGCATACAAGGTGAAGCAGGACCGATGGGGCCGCAGGGCATACAAGGAGAAACGGGACCAATGGGGCCTCAGGGAATACAGGGTGAAACAGGACCAATAGGGGCACAGGGCCCTCCCGGCGTTTTTAGTAGTTCATTCTGGTCAGGTTATGTTCAAGTTTCGGGTAATACACCGACGATTAACGCGGGCGATATAATACCGTTTCATACCAGGACTTTTAAAGATGATGGTGTTATTGTTAATAATGCCGATGGAACTATCACATTGCATCCGGGTGTGTTTTTAATCACATGGACTGTAGATGTGCTGAGCGCTACTAACGCGACACATATACGTCATTATTCTGATTCGACGGCAATGATGACAGGCATGGTGCTGCCAAATGGTAATACACCTTGCGGAACATTTGTCACGTTCGTAGTGCCAAATACAACAGAAACAATTGCTTTAAAACCGTATAATAGCGGATACATAACTCTGCCAAGTTCAACCTTTAACGGGTCTCAGGGAACAATGAGTATAATAAAAATAGGTAATTAATTTTCATCATAAACTGGTAAGGGGATGGTTTTAGCAATCATCTCTTTGCCAGGCGTTATAAAAACCTCCATCGTAAAACTTCAAAAAACAAGCCAAATATTGTTGCGCTTCACTAACAATAAGGGTTTGTATTGCGCTCACCGCATTTGGATGCAAATGCGTAAAAACATACCTGCTTGCTACACTCGGGTATTATATCCCCTATAACATTCATTAGTCAATGCAAGCCAACAATTCCAAAATCATATACATACGACTCCTTGCAATTAGAATAGGTGGCCGCCCCAAAAGGCAACCACCTATCATTAATCCTACATTCAGCCTATCCCTTAATCTTACCAATAAACGCCTCTAAAGCATCTTCCATAGTCGGCGTGCCTATCTCTTGCAAGCTATACTCGACTCTCGTGTATGGCTTTTTAATATCCACTATACGCTTCAAATCAATCGGCGTTGCTACAACCACCGAATCGCAATCGGTATTTTCTATCGTTGCGGCAAGATCGGCGAGCTGTTGCTCGCTATAGCCCATGGCAGGTAGAAGCGAACCGATGCCCGGATATTTTTTATAAGTATCTGCAATTTCACCAACGGCATATGGTCTTGGGTCGATTATCTCACTTGCACCGAATCTTTTAGCTGCCACAATTCCCGCACCTATTTTCATCTCGCCATGCGTTAGAGTCGGGCCGTCTTCAATTACCAAAACGCGCTTGCCTTTAATAATTTCAGGATTCTCAACCGATATAGTTGATGCGGCATCTACTACCATTGAACTTGGGTTTACTTGCTCAATATTTTTCCTAACTTCTTGGATATCATCAAAATCTGCGCTGTCAATTTTGTTTATGACTACAACATCAGCAAGCCTGAGCGTCACTTCACCCGGGTAATAACCAAGCTCATGCCCCGGCCTATGTGGGTCAACGACGGTAATCATCAAATCAGTTTCATAGAACGAGAAATCGTTGTTTCCGCCGTCCCATAAAATTACATCGCATCCGTTAGGGTCTTCTTCAGCGGCACGAAGTATTGCCTCATAGTCAACACCTGCATAAATCACATTGCCGCGCTCAATATGCGGCTCGTATTCTTCCATCTCTTCAATGGTGCATTCATGCTTGGCAAGGTCTTCGATTGTCGCAAATCGCTGAACTCTCTGGGCCGCAAGGTCGCCGTACGGCATTGGATGACGAATAGCGATAACTTTCAGATCATGAGCCATCAAAATTTCAGCAATGCGCCTAGATGTTTGGCTCTTGCCGCATCCTGTGCGGATAGCTCCAACCGCTATAACGGGCTTTTTGCTCTTTATCATCGTAGATTTTGGGCCGAGCAATGTAAAGTCAGCACCAGCAGCATTCACAATTGCGCCAACGCCCATAACCTCTTGATAATTTATATCGCTG
>WQUY01000101.1 GCA_009781855.1 Oscillospiraceae bacterium | reverse complement strand
TGAATCAGAAGGCAACTTGCCCAAAACTATACTTTACTCGCTGAACTCTAATGATAATGCAATGCTTTCTACAATCATGGGCTGTTTTCAAAGCAGCGGTTTGTTTGGCAAAATGCAGCATGGCCCGCCATGGTGGTTCAATGACACTAAAACAGGGATAAAGCAGCATCTGCTAAATCTAGGCAATACAGGGGTGTTGGGCACATTTGTAGGAATGTCAACTGACTCGCGGTCGTTTCTTTCCTATACACGTCATGAATATTTTCGCCGGATCCTTTGCAATCTGCTGGGTAACTTCGTCGAATTGGGTGAGTACCCGTTAGACATGCAAGCTCTGGCCAAGCTAGTGGAGGATATATCTTACCGCAATGCCGCACGTTATTTCGGCTATAAAGTCAGATAGTTATTGGTTAATTGAGAGGAGTATGAAAATGAAGAAATCAAGAATATTTTGCAATATCTTGCTATGTGTGCTTTTGCTGGTTGTTTTAGCCGCTTGTGGCGGAGATGCAGGAACTGCACAACCAGAAGGCCCTGCAGAAGAGTCTGCGCAACCAGAAAGTCCTGCAGAGGAAACTGCACAACAGGAAAGTCCCGCAGAAGAGATTGCACAGGAATCGGCAGCCGATGAAGGTTCGAGCGATATTACGCTGGCTTGGTGGGGCAATCCAACGCGCAATGAGCAAACAACAGAAGTAATAGGCTTGTTCCAAAACGAGTTCCCTGATGTCGGCGTGGAAGAACTAACAGTAGGATGGGGCGATTACTGGACAATGCTTGCAACCCTAGCAGCTTCACAGGATCTTCCGGACATTGTACAGATGGATATATCTACTTTAGAAGAATATGTAAGCAACGGACAGCTTCTGAACTTAGAACCGCTCATCCAAAGTGGCCAAATTGATCTTTCCGACGTACCTGCTCCGGTTCTTGAGCTCGGACGGGTGGATGGCAGTATTTACGCGATTTCCATTGGACAAAATTCACCTGCGATGATCTACAACGCCACACTTATGGAAGAGTTGGGGATCGAAGTACCTTACAACATAACTATCGACCAGTTCGTGGAAATTTCCAGACAAGTGTATGCCGATGCTGGCATTCGCACAAACTTTGCTCTTTCAGACCCCTCCAATCCGATTGAGTTCCTTGTACGGGGCGACGGCTTGAATATGTGGTCTGACCCTACATCGGAAATGTTTGTGCCTTTCTTTGAATTGATTGCACAAGCGATGGATGAGGGCTGGGGCTACGACCCAGCATCCTTTATCGGACGCGCAGGTGTTGTAGAGCAAGATCCACTTGTTGCTGGCGGTGCTCTCGATACGCAGTCTTGGGTAACGTTTGGCTGGTCTAACGGTATCACTGGACTCCAAGACGCCGCCCCCGAAGGTATGGTGCTGGCAATGGCCAACTATCCGTCACACAACCCTGCTATGTCTAACTACGTGAGGGCATCAATGTACTTTGCGATAGCTTCCAACTCTGAAAATGTCGATGCAGCGGCGGCGCTCATCAACTTCTGGACAAACAACATCGAAGCACATAATATCATGCTCGGTGAACGCGGTGTTCCCGCTTCTGCAGTGGTTGTTGATTCTGTCATTCAAAATGTAAGCGAAGTGGGGCAAATCATGTTCGATTTCGTCTCTATGGTGCAAGAAGACGCAACCGTACCTTATGCATTGCGTCCACCTGCGGCAGGTGAAATTAATGATCAACTGCGCTTGCTGGTTGACGAGGTCGCCGCAGGCATCAGAACACCCGAAGAAGCGGCTGAGAACTTTGCTGCCTTTGCAAATAACCTGCTGTAGTTTTTCTGCTATGGATCGGCGACAGGCTGAGAATGCGCTGTGAATCTGTTCAAACTCGCCCTTCGGGCTCAAACAGTGAACGGCTCCTCATCGCAAACCTCAGCCCGCCGCCTTTGAAAATTGGTCGCTTGCACTGCAAGCTGGGTTCAGATAAGCTGGTGCACGGCGTGCCGGGGGCGTCACGCCCTACGGACATACCAGAGAGATTGTAGGGCGCGACGCCCTCGGCGCGCCGTGATTGCCCAATATCAAATTTCCGCTTGTGCAAGGGCGTAATTTTTAATATATAGAATACATGAGACGCCGTAAAAGGCGTCTCAATGTCAATAGAGGTACACAACTATGAAGAAGCAAAAATTTTCTCTCTTAGTTTTCTTAAAAAACGATACGGTTGCTGCAGTTGTCTGCATGATGCCGTTTATGATCGGGTTTCTTGCGTTTTTGATTGTACCTATGATTCAATCGCTTTATTTTTCTTTCACGGACTATCACCTGATAAGGCCCACATATGAATATATCGGCCTTGCTAATTATAGAAATATGTTCCGTGACCCTCGCTTTTGGTCATCGATACGCGCCACCTTTTACTTTGTCTTTGGCTCTGTGCCGCTAAGGTTGCTGTTTGCTTTAATAGTCGCTCTGCTTTTGCTTAAGAGTTCAAAGATGTCGGGGCTGTATCGTGCGATGTATTATCTGCCGTCAATTCTCGGAGGCTCACTTGCCGTGGTTATATTGTGGGGCAGAATCTTCTCGCAGGATGGGTTGCTCAACGAGATTCTTGGCGTAGTCGGACTAAACAGGAACTTCCCTTGGCTCGGCCATCCTAGTACTACGATTTGGACGCTTATTCTGCTGGCAGTTTGGCAGTTCGGATCGTCGATGCTGATTTTTCTGGCAGCACTGAAGCAAATACCAAGTTCGCTGTATGAGGCGTCGAGCATTGACGGTGCAGGCAGAATCGGCAGCTTTTTTAAGATTACACTGCCGTTGCTTACGCCCACCATCTTCTTTAATCTGGTTATGCAAACCATTGCGGGATTCTTAGCGTTTACCCAAGCTTTTGTAATCACACAAGGCGGCCCGTTAGATACTACTAGGTTCTATGTACTACATATGTACCAAACGATTTTCCAGAACAATCGCCCCGGTGAGGGTGCAGCACAGGCGTGGGTTATGTTGCTTATAATTGGTGGTATAACGCTCATTCTGTTTAAAACAAAAAGGTTCTGGGTCTACGACGGGGGGTTTTAACTGTGGGCAACAAAATGGGAAAGCCGACCCGCCTGCTAAGCCATGCAGTTATCCTTGTTTTCGCTGTACTTATGATTTACCCGCTTATATGGATGTTTATGAGTTCATTTAAGGAAACGGACACCATTTTTCACACGGCTACCTCCCTGATTCCGGAGCGGTGGACGTTTGAAAACTATCTTGTAGGCTGGCGAGGAGTATCAGGAGTCAGTTTCGGCAGGTTTTTTAGAAACTCGTTTGTAATTGCTGCACTCGGAACAATCGGCGCAGTGGCATCATCGTCACTTGTGGCATACAGCTTTTCCCGAGGTAATTTCAAGGGTAAAAAAATACTGTTTGCGCTCATGCTCTCAACACTTATGCTTCCTGCACAAGTGCTTATGATACCGCAGTTTTTGTGGTTTAATACACTTGGATGGGTGGGGTCGTATAGGCCGCTTATTGTGCCTTCCTTCTTTGCGGTACAGGGTTTCTTTGTGTATCTAATGTCAAATTTCATGGACGGGATACCGAAAGAATTAGACAATGCAGCCAAGATTGACGGATGCTCCTTCTACGGCATTTACTGGCGGATTATTCTTCCGCTGTCCGTTCCTGCCCTTATAACGGCAGGCATCTTTTCTTTTATCTGGCGTTGGGACGACTTTCTTGGGCCGCTGCTCTATGTGCGTGGCACCGTAAACTTTCCCGCGTCTTTGGCGCTTCGAATGTTTTCCGACCCAACTACGGCAACCGACTGGGGGGCAGTATTTGCAATGTCAATACTATCCCTTGTGCCAGTTGTGACTATCTTTATCGCATTGCAAAAATATTTAGTCGAGGGCATTTCAACCTCCGGGCTGAAGTAGAGGGTGGATTATGATATTGGAATACGACAAAGAAGCTTTGCTTGAGCAGATGGATCGTGTAGTTAAAAAAACTCTAGACATGGATTTGATTTGGGATTGGCCGTGCGGTGTTGCATATTACGGTATATCGCGCGCATACGAGGCCACCAAAAACGACGAATATCTACAAGGGCTTAAAG
>WQUY01000100.1 GCA_009781855.1 Oscillospiraceae bacterium | reverse complement strand
CAGCCATAAACTCCGACAGGATGGCTATCAAGTAAAATGCTTTAACACAGCTTGCTTCTGCACAAGCGTGGGCTATAACCCATTCGTTTATGCACAGAGTGGTGTCAATATAACAAAATTTGTCGGCGCATTTGTTTCCGGCACCGAAGGATGCGAAGCTCCCGACAGCCTTCATTTGTTTCTGCTGAAACGGCATTACTCACCGCACTTTTCGCCTATGTGTCAATTCAAGCTCCGCAACATGAGTGGAATTTCAGCACTGTCACCGAAATGCTGAAAAGTATGCTTGAGGCAGGGGCGAGCCTTCGTTATGACAACGGCTCTTATCATACAAACACAGTTGATTACCTGTTTGATATATTGAAAAGCAATAAATCACAGTGTTTGGCGGTAAGGCGATACGAGGAGTTCAAGCGCATGATGGGTTTTAACGCCACCATGATTATTGAATCTTGTATCGAAAGGCTGAAACCGTTTAGCAATGCGATAGTTGACGCATATCTTTCAAACGATGAAGTTGACTTGAAGTCGTTCGGAATGAATGACAGAAAAACAGTAATTTTCATTTCTGCCGGAAAATCCGAAACCTTTGATTTCTTAGCACCGCTACTGTATACGCAGTTGATAGATACTCTGTGCTTTGAAATTGTAAACAACTGAAATGCCGATTTACAGGCAACCCTAACAACTGCAACGTAGGACTGCCTTTTTCTCTCTCAAACTAAAGCCCCGAACTTCCCTTAATCACAGGGAAATTCGGGGCTTTGTTGTTTCTCATTCATCGGTCAAAAGGGCAATTGCCCTTTGATAAATAATCCAATACTACCAAATTTTAGGAGGTTTTTGCATGGAATTTTTCGCAGAGGCAATCAATGTATTGCAAACCCTTGTTATCGCACTTGGCGCAGGGCTTGGCATTTGGGGAGTAGTCAATCTACTCGAAGGCTATGGCAACGATAATCCCGGTGCAAAAAGTCAAGGCATGAAACAACTAATGGCAGGCGGTGGCGTTGCACTAATAGGCATAGTCCTCGTGCCTTTGTTGTCCGGCCTTTTTTAAGAAAAAATCCAATATTTTCCATTTCATGAGAGGAGGGCTGACTTATAGACTGGCTGTTTGGTTGGCTCACAGATTGGATGAGGGAAGGGCTAATCGACGGCATCATGGCGAGGTTTGTTGGGCTTTACGACACCATTAACGCAGAAGTAAACAACATTGCCGGAAATGTAGGCCAAACGCCGGGGGAATTCAACCCCGGCGTTTTCGCCATGATTAGAACCCTTTCCGAAACTGCCGTCATTCCCATCGCCGGGATGATTCTTACATTCGTGCTGTGTTATGAGCTTATACAACTTATCATCGAAAAAAATAACATGGTCGAATTCGATACTTTTAATATATACAAATGGATTTTCAAAACTTTCTGTGCCGTGTTTATTTTAACCCATACCTTTGACATCGTCATGGGTATCTTTGCATTGGCGCAGGGTGCAATAAACGCAAGTGCCGGAGCTATAACCGGCAGCATTGAAGTTAGTGCCGATGCTGCTCTTGCAACATTAGAAGCACAGTTGCAAACGATGGGTGTGTGGGAGCTTCTCGGTCTATGGCTTGAAACGTGGCTCATCAACATATGCCTGTGGGCTTTGGCGATTTGTATATTCGTTATCATTTATGGTCGTATGATTGAGATTTACTTGGTTGTGTCCGTTGCTCCGATTCCGCTCAGTACGATGGTCAATCGAGAATACGGACAAATTGGCAGCAATTATTTGAAATCTTTGTTTGCGTTGGCATTCCAAGGCTTTCTCATTATGGTCTGCGTTGCGATATATGCCGCTTTGGTGCAAAACATACCGATGGCAAATAACATTCATGCAGCAATTTGGGGGACTGTCGGTTACACGGTTTTGCTCTGTTTTGCACTTTTCAAAACTGCATCTTTGAGCAAATCGCTGTTCTCCGCACACTGATATTTCGGGCTTTCCCTCGAAATTCCACACAATTGTTTCAACAAAATAATACTACCACAAGGAGGCTGATTTTACAATGTCTGATTCAATAAAATTGGATGTCCGTGCGTATCCAATCAAAGAGCCGAAAAACAAAACCGTGGCATTCGCCAGCGTTACCATTAACGATATGATTGGCATCAACGGCATCCAAGTCATTGACGGCAGAAACGGGCTGTTTGCCCAAATGCCGCAGACCAAGGATGCCAAAGGCGAGTATAGGGATATCGCATTCCCTGTAACAAAAGAGCTTCGTCAAGAGCTTAATTCGGCGGTTATTGCCAAATATATCGAAGAGAAGGCGAAGGTGTCTGTTAAGGAAGAAATAAAAGGCGGACAAACTGCAACGAAAGAAGCATCTGCACCCGTTAAAGACGCACCTGCCGCCGGTAAAGGTAAAAGTTCAAAAAAAACCGCGCAGGAACATTAATAAATGGTCGAAGGTCAGCAAAGTGCATCAGTGCTTGACCTTCGACACTGCTTTGGATTCGTAAATGACAAATTGGAGACTGATGCCAATGAATAAACATGAATTTGCCGGAAAAATGAAGGAACTCTTTCCGGACGGCAGTGACAAGGCAATTAGCAAACTTATTACCTATGCACATGAGCTTGAAGCAAGCGAAACCTATTCAAAGGATGATTTCTTTGGCGAAAGTTATGTTGCTTACAACTTGGCGGCACATAAATTCGGTGTTGATGCGGCAATGCAGGTTCTTAAAGTATGCGAAGAGTCTTGCTTTAATCCTTGGGAAATTATTGATGCAACACGGCTTGTTGCGGAGGGCGTATCACCCGATAAGCTCATGGACAAAGCCGTGGAAGGCACATTAAATTTTGTGCCGAGGGAATCTGATGAAATGGAAGCAGGGCTTGAGGCACTTAAAATCGGCACGTTGAAAATCCCTAAGCCGAACGAAAAACCGTCTTTTGGAGAGGAGAGCTTTATGGAAAATAACAACACATCAACCGTTATAAACGGAGAATTGGGCATCGGTGACACGGTAGTATCGTTTAATTCAAGCGAGTATTCGTACCTTGCGGGCATTGTGCGCTCTATTGATAAACTCGGAAGCCCTGAACATGACACAGGCAATACAAACGATGATGTTCATGTTGATTTTACGACATTGGAGTATTCTCCCCGCAGGGTTAGCGAGATTGAGGGTGACTTTCAGAAGGTTTATGGGGATAAGCGGGATTTTGACGAACTGCCCTTGGACGATGTAATCATGAGTCCCGGTATGCTTATCCGTGCAAATAATATCGACCTGACAAACAGGGCTGAAATGGACGCGATTCTCGACAGCGACGAGGGTGCAACGGCGTTTTGCAATCGTGTCCTTTTAGCGCATGGGCTGAATCTTGATGGTTTGAATGCCGCAACCTTTAGCGACAACGTCCAAGCACTCATGAACGAATTTTACGATGAGTGGCAAAAGGAAGAAAACAAGGGCAAGAGCAAATGGGATGTTCTTGAGAACTACTCGGAAGCTCACCAAATTGCAGTGGCGTTCGGCAATTTCAACTATCAAGTTGAAAACGGCGGGCTTCATCAATGGATATACAACGGTTACTTCCATGATGATGCCGAAAAACTCACCGAATACCTTGAAAGTGGCGTTGGATTGGACGAACGGTGTCAGAAGATACTCGACACAATTTACAAACTTGACCAAAGCGCACGGGATACAGATTGCGACAGAGACGGTTATTACATCGAACCCGATGACGAGGACAGCGAAAGCCAATTTATCGGTGACATGATAGATTGCGATGGGTTTGACACTTGGTATTATGAACATTGCGGTCAAGATGATTGGTGGAAGACCGTCTGCGGAGTAATCGAAGAAGTGACGGGGCATGATTTTGCCCATGTTCAGCAAGTGGGTGAAGACGAGTGTGTGTCATCGCCGCAATTGGATGCTACACCTTCACAAGCCGCCGGCATTGAAAAATCGGTTGAGCAGGTTGCACCGTCTTTGACTCCGGCGCAGAAATCATTGAATGAGCCGGACGCATTCGACAGCCAAGATGTAGCTGTCCTACGGGAGCGGGTAATCGAAAGGATTGACAGCAATCTGGCTGATTACTTTGATACCCTGCGCCCATTGGACGGAAAAGCAATCGTTGAAAAGTCATCAGAGATTGCGTTAATGACTGAGGCACATCTCTATTTGTCTGAAACATATGGCTTCCATTTGTCTGATGCACAATATCTTCTGCAATTCAAAAACCCGCTCGAAGTGGTTGCTGATGCTTTTGAAGCCGAGGGTTTCGACAATCATCGGTCAAATGCTATGTGGAAAGTCCTTGACAGGCAAGATGCTCTGCAGGGTAATTATGAACTTGTATCCGATAAT
>WQUY01000099.1 GCA_009781855.1 Oscillospiraceae bacterium | reverse complement strand
CAGGGAAATGTGGACAAAGTACCTTAGGGGAAATAAGAACACATATAAGAGCGGAATCGGATGAGCCTATAAGTCCTGAGTGCACGGAGCAACGCCGACCGCCCCCTGTCAAGTCCTCACGCAGGACGCCGGAACGTCCTGATGCAGACACCTATGGTCTGCGATTGGATAAGGCGCTGGCGGCAGTTGTCTTCGCAGCATCGCTATAAAGCTTATCTCGCAAGACCCTACTTGCGGTAGACGCTACAGGCTTTGAGGTGCGCACCCGATTGGACTTACCCTTGGACTTCTTTGCCATAAAATCACCTCGTTTCTGGGAAGTATCCCGCCACGAATCAGGATATCCCAAAATGATGTGAAATGACGTGTCCGGCGTCCTGCGTGAGGACTTATAGACAATATATCACAAGAGTTGCGGCAGGGCAACGCCGCCGACCGGCTAAGGCGAAATCCGGATGCTAACCCCGTTGAAGCTAAAAAACTATGGGCGCAACTATGCGAAAATAGTGGTTGCTGATAACTAGAAATCAGTCCTACGCTGCACGATTGGAGAATTGCAGTCAGCTCGGCTGAGCTGAAATCAGCCCCAAGGCGAAAGCCTAATACCCAGCAAGCAGGGGGTGTGACCTTTTACCTCCACACCCTCTGCAACAGCTATTATTTGGTAGGCGTTAACAAGAGCACTGAGGCTAATCCTCTCCCTGAATTTTCCTCCCACACCAGCCTTGGTGCTTTTGTTAGTGTCTATTAAAAATAAGGAGGACATACGCCATGCATTGCGAGAAATGCGAATTAGAAAAAAGGGTTGCCGCCCTTGAAATGGAAGTCCAAGAGCGGCAAGTGCCCATACTAGCTGAGCCTGTGTTTTTTCAAAGGTCCGACAGTTATAGCAAGGACTTGGTCATAAAAGATAGTCAGTTGAGGGAAATTAGCGGTAAAATTGCCAGCAAAATTGACTGTGACATTTTCAAGAATAAAGCAACCGTCATTGCCTGATGTCTGAGTGTTGGTTTTGTTTTGCGGCTTAAGCGCGTTGCGAAGAACCATCCCTGCGTAATCCATCGAAAAAGACCCATCATCATTTTTTTCGATGAATGAATCTTTGGCTTCGGCGTCGGGGGCATCGCCTATGATTGTGCATCCGGACGAAACAACAACGACTTTGTTTGAGGGAAAGTCCATGCAGACGTCATCATCGACCCAAATCTTACCCATCTTAGATGCGTTTAAAAACCCAACAATTACACGCTTTTTTAATGACGAGGAACTCATTTTTATCACCTCCTTTCGGAGGCATGATATCACAAAAGAGGGAGGGAAACAATGAAGCAAGACGAAAAAATTGTTGTAGCCATGGTTGCGGTGGCAACAGCAATGGTAATCATCGCAGGAGCAGTGATGTTGCTACTGATCGCGCGGCCATCGGCAGCGGAAATCCCGCCGCTGGGAACCCCAGTTTATAGGGTTGCTGACCCGATAGAAGTGCGCCCCATCGTTTCTGAAATGGAGACTGTCATGAGAGCGGAGCGCAGAGAAATCCGCATCATGGATGCCCGGATGGAGGCTATCGAGGCCAGCAATTACCGGGAGGTTTTAGCGGGATGGCAAAACCCTTATGGGTCAAGCGGATTCTGCGCACCAGACCCCAGAAATATATCTCAAGCGGATTTGAGGTTAGCTGGCAGAATTGTGCACAGCGAGGCACATTGGGAATGTGAGCTTGGAAAAAGAGCGGTAGCGCAGACAATACTTGACCGATATTATGCCAATCCGAATATGTCGCATGTGCAAATTATGAGACACCCGAATGCATTTGTTATAGCGCGCACTCAGTACGGCTGTGCTGAGTGCCTGCACGCAGCAGCCGAGGTGCTGCGATACGGAAATCGGCCATTTCCGGAATACATTCTGCTACATTTCCGAAGTGGCGTGAATCACGACCGGGATTGGTGGGCGCCGTTTTTAATGAGAGTTGGCGCACATGCGTTTTATGGACATGTGCGATGGGAGGAAATCCAATGAATCATGACGGACTACATGAACCCCTCTGCGAGTGTGCTGCTTGCAGGGCGCCTATAGAGGCTGGACTATTTTGCGAAAAGTGCCGCAAAGTCCCACATCTGTCCCTTGCTGCACATGCCTTATTCCGCGATCGTGATTATTATCCCGCTGATTCGCTAGATAAAGAGTCCTGTTTTTTTAACGGACAAATCGGACGCTGCGGAATCAATTGTTTATGCTTTTTAAATAGCAATTGTCCGGAAGAATCTGAGGTGCTGAACGCAGCCGGAGCAAGCAGTTTGGAAGATTTGTAATATGATGCAGTGGCGGAATAGGTAGACGCTAAACGGTAGTGATAAGCATATGTAATTATTGCTACTTCCAAGCCGTGAGATCGGGGTTGTGAGGTGCAAATCCTCACCTGCATCACAATATAAGGAGAGAAAGATGAGCACACTATATGAACTGTCAAACGAGTTTAAGTATGTTTATGACATGCTGAGTCAAGGCGAAATTGATGACAACGCCTTTAATGACACGCTGGAGGGAATTAACTTCAAAGACCGCTTTGAGGAAAAAGCGGATGGCTATGCGAAAATCATAGCTATGGTAAAAGCAGATGCTGCCGCTGCGGATGCGGAGTCAAAGCGATTGTCCGAAAGAAAGAAAGCTTTTGAAAATAACGCAGAGCGGATGCGAAGGCGCTTATTTGAAGCAATGAAAATGACCGGAAATTTAAAATTTAAGACAGCGCTGTTTTCGTTTTCTGTGTCAAAAAGTCCTCCATCAATCCAAATTGATGATGGTGCAAAAATACCAAAAAAATACTATGTGTCCAAAGCGCCTGAAATCAGCAAATCCTTGCTAAAAGAAGCAATTGCGTCTGGGGCTAAGATAAAAGGCGTAAGCCTTGTACAAAGCGAAAAACTGACAATCAAGTAGGAGGGAAATACATGTCTGAGAATTTGCATATATATGAAAAAAGCAGAAATGTTCCGGATGCTGCGAAAAAGTCTATACAAGCTGGCAGGCTGAAAGGCTACACCGACATAAACCCAATGTGGCGGGTCAAAATATTGACAGAAATGTTTGGTCCATGCGGAGTCGGATGGTTGCCAACCATAACTAGACAATGGGTAGAACCCGGCGCAGATGGCGCGGTCTGCGCATTTGTAAACATTGATTTAAAGTATAAATATAATGGCGCATGGAGCGAACCCGTGTCTGCCACAGGTGGAAGTGAGCTTGTGTCTAAAGAGCGCAATGGGCTTTATACAAATGATGAAGCATACAAAATGGCATATACTGATGCCATTTCGGTGGCATGTAAACTCCTTGGTGTTGGAGCAGATGTATATTGGGAAAAAGATTGCTCGAAATATGACAAATCATCCAGTCAAGAGAGTCTGCCCCCCACCCAGAAGAATATGAGCGCAAATGCTGCGGCAAATTATACGTTATCGTTTGGCACGCACTCCGGAAAGACTCTCCGAGAAATCTATAATGACAAGGAAAGTCGCAGCTACTTAGATTGGTTGTTAAAGCAAGAGAAAACTGATTCAGAAGTAAAACAAGCGGTTAGTGTAATGATTGCTGCTGTAAATGCAAAAAAGCAAGAGTCGCAAATCCCTCCACCGACGAACCCAGACGGCACAAACCGTGATGAAGATTTGCCTTTTTAGATGTCAACAACCATCAAATTTGAAAAGGCAAGCGTCATGACGCTAAACAACCAAGAGCATCTAGTTTTGACCTTGCCTGACTATGAAAACAAGCAAAAAGCCCGGAAGTTTGTTGGCGAAATGCCGGAGAAGATGCACGTGTTAGAAATCAAAGTCTTTAGAGACAAGCGCAGCGGTGAAGCGAATTCCAAAGCATGGGTATTAATTGGAAAAATTGCCCAATCGCTAGGGCTAAACCCGCTTGATGTGTATCGCAGACACGTTGAGGAAATCGGGAAGTTTGACCAATATTTAATGATCGAAGCGGCTTACGAAGAGTTCAACCGAGCATGGATGTATGACCACATAGGGCGGTACTCAAAAATTATCGGAGAGAGCAGAGAAAAACCCGGGTATGTGTGGGTAGCTGCGTTTTATGGCAGCAGCAACTATGATACCAAGACTATGTATCACTTTTTGGAGAACATTATGTATGAGTGCTCTGCGCTTGGAATAGAGACGCTATCACCCGATGAAATGGAAAGGATTATGAGTCGATGGGAAGCACACGAACAAAAGCATTAAACCCTGACGCAAAGGTCAGGCAATCGGTTAAAGACCGTGATAGCTATGATGGGCAGCCCTGCTGTGTAATGTGTGGGTCACCTAACGCAAATGATATGGCTCATTATGTCGCAAAAAGTCAAGGAGGCTTGGCGATTGAGGAGAATCTTGTATTACTTTGCCGAGGGTGTCATGCGCAGGCAGATCACGGAATGCCTGAACCTCGAAAAATTATGAGAAGAATGATGCGCGAATATTTG
>WQUY01000098.1 GCA_009781855.1 Oscillospiraceae bacterium | reverse complement strand
GGCTCCGGTTTCTCCAACCAAACCCAGAGTTTGACCCTTCTTCAGGCTGAATGAAACTCCGTTTACAGCTTCAACTGTTTCGTCTTCAAGTACGTAGTGCACTACGAGATCCTTAACGTCAAGAACTGTTTCGAGGGTCTCTGATGATGCTGTCGTTTTATTTTCGCTTAGATTCTCCACTTGCAGTATCTCCCTTCTATTTCTTTAGTTTGGGGTCAAGCGCATCGCGAACGCCATCACCCAAGAGGTTGTATGCCAGGACTGTCAAGCTTATAAACAGACCCGGGAACATAATCATATGCGGAGCTGTCAATAAGTGAATTCTTGCTCCGGCGACCAATGCGCCCCACTCAGGAGTGGGAACAGGAACACCGAATCCGAGGAATGACAATGCTGATGCCGTAAGTATGGACATACCGAGGCTGCCTGTAATCGTTACCAACAGCGGAGCAAGTCCGTTGGGAAGCACCTGCGTAAATATTATCCTGAAATTGGAAAGTCCGATTGATTTTGCGGCTTCTACATACTCATTATTTCGGACAGTGAGTACTGCCGCCCTTGTCATGCGAACGTAAACAGGTATGGACTGAACCGAAACTGCCAACATCAAAAAGTGAAGATTCTGGCCAAGGACGGTGACAACAACCATGCCCAAAAGCATTCCCGGTATCGATGCCAGAACGTCTGCAGCACGCATGATGAACTCATCGAGTTTTCCACCATAAAATCCTGCAAAGCAGCCGGAGGTTACACCAAAAATTGTTGACATGGTAACGGCTCCAAGTCCTATTACTAATGTATATCTGGTGCCGTATATTACACGAAGGAAAAGGTCTCGACCAAAGTCATCCGTTCCGAAAGGATGTCTAAAGCTCGGCCGTGCAAACCGGTTCATAACATCCATTGTGGTAATCTGATCCCAGCTTATAAATAGTGAGCCGATGAAGCAAAGTAACATAAAGCTAAGGATAATAAACCCGGCCATCGAGCCTTTGTTTCGCCTTAGACTGTATACTATATCACCAAGCTGACTGCGCTTTTTATATTTTTTAATCGCACTCTCAAACGTCTCGCCCATTATCGCTGTCGTCGTTTCAGCTTTCAGCTTTTCGTTGAGGTCGTCCGCTTTTCTCGTTGCAAATGAAGATGCATTTTCTTGCGCTTTCACATGAACTAAATGCTCAGGCTCATCTATGAACGAAGCTTTGGCCTCAGCCAGTAAAAGTTCTTTGCGTTTCGGGTCAAGGTTGATTGTTTCCCGCCGAGCATGAGTGCTTACCTCTGTCTTTTTCTTTGCTTTCTTGGCCGAGCTGACAAACTTGCTCTTTACTCTTGGGTCAACAGTCGCATAAAGAAGGTCAACCGACAATTGAACTAAAACATAGATAACAGAAGTCATTATGACAACACCAGTGGCTGTCGTAACATCTCTTGCCCGAACAGCATCTGCGGCCATTCTTCCGATTCCCGGCCATGTGAACACTTGCTCAACAACAACTGAGCCTGCAAGCTGATTGCTCAGTGATGTTCCAAGTGATGTGATAATCGGTATCCAGGCATTTCCGAGGGCATGTTTTCTTATAACTACCTTTTCAGGCACACCTTTTGCCCTTGCTGTACGGAGGTAATCCGCCTGCAAAACTTCCAGCATATTTGAGCGTGTTTGTCTTGTGGCATTGGATATCATTGTAAAGCTGCTACATACCGCAGGCAAAATCAGAGAACGAATCCCTTCCTCAAAAAGACCCGCCGGAAGCCACCTGAGATATAATGAAAATGCCATAAGCAGTAGCAGACCAAGCCAGAAGACTGGCATTGACATACCGATTATGGCAAAAACTTGCACACTATTATCTATTACGGTTCTGGCTTTTCTCGCTGCGAGTATACCCAGCGGTATAGCAAGCACAGAGCCGATTATTAGCGCAGTAAATGAAAGTATCAGGGTGTTCGGCAATCTTGTGATAAATTCAGCCCATACGTCTGTACCAGTATGGTCAGATGTGCCTAAATCCCCCTGAAGAAGATTAATCATGTAAACGCCGTATCTATAAATCATAGGTCGGTCGAGATTGTGAAGCCGAATCAGTTCCATCCTCTGCTCTTCGGTCATTCCATCGACTTCAATAACATCGAGTATGGTGCCGGGAGCCAGCTCCATAAGCGAAAATACAAGCAGCGATACGGCAATCATAACCGGTATCAACCACAGCATACGCTTCAATGTATAGCGAATCAATTTTCTTCCTCCTTAGTTAGGCTGCCGGGAGTCTATGGAATTCGACTCTCGACAGCCTTACAAGATGAGCCAGTTTTTACACTGTGCGATTGCGTTTGAAAATCTATTGCGTCAATTAGTCAATAAGAAAGAACATTTCTCTTACATCTGTCAGTCTGTGATCGCCCCAGATTTGTATGCCACCAACACCGTTACGTGCAACGATGGCGTTAATGCGGTGATACATCGAAATCGCAGGTGGGTCTTGAGCAACGATTTCCTGAATTCTCATGTATGTAGCTCTGCGCTCATCAACATCAGTCATGCTGATTGCTGCATCAAGCAATTCGTTGACTTCTGGATTGTTATAACGCATAAAGTTTAGATTGCCGCCTGGGAAGAGGAAGTTGCGTGCAGACGCAGCACTGAGTGTAACTGATAGGTTAATCAAGGACATGTGTGGGTCATTATCCGGATTTATCATATAAGCCTGGAGACCCGGTGCATCAAACTCATTAACTACAACATTGATACCAACTTGTCGCAGCTGCTCCTGAATAGCTTGTGAACCTCTGACATGCGTTACGATAGCAGTTGCGATTTCAAGCTCCTCGCCATTATAGCTGGAAAGCTCAAGGAATCTTCTTGCTTCATCCTGATTGAACTGGATTGGAGGAATGGTGTCGTTGCGGAATTCCTGTGCTCTTCCCCAAACCGTTCCGGAATCCATAATGGGTGTGTTCCAATCGCCCGCTGCAAAAATTGCAACTGTAGGCCTGTCAATTGCGTGCATCACAGCCATTCTGAAGTAGTATTCAGACATGAGCGGATGTTCCATGTTAAATACTAATGCTGCCGGTAGGTTGAAATGAACTGGGATAACTTCGAATCCCGCAGCCTCTTGGAACCTTGGCAAATCCTCCGGAGTTGTGCCTTTGCTGACCTGCGCATCGCCGCGCTCCATCATTATTGTACGTGCGCCCGGCTCAGGAATGAATCTGAACATCATTGACTCTGTCACGATGTTTTTATTCTCGTTCCAGTAGTTTTCATTACGTCTGAATTCTACGAAGTCATTTGTGGAAAACTCAACCAGCTCGAACGCACCTGCACCGATTTTCCAACCGAGGTCAGGATCTGCTTCAACTGCTGCACGACTGAGTACGACCGCCGCAGGCATTGAAAGACCAAAGAAATAGTCAGGGTTTACGCGATCAAGGACGATTTCTACCACATATTCTTCAACAGCAGTAACTGTATCAATCAAACCTGTTGCCCAGTGGCCTTGAGCCGGTGCGCCGGGGCTGGCACTTGCCAGTTCGATAGTGAAAACAACATCATCAGCAGTCAGTTTTTCTCCATTATGGAAATAAACATCATCACGGAGATAGAATCTGAATGTCTGAAAATCTTCTGTGATCCAATGATGTGCCAGTGCAGGCAGAATGTCACCTGTGTCGTGATTTCTTTCAATAAGTCTCTCATGCAACATCATGCGTGACATATCTGAAGAACCATTGTTTGTTGCCGCAAGCATTGGATTTAGTGTTGCCAGATTGTCGGTTGACAATATGAGATCTATATGCGATGCAAATGTTACATCCGGGTCTTCCGGTGCAGCTGCTGCTATTGAAGGAGACGTATCAGGCGTGGCCGCAGGTCCTGTTCCAGGTGTTGCTCCTGGGCCGGGAGCTGTTCCTGCCGGTGCCGGAGCACATGCAGCAAGGATTGCCATACACATGACTAAACTTAAAAGGATAGCTACTGTCTTTTTGTTTCTCTTCATTCTTCCACCTCAACAAAATATTTATTTCAAACGATTAAAACAAATCACTCATGAATTCTTCTTGGAAACGCTTTTTCGCAGAGTTTCATAATTTTGTTATTTCGTTTGTTCCTTAAGATTATCACCATCTTTGGTGATGCAGTGACATGCCACATAGTGGTATGGCGCTACCTCAACCAGCGGCGGTGTGCCCTTGTCGCACATCTCAGGACGGTAGTAGTTGCAGCGTGGGGCAAAGCGGCACGCATCAGGTGGGTCGATCGGTGTTGATAGTTCACCACGCAATGTAATACGATCCTTGTTTGCTCCTACTTCCGGAACCAGGATTGCTGAGAGCAATGCCTTGGTGTACGGATGCTTAGGATTTTTAAACAATTCATCGGAAGGTGCTTTCTCTACTTCAAGCCCAAGATACATGACAACGATTGTATCCGAGAAATGCTTTACAACAGCAAGGTCATGTGTGATGAAAATAAATGTCAGGCCTTGCGCTCTCTGAAGCTCTTTAAGCAGATTGAGTATCTGAGCT
>WQUY01000097.1 GCA_009781855.1 Oscillospiraceae bacterium | reverse complement strand
GATGACGAATATCCCCCGGTGCTGCTTGCTAACGCCGACAAGGAAAATCTGTCTACGCTGCTACACTGTTTTTCTGGGACAAGTGCCGAGGCGGCATACAAGATATTGGCGGATGCAGGCGCATATAACCAATTCAGCTAACTTTGTTTCGAAATGAATTGAATAGCCAACATTCCAAGCATGAGAATGGTTCTAAGTAATAACATAGACCATTCTCATTTTTGTTGTTAAAAAATTATGAGAGGATGATTTTCGTGGACAATCACGAAGCATTAGCAAAAATGAATCAGGTCGAGGGTTTCAATCCTCTTGACTTTGCGCGGACAATTATCAGCACAGATGGGCAGCCGAGCTTGTATTTAGATGTCAAACACAGAGTAGCTTGGTTTCGTCTTAAATATCCGCTGGGCAAAATTAGTAAGACAATCACACAGCTTGATGAAAAGATGGCGATTGTGGAATGTCGCATTTACAAAGAAGCCAGCGATTCCGCAGACGCATATTTTGCAAATGGCTTTGGGCAGCGTTATCTCGAAACTGAGAATGCATATGGCTCTCGGTATTTGGAATGGGCTGAAACTGCGGCAATTGGCAGGGCTTTATCCGCTGCCGGCTTCAATATTGCTACTGGCAGCGAAATTGATGACGAGGCCGGACAGGTGGATAGCGGCGTACCGATTGCTGACAATGCGAAAGTTAGCGTCTCAAATCCACTGAATAAGCAACAAAAAAATGAACATCCTGTCAATGCCCCGCTGTCTTCTTACAAGCAGGACTCCCCTGTTGATGAGATTTTGAGGGTTATGCCATTGGACAAAGCCAAGCAAATCGTTGTGCCGTTCAATGGTAAAAACCAGGGCAAAACGCTTGCTCAAGTGGCGATTGACGATCCTTCGACGCTTGGTTGGATAGTGTCAAACTATTCAGGCCCAAACAACGAATTGCGCGCGGCCGCAAAATTGCTATTAAACGCAAGCACGCAAAATGCGGCTTAATGCGATTCAGTCAGAGAGGTGCAGAACATTAGCCTTGTGTCCATTCTAATTTCAAAGGAGAGAATAAATAAATGTGTGATGATAACAAATATCAAGATGAATTAACTATCGTCCCGGTGCCTTCGTTGCCTGAAGGATGGGAATGGCGTATGTATGATGATGGCAGCGGCAGTCTGTATTCCCCCGAAGGCAAGCAGATTATAACTTACGATTTCTCAACAAGTGAATATCGTGATTTACGCTACAGCTATGATGATTGGAGAGGTAAATGGCAATTTTTCGATGGCTACCCTTATGAAACACAATCACAGGGCGAATTTATGCGGTCAATCGAAGATTCTATCCGAGCCAGCCTTAAAATCGCTTGAAACGGATTTTGTATTACAAATAATCCTAAAGGGTACAGGCATTTGCTTTGTACCCTTTCATTTTTGAGAGGAGTTATGCAGAATGAATAAATGCAAATGTATTGAAAAGCTGACCGATGAGCAGCTTGAAAAAATGTGGGCTGACCTTAGCGACATCCCCTTTGATGAAGCCGATGTCCCCGGTGATATGGTCTTGGCCAAAGATTGGTGCGGTTTTACAAAAGGAACGGATAGGTTGGAAATATGGAAGTTTTTTGATATGCACCATAGCAAAGGTGTCGCTTTCTTGCTTTACAGGGAAGAACCTGCAAGCAGCCATCTTGTTAGCCCTAATGACTGGCGTGAGCCCAAAAACAATGAAACCAATCTTTGTATTTTTTGTGAAGTGCAAATTCCCTGGGAAGGCGGCGACGAGCAGCGCGGTACGTTGTGGTCGTGCCAACACTGCGGAAATAGCTTCTGCGAGGGATGTTTCAAAGAAAGGCACGGGACAGAAATTGCACATGAAATGTTTTGCGCCGAGGGAGATTTGGATGAAATTTGTTGTCCGGATTGTTTTGAGAAGCATAAGCAGGAGGCACTAAAGGGCATTACCGAGCGAATTTGCGTTAAATGCAAATCTTCTGTGATGTTATCCAAAAATCTGCGGTATACCTTTCAATGTCTTATCTGTGACGAAGATTTGTATAGCTTTGAAACAGAGCTGCGGCAGCCGCCTGTGGTTGAAGGGACAAAAGAAGATACCAGCTTTAAGGGTGTAGGTTATGTGGACGAAATGTGTTCTCATTGTATGAACGAGACATTCAATATACCAACTAACCGTGTAAGCCTTTGCGCTCATTGCGGTGAAGAACTGTTCCCCTGTGCTGGTTGCGAAGATAGTGCAGATAGCATATGTACATGGGACAGCTATAACTTGCGCTGTGATCGGTTCAACCATTCTGATGTGTCAAAGTTAGGCGCAAGAAAAGCAATGCTCGCAGCGATGCAAAGGCGGGTGCTTGAATTGGAGGCCAGTGGGAATTTCCGCAGTAGAACAGCTCAAGTAAATTACGATATTAGCAAGTTAAAATCGGAAATAAAAGAGCTTGAGCAAGTTATCAACAGCATGGAGGTAACGACATGAATCGTGAATGGGAAATTGGCGACACCGGCTACCTGAAAGAACCATTTTTGGGTTATCGTTTTATCGAGGTTGTTGGTCACGAACATGCCACAGGCCGATTAATTGTTCAGCTTGAAAGCGGTCGGGAGATTACTGTTTATCCTGATGAAATTGAATAGCTATACGAAATTGTCCCTAAATCAGACAACACAAAGGAGTTGAGCAATATAAACGATAAAAAAGTTTTAGAATGTTCATCTAAAGGAGATAAGCGATTTTCTGCCATGTATGCCAAGGTAAATGCTTTTGGAGTCATGGACACAATCGAAAATCATTACCAACAAAGCAAAAGAAATGCTACTGGCCAACCGGTCAAAAAAGGGCAACCTGTAGACCATGTGGTGCTGAATCGCAGACAGTTTTCTGCTGAGATGCTAACACAATGGTATAGGCTTTTGTGGATAAAATATCTTTCCCAAAATCCCGATTTAATTGAGTACGCTAGCCAGTTTGATGAGTTTACCGACATGTTCCGTGGTAAAAACACAATAAACTGCCAGGCAGATGTAATAAGGGATTATGTAACAGACCGTGCCGGTCTAATCCAATCCGTGAGCGAACTTACGGCAGAACTAAAAAGCATTGAACGGACGATTAAGATATTCAGTCAAAAAATCGAGGCACTTATCACTGCTTTGGATGACGGCACCGTAAGAGTCGGAGATTTGGATGCAGAACTTGTGTCCAGATTTTGCGCCCTTATAGACGCAAAGCGAAAAAATAACAAGGAGGGTAAAAATGCCATTTTATCTAACAAATGAATGGGCTAACTTATCCCGTTCGGAACAGGATGCTGTGAGCAACCGAGCGGAAGAAGCACAGGACAAGGCTAACCATACAATTTGCTTATGGTGCGGAGAACCGTTTTATAACGGAGAATACGATTTTATAGGAAGCAAGCCCAACCAGCGTGAAATTTGCAAAAACTATTGCAAGGGAATTAGGTTTTTTGATATGCCAAAGCAGGCAAGCGGCCCAACAGCACATCCCTTATCTTCTCATCCTGTTGTTTTTGTCGGTAGCGAGCCGATAGCCGTCATGTTTGGCAGTGAGCGCGTACCGGCGACATCATGGAAAGAGGTATATCGGGTTATCTTGCAACATTGCGTCCAAGACTTCACATGCTATGAACGCCTCTTAGCCTTAAAACGCAGTATATCCACACAGGAAAAGCCGTTTCTATCATCTAAGTTCAATGAAATGGCCTGTCCCGTAGAAATATGCGAGGATTTATATGCTGAAACCGATTACAGCTTTCATATCTTGTTTCACCTTTTGACGGAAAGGATATTAAAGCCAATAAAGTTTAGTGTTCATAACATCAGAATTATAATGGAATAGACGAGGAGGAAAAACATGTATCACGATTTCCCTTTTACTATCAAAGAAGTGGCGGGAGTTTTGAGTTTAACAATACGCCACGGAGAAAATGGTAATAGCACAGATGTTGACTGCCCCTTTTGTAAACGAAAAGGCAAGATGAACCTCAACTCCCTGAAAGACGTTTTCCGTTGCAATTACTGCGGTGAAAACGGTGGCATGACACGGCTTTATGGGGCGGTGCATAATATTTCAAATGCAGACGCATACCGAGAGATATGTGAGTTGTTGGGATGCGATGGCAAAAATCCTGGGAACTATGAAGGGCAAGTAGTAAGCCATACTAAGAAGCCTGAGCAACCCAAGCGGGCAGATAGCATAAGCATCCATCAAACATATTCAATGTTGCTATCTTTGCTATCATTAGCAAGCACACATAAGGATCAGCTTATGGACAGAGGCTTATCACCGGATGACGTAGCAAAAATCGGCTATAGGAGTGTGCCTGCTTTTGGTCAGCAAGATTTATGCAGGCGGCTTATTGAATCCGGCTGCGCTGTTGAAGGCGTGCCCGGTTTTTTCAAAGTTGTTGATGATAATGGTACATGGAATGGAGCGTGGGATTTGAAGTTGCGTGCGCCCGGCGTATTGATTCCTGTACATGGGATAGACGGAAAGATAACTGCATTACAGATACGCCTTAACAAACCTGTCAACGACAGAAAGTATATATGGTTTTCGTCAACTGGCAAGGTCGGCGGCACTTCTTCGGGCTCTCCCATACATTTTGTTGGAGACCCAACGGCTAGACGTGTTTATGTTACCGAAGGGCCGTTGAAAGGGACGATTGCTCACAAACTGACCCGATACCCCTTCATTTGCTTGCCAAGTGCAAACAGCAT
>WQUY01000096.1 GCA_009781855.1 Oscillospiraceae bacterium | reverse complement strand
GACTTTTTTTGAAAAACAAGTTGAAACTAACACCGTTTACGAAGGCATTATTGTTAATGTCAGGAGAGACATTGCCGAGCTTCAAAATGGAAATCGTGCCGGACGAGAGGTTGTCGAGCATCCGGGTGGCGTTGGCATTGTCGCCGTCACAGATGACAACAAAATTATTCTAGTAAGACAGTACCGATATCCTATGGAGCTTGAACTCCTGGAAATCCCTGCCGGAAAACTGGATTATGGCGAAGACCCTTACGAATGTGCCATTCGTGAACTCTCCGAAGAAACAGGATATTCAGCGGGTACAATGGTAGACCTTGGTGTGATTTATCCGTCACCGGGCTTTTGCAGAGAAAATTTATACCTCTATCTCGCCCTTGATTTAAAACAAGGCGAAATGCACCTTGATTTTAACGAACTACTAAGTGTTGAGCAATACCATATAGATGACCTAATGGAAATGATTATGGAAAACAAGCTCAGTGATGCAAAAACAATCATCGGCATTATGAAAGCAAAAGTATATTTGGATTCAAATGAAAAAGAGAATTGAAGATTTCGATTACAAGACTCAAGTGCTTGAAAACTCTTTGATTTAAACACCATAAACAACGGCAATCACTTAATCTTAAACACTACAACGAAGCGTGATGAAGCATCGGTTTTGGCGGATTGACCCAAAATATCTGTACAGGTGAAGCCGGACAGTTTGCTAAAATTGAATTACAAGTACCCAGACAACCACGCCGCATCACTCCACACAATGACGAAAATAACAGGCGAGTAGCCGTCGTATCAGATTTTTGGGTCAATCCGTCAAAACTGATGATTCATCAGAAAGCGGAGACACAGCAATCAGATTGTACTCTTCATTATACATTTTCAATTCATTAAAAGTTACAGGCATATAATTTATTATTTCTACAGCCGCATTGAGAGCCTTGTCAAGGTTTTTCATGTACATATGTGCCGCGTTTTTATGATTATGAATGTGACCGTAAATATGCCAACTGCCTCGATAGAAGCCACTCCACTCGGTCATTGGATAGTGGCACATGAAAATATCCTCACCATCATGACGAAGATAACGAACTTGGTCAACATCGGCGAAAAGATAATGATAATCCATTTTTTTTAAGTACGGAAAATCATGATTGCCTGCAACAAGATGAAGCTTCCCTTTTAACTGTTCAACGATTGCAATTGCATCTTTATGACCGGCAGCACCACGCCCGGTATAAAAAACATCGCCAATAATATATACATCATCATCGTTAGACACACGAGAATTCCAATTGCCAATCAGCGCTCTATTCATCTCATCGACAGTTGCAAAAGGTCTGTTACAATAATCAATAATCGCCGAATCGCCAAAATGTGTATCTGATATAAAAAACGTTGCCATAAATATTTTCTTCTCCGTTAAGCCGGGTTAAGCATTGAACAAATTACGCTTACCCGGATATTGCTGCCTGCAAAACTGTATTTGCAATCGGGGCAGCTACTGCTGCTCCACCGCCGCCATTTTCTACTACTACAACAAAGGCAAGCGGAAAACCCTCATTTCTTATATACCCGGCAAACCATGCGTGTGGATCAAGTCCACCTCCAACTTGGGCTGTTCCTGTTTTTGCGTATATTTCAAGTCCGGGGAAATTTCCGCGATTCTGAATTTCTATGACTTCTTCAAGTTGCCTTGCTGTATTTCGCTCAAGAAGTCTCGCTGTGCTTGTAGGCATAATACCCGACAAACCGGTTCGTTTCAAATAGTGCAACTCAACAGCCTCTCCCCTATTTGCAATCGCACCGACAAATCGAAGCATAGACGCCGGAGCTACTGTATTTGTAGACTGCCCTATACCTGACCATGCCAGTGCCGCAGTATTTGAGGGAGCTATATCAAAATTTCCTGACGCAGTATTAACACCACTCATACCGCCTATCCTGGTACTCTCTGATAATCCGAAACTTCTTGCATAAGAGTCAAGCAATCTGCCACCCAGTTCAAGTGCAAGCTCACCAAAAGCAACATTACACGACACAGCCATTGCTTGTATTAAGTTTATGCTACCATGAGTTCCCGGACAAGTCACATCACCTTGACCCGTTACAAGCACTCCATTGCAAACAAAAATACGGCTCCATATATCGCTTATATTTTCAATAGCCGCCGCCGCAGTCACAATTTTATACGTTGAACCCGGTGAAAATGCAGATTGAATCCCACGATTCATAAACACTCCTTGAGCAGGATCAAATGACGTTGGAGGGTCACTCGGATCAAATGTCGGGCCTGAAACCATTGCAAGGATTTCACCCGTTTCATAATTACTCACCATTACAGCCCCACGCCGCCCTGCAAGAGCACGATGTGCAACGGCACTCAACTCTGCATCAATTGTCAGTTGCAGTTGTCTGCCTGCTCCCGAAAGAGAATACGAACCGGTTATCAGATTGTAACCCATTAGTTCACCGGCATATAAACTAAGCGCACCTGTCCCTATGTTGCCGCCTCTATCACCAACAGCGTGTAAAGTTGCTCTTCGGATATCACCATTTGCGGCAAAAGTCCGTCTGCCATCTGTCATATCTGCCAGCACTATCCCGTTTCTATCTGTTATCGAACCTGCTGTCAAAACTCCGCCTTGAAATGCAGTAGCATTAAAAGGCGCACCTGCCCATTGTTCGCCGAACATGACAAATCTCACGGTAAAGAAACCCATACCAAGTATAGCTATACCAACAAGTACCAGCATAGAAAATGTTCTGAATTTAACATTATTCATCTCCGTCCACCACCTTCATATTGCTGATTATAATCAAAAACATCATTTCCACCTGTGGCATATACCATATTACCGCCACCTGCATAAATCGGACGTTTTGGTGTTTTTACAGCGAAACTTGCGTTTTGTCTTGTGTCTGCCGCTTTTATGAATGCAAGCATTGCCCAGCTTGCAAGCAAGCTCGTTCCACCTCTTGACACAAATGGGAACGTAACGCCTGTAAACGGTAGTATATCCATAGAGCCGAGCACATTAAGAAGCATTTGAAATACCAACATTGCAGTAGTCGCACACGCGGCTATTACATAAAAAGAACTGCGTGCCGAGCCTGAAGAACGTGCCGCAAACACCGCAAATACTAAAATTGCAGACATTGCTGTCAACGCTATGATCAGCCCAAGTTCTTCTGTTACCATCGCAAAAACGAGGTCTGAATCTGCTGCAAATATTCTATGAAACCAGCCATTACCCGCGCCTACACCAATAAGACCCCCACTAGCTGCTGCTGCCATAGCCCTCGTCTGTTGGTATCCGCCTGCTGTATCTACATAATTCCACGCATTACCCCACGATGCAAAGCGCCCCGCAATATGTGGTCTTGAGGCAAGCGCAACAAGCCCTGCAAAGCCCGCCCCTGCAATACTGAGAAACATCGTTGCAAAATCTCCGGAACGCAAATATGCAATAACCATATATGCAACAAAGAAAATCAGTGCTGAACCAAAGTCAGTCATAATCGCAAGAAGCCCCATACACAAGCCAATAAGAGCAATAAATGCGATCAGATTTCTTCGTTTGAACAAACGCTCAAGCGTTGCCGCGCCTGCAAATACCAGAGCAATCTTCACAAATTCAGAAGGCTGAACAGACATTCCTCCAATATGTATCCATCTGACAGCACCAAATGCTCTTGTGCCAAGTACAAGAGTAGCTAACAGTAATACTGGTCCCAATATGGCAATTGGTCTGCGAAACTTCTTCACTCTGTCCAAGTCACGTAAAAACCATCCCATTACAAAAAATGAACAAACTCCCAGAATGATAAACATAATTTGTTGCATCAATGCAGTTGGTGCACTTGAAGCAACAACAGAAAGTCCTATCGTCGAAAGGAAAAAGCCCATAGTCTCAACCTCAAACGCAACCCGCTTGAGAGTACGTGTCAAAATATATGCTCCCCATGTCAACGCAATGAGTAATAAAAAACTTATCGGCAGTGCCGATGTCATTTCCTCTCCCATTGCCAGACTTAATTGAAGTCCCAACAAAATCTGAAACTGTGTGAGAAATACAAGCGTTGTTGCCTGCTTGTAAAATCGTCCTGGACGTGTTCGGTATACTGCTTGTTCATATTCATCAGTGTTATCGGCAGCGGTAAAGATCATTTTCACGCTTCCAAGTTCAATTGCGTCTCCTGATTTAATTGGCAGTCCGGCATCACTATCGAGTTTCTTACCGTTAACTATAACCCCACACTTAGACTCAACATCATAAATGCGCCAATTACTCTTATCATCACGAATGAGTGCTGCATGATTTCGTGATATCGTCGGAAATTCAAGGAGCACATCTGATTTTCTTGCTCGCCCAATTGCATTTTCCCAGAAATTCAAATCAACTATAACACCGTTGGGCAATCTGAGTTGACCCCATATTTCACTTTCGCTTTTTTCACGAAACAGTGATCTCGCACAACGCCCTATAATAATGATCCCCAAAATAGGCAAGAGAAACCTGATAAGCATGGAAACAAACGGCAGAATGTCGCCGTCAAAGCCCGCCATCGCCTCATTCATTTGTGTTAAAATGTCTCTAATAGTGTCCAAATATAGTACCTCTGTAAATATCCGCGTTCTTTGCAAGTGGGGGCTAACCAATCGGCCGCCCCCACAATACTTCTAATTAAAGCTATTCTGCATCCGCTAAGTGTTTTGCTTCTTCTATTATCTTTGCTTGTACCGGAGCCGGGGCTTCTTCATAGCGTGCAAATTCCATTAGGAATGAGCCTCTGCCCTGTGTCATGGACCGTAAGTCAATCGCATAACTGGACATCTCACCCATCGGCACTTCGGCTTCGACTACTTGCATACCTTCGGCATTCAAACTCATGCCCATTGGTGTGCCACGTCTTTTTGAAAGGTCACCCATGAT
>WQUY01000095.1 GCA_009781855.1 Oscillospiraceae bacterium | reverse complement strand
TCTCGCCCCCAAAGACCACCCCGTCAGGCTTCGCCTGCCACCCCTCCAAGGAGGGGAATAAAGTCAAATGTCAGGAATTCCCTCGACAGCAAAACCATCAGCAACACCCTGTAAGCTTGGTATATTGGGGTCTGACTAATGATTTTGTTGTTTCGCTCGGAACGGGTCTCGTCGCCCTACACTTCGCAAAACAGAAAACCATCAGCCAGCCCCTTGACGGTCTGCGCTCTGGTATGCTGGGGTGTTACTAATGATTTTGTTGTTTCGCTCGGAACGGGTCTCGTCGCCCTACACTTCGCAAAACAAAAAACCATCAGCAACACCCTGTAAGCCTAGGATGCAAAGCTATTCTAACAAAGAAAAACGACGTTGTCAACCTTACGCAAAAATATGGTTTACAATACATTTTTCAATATTATACTTGACACTCACTGTCAAGTATAATATTATCTTAACATAGGAGGAGCAAAACAGATGTTACTGACTAAAGAAAGTGATTATGGAGTACGCATCATACGTGCATTGGCTGATGGCGTCAAGAAAACAGTTGATACTATTTGCGCAGCAGAGCATATTCCGGATAAGTATGCATATAAAATCCTGAAAAAATTGGAGCGGGCAGGATTTTTGCAAAGTCTGCGTGGGCGTGACGGCGGATACCGCCTAATCAGGCCATTGGAAACATTTAGTGTCTATGATGTGGTGTCAGCTATTGACAATAATTTGCTTATATTTGAATGCTTGAAGCAAGATGTTGTTTGTCCGTTAAACTCCGGGGGCGCTAAATGCGCGGTGCATAAGGAATATACAGCTATTCAAAATTCCTTGAAAGAAGCGCTCAGTGCGCGGACAATGAAACAAATAATTTACGACACAGATAATCATTAAATTAACATTATTAAAAGGAGGAATTATTACATGTCTCAAAGATTCAGTTGCGTAACTTGTGCCAGTGCGGACAAACCCCTAGAGCGCTTTATAGGGGATTTGCCAATGGAAACTTCATTTCATAGGGTGGAGTCTCAGGAAATAAAATGCGGGTTTGGTTTAGACGGTGTATGTTGCCGTTTATGTGCAAACGGCCCTTGCCGCATTACCCCAGATTCTCCAAAGGGTGTTTGCGGGGCAAATGCTGACACAATTGTTGGGCGCAATTTCCTAAGAGCAGTGGCGGCTGGCTCAGGGTGTTACATACATGTAATCGAAAACACAGCTAGGAACTTAAAAAGTACTGCGTTGGCAAAAGGTGAGCTCAAAGGCTCTAAAGCACTTGATAAGCTATGTGCGATGCTCGGTATTGATGTGAGTGGGCAGGATATTTATGCAAAGGCGCTCAAAGTAGCTGATGCCGTTTTGGATGATCTCTACAAGCCTTTATTCGAAAAAATGACGCTTACTGAAAATTTAGCTTACAAACCAAGATTTGACCGTTGGCAGGAATTGGGAATTTTGCCCGGCGGCGCTAAATCTGAAATCGTTGCAGGTTTGGTAAAGACTTCTACAAACCTCAACTCTGACCCGGTTGACATGCTTTTGCATTGCTTGCGGCTTGGAATTTCCACAGGACTTTATGGACTAACGCTTACAAATCTGCTAAACGATGTCATTTTAGGTGAGCCTGAAATCCGTATCGCTCCAGTCGGTTTGCGTGTTATTGACCCAGAATACATCAATATTATGCTGACAGGGCATCAGCACTCTATGATTGCTTATCTTCAGGAATATATCACAAGCGATGCGGCCATCCAGCAGGCCAAAGCTGCTGGAGCCAAAGGGTTTAAGCTTGTCGGCTGTACTTGCGTAGGGCAGGATTTGCAAGTGCGTGGTGCGCATTGCACTGCATTTTATGACGGTCATGCAGGCAACAATTTCACCAGTGAAGCAATTCTTGCAACAGGTGCTATTGACGCAGTTATTACTGAGTTTAATTGTACTTTGCCGGGCATTGAGCCGATTTGTGACGCTTTGCAAATCAAGCAGATTTGTATTGATACAATTGCAAAAAAAGCAAATGCAGATGTTGTGGATTATTCCTTTGATAAACGTCCCGAAGCGACGGTGCAGATATTCAATGAAGTCGCTGCCGCATACAAAGCTCGCCGCAAGGATGTAGAGCTGAGACTTTTGCCCGAACATGGTAACGACAGCACGCTTACTGGCCTTAGCGAAAGTTCTCTTAAAGGCTTTTTGGGAGATACATGGATGCCGCTTATAGAGCTGATTGCAGGTGGCCAAATCAAGGGTCTGGCCGCTGTCGTAGGATGCTCAAACCTTACAGGTGAGGGTCACGATGTTTTGACTGTAAAACTTACTGAGGAGCTTATCAAAAAAGATATTTTGGTTCTTACTGCCGGATGTTCTTCCGGGGGGATTGAAAATTGTGGTCTTATGTCTCCTGATGCAGCAGAGCTGGCTGGGCCTAATCTTAAAGCGGTCTGCCAAAAGCTGGGCATTCCACCGGTGCTTAATTTTGGCCCATGTCTGGCTATTGGGCGTCTGGAAATTATTGCCGGAGAGATTGCGCAAGCGCTGAACATCGATATTCCACAGTTGCCGCTTGTGCTTTCTGCACCTCAGTGGCTTGAAGAGCAAGCTCTTGCCGATGGTGCATTCGGCCTTGCGCTTGGACTGCCTTTGCATCTCGGTTTGCCACCATTTGTAACCGGAAGTCCGATAGCCGTACAAGTACTTTGCAAGGATATGATAGAACTGACAGGTGGGCAGGTTTTGATAAACGGCGATGCCGCAGAATCCGCAAATCTATTGGAGCATATCATCATTCAAAAACGCAAAGGTTTGAATTTAGAATAAAGGGGGGAGTAAATATGAGGCGAATTTTAATTGACTCAGAAAAATGTCTCGGCTGTAAAAACTGTTCAATCGCCTGTATGCAATCCCACAGGGGTGAGGATGGTGTGGCCGGTCTGAACCTGAGCAGTCAGGAACTGGAATCACGCAATACCGTATTGATGAATTCAAAGAAGCAATACAAGCCGTTGTTTTGTCGCCACTGCTCCAAGCCCGGTTGCGCAAAGAGCTGTATGAGCGGTGCGATGGTAAAAAATCCGGAAACTGGTCTTGTAGAGTATGACTACGAAAAATGTGCTGCTTGCTTTATGTGTGTTATGAACTGTCCGTTTGGCGTTTTAAAGCCAGACAGAGCCAGTGGGACATATGTGGTAAAGTGCGACTTTTGTGCTGATAAAGGAAGTAATCCCGAATGCGTTAAAAATTGCCCGACAGGTGCAATTAAGGTTGAGGAGGTGACGACGGTATGAAACATGTGATTATCGGAGTTGGAGCCGCTGGTATTGTTGCGGCCAACACGATCAGTAAGCATCGCCCAAACGACCAAATTGTAATGATATCTGCTGATGATGCGGTATATTCCCGTTGTATGCTTCATAAGTACATAGGCGGTGGCCGCAGTGTAGAAGCGTTGTCGTTTGTTTCACCTAATTTCTTTGAGGCTCGAAACATTGTTTGGCGCAAGGGCATTTCGGTTACCGGAATAGATACAGCGGCCAAGACCGTAAGCTTTGACGGTGGCACGGAAACATATGATAAGTTGCTCATTGCTACGGGGGCAAAAAGCGCTTTGCCGCCGATTGAAGGGGTGAAAGATTGTTCCGGTGTGTATGGCCTGAGGGATTTGGCCGATGCCACCGCTATTCGTGACAAGGCTGCCGGTGCCGAAAAAATTGTAATTGTTGGTGCGGGTTTGGTAGGGCTTGATGCCGCATACGGCCTGATAGAAATGGGCAAAAAGCCTATGGTAATCGACATGGCCAAATCTGTCCTGTCTGCCAATTTGGATGAGCGGGCTGCCGAGGTATACCAAACCAAATTCGAGGAAGCGGGGTGTGTTTTCCGCTTTGAGAGTAAGGTCAGCAAGGTGCGTAGTGATGGGGCAGGGAACTTGTCTTGTATGATTTTGGGCAGTGGTGAGGAGATTCCATGTGATTTGCTTATTATTGCTGTTGGGATTAATCCTGAAAGTAAGTTGTTGCCTGGCAAGCCGGACAAATATCTCAAGGTGGGCGATGATAGTGTTTTTGCGGCAGGCGATGCAACCGGACTTTCGTCGAGTTGGCCGAGTGCGATGGAGCAAGGAGAGGTTGCTGCACTGAATATGTGCGGTATTGAGACAGTCTATGAGGAGTGTTTGGCTCAAAGGAATACTGTCAATTTCTTTGGTATTGCATCTGTTTCCGTTGGGCGTTTTCTGGCTACTGATGGGGATACCTTGGATGTGCGTGTGGACAAGGGGCGCTATCAAAAGATTGTCATAAACGATGGTGTGCCTGCGGGTGTCATTTTGCAGGGAGATATATCCCGTTGCGGTTTCTGGCAATATCTCATCAGGAATAATGTCAATATCGAAAAAATTCCCAGGTCGGTTTGGAAAGTGTCTTTTGCTGATGCCTACGGGTTAAATCAAGACGGGGAATACGAGTGGGTTAAGTAGTATTACTTTTTGATGCCATCTTTTGAGGACTTGGTTGCGGCCAAGTCCTCAACCACAGAGCAGGGAGAAGATATTGGTTTGAGCAAATTGATAATCAACAATCTTTGATGTTGCAATTATTTGTCTTGCGAACTCATCACAAGAGCGCATAACCTTGTTTTCTCTTTTGCTATCGCTTACGGCGTTGCGTAAGGCCAACAAACCCAGTCTCAAAATTCCATTGACGAAAATCTCCAGTTGTGGTAGAGTGAATACATAAAAAGGAACTGTCGCTTTTTGTGGGGCGACTCAGTCCGTTATGTGATGAGGCGCCTTATCTAAGGCGCCTCGAATTACTTATCTCTGTCTTTAAATATTGCGTAACAGAGCGTGATAATTGCAATGACTACCAACATGAGAGTGCAAAAAGCGCTTCGTAAGTGACCATTGCATCACCTCCTTACAGCAAGGAAGTGACCGAGTCGCCAAGCGACAGTTCTATGATAATTCTAACATGCAGCACAAACTATCCGCAATACACATTTGCATGTTGAAATTTCTACATAGTGTGTAGTTCCCAATTAAACATTTTATTGATGTACACTTCTTCATCCTGAGTCATGCAATATGTTCCGATTTTTCCATTGACGAAAATCTCCAGTT
>WQUY01000094.1 GCA_009781855.1 Oscillospiraceae bacterium | reverse complement strand
TTTTCGTCTGGCAAGGCAAAAAACTGCGGGAATACCACTGGTCTTTCAAGGTTTTTTAACGAAGTCAGACGGAACAAAGATGCCGCAAAATTTGTAAGCTTATTTTGAGAATGGAGTACTAGGGTTAGAGAAACACACGAAAAATAATATTTTTCTTGACATAATCTATGAAATACGTTAACATAACCAGGTGTCAAGTATTACTACTTTACGCCTCTTCAAAATTTGAAATGGTTCAGCTGCTTTTGCTTCTCAATCTATGAGGTAGAAAATGAGCTCCACTACATTACAAAAAACTATGCTCTTCGACTTTTTCGGAGATTTACTGACAGAAAAACAACGCGATTACTTTGACCTATATCATAACGAAGACCTATCGTTGTCTGAAATCGCTGATATGGCGGGCATTTCACGCCAAGGCGTGTATGACATTATAACTCGCGCAGAAAAAACACTGGATGATTTTGAACAAAAGACCGGGATTGTGCGCAGATGGAGTGAGATGCGCTCAGAGCTTAAAAAGGCCGGGGAAATAGCTCAAAAACTTCAACAACAATACGAAACCGAACCCCCCTGCGCAAAATTGACGCAACAACTGCTCATAATTCTCAATGAACTGCAAGACAAGTAAGCAGAAGGAACGACAACATGGCATTTGAAAGCTTATCGGAAAAACTAAATGCAGCATTTAAGAAGCTTCGCGGCAAAGGCAGGCTTAAAGAAGCCGATATAAAGGAAGCCATGCGTGAAGTGCGCCTTGCGCTGCTTGAAGCAGACGTAGGGTATAAAGTGGTGCGCGACTTTGTGAAAACCGTCAGCGAAAGATCACTTGGTGCAGACGTATTAGAAAGCCTCACACCTGCACAGATGGTAATAAAAATAGTTAATGAAGAGCTTTGCGCTCTGATGGGCGGCGATAACGCAAAAATCACAATTTCTTCAAAGCCGCCTACAATAATAATGCTTATTGGCCTACAGGGCGCCGGTAAAACAACAAATGGAGCAAAACTTGCCGCATACATGAAAAAAAACAATGGCAAGAACCCACTGTTGGTTGCCTGCGACATCTACCGGCCTGCAGCTATTTTGCAACTCCAAACAGTTGGCTCACAACTCAATATTCCGGTATTTGAAATGGGGACGGCCAATCCGGTTGAAATCGCAAAAAAATCTATTGAGTATGCAACAAAAAACGGCAACGACATGGTTTTTCTTGACACAGCCGGTCGCTTACATATTGATGACGACTTAATTGATGAACTCAAAGCAGTTAAGGCCGCCGTGAATCCAACCGAGATTTTACTGGTCATCGATGCCATGACCGGACAAGATGCAGTGAACGCCGCAACAGCATTTAATGAAGCGCTTTCCATTGATGGCGTGATGCTAACAAAACTTGACGGCGATGCACGAGGCGGCGCAGCACTTTCAGTCAGGGCTGTGGCCGGAAAGCCAATTAAATTTGCCGGCATAGGCGAAAAGCTTGACCAAATCGAGCCATTTCATCCCGACCGTATGGCCTCACGGATTCTTGGCATGGGCGATGTTTTGACCCTTATAGAGAAAGCGGAACAGGCCTTTGATGAAAAAAAGACCAGGGAAATGACTGAGAAGCTTCTCAAAAACAAGTTTACTCTGGCCGACTACTATGAGCAACTCACGCAAATCAAATCAATGGGTAGCATGTCAGATATAGCTGGAATGCTGCCAGGTGTTGATGCAAAGGCGCTTTCCGGAGCATCTATTGATGAAAACGTACTGGCAAAAACTGAAGCAATCATCCTCTCCATGACTCCGTATGAACGTGATAACCCATCAGTCCTTAACAGTAGCCGCAAAAAGCGCATAGCCGCAGGAAGCGGAACCGCTGTTGTTGATATAAACAGATTACTCAAACAATTCGAAGCCATGCAAGCAATGACAAAGCAGATTTCAAAAGGCAAGATTCCCGCTATGTTCGGTGGGGGTCGCGGCAAAAAAGGCCTGTTTGGCATGTAGAATATATATTATTTTTTGGAGGAATATAACAAAATGGTAAAGATCAGACTTCGCAGGATGGGCGCAAAGAAAAACCCCTTTTACAGAATCATAGTGGCCGATTCAAAATCACCGCGTGATGGCAGATGCATTGAGGAAATAGGAACATATGACCCCCTTGCAACCCCTTCGATAATCAATGTGGACGCACAGCGCGCACAATATTGGATCAAAAACGGTGCGCAACCTACCGATACTGTCAGAGCGCTGCTGAAAAAGGCAGAAGCAATTTAATTACTTCCGATTAAAATATGAGGTTGAATAATGAAAGATTTGCTAATTTATATAGCGCAAAACCTCGTCGATAACCCTGATGAAGTAAGTGTCACAGAACGTGGAACTGAATCAGAGACAGTATTCGAGCTGCGCGTTAATCCATCGGATATGGGAAAAGTAATTGGTCGTCAAGGCCGAATCGCAAAGGAAATCCGTGCGCTCATGCGTTCTGTCGCCCAAAGACAGGGCAAACGCATCAGTGTCGATATCCTTGACTAAGCTGTTTGGAAAATGAACAAAAAGCTTATCGAAGTTGGGAAGATTGTGAATACACACGGCAATAGGGGTGAGGTCAAGATTCAGCCTTGGGCCGATTCCCCAGAGTTCTTAGTTGGGTTTGAAACCATATTTATAAAAGGCCTTCCGATCAAGGTGTTGGCCGCAAGAATACATAAGAGCTGCGTTATTGCAACCCTTGAAGGTATTCCGGATATAAACAGTGCCATCAAACTCAAGAATCAAATCGTATTTATCGACAAAGATGAAGTATCGCTTGAAGAAGGACAACACTTTATTGCTGACTTGATAGGACTCCGTGCACTTGATTCTGAAACGGGTGATGAGCTGGGCATTGTTTCTGATGTACTGTCATTACCGTCAAATAATGTCTATGTAATAAAAGGCGAACGTGAAATTTTGGTACCTGCGGTGCCAGACTTTATAAAAGGCATAGACATCACCGAAGGCATAATCAACATTCACCTTATCGAAGGCATGTAGCTCATCTATTCACAGCTTGCCACCATCTTTCTTGACTCCTACAAAAACAGCCCCGCAGGGCTGTTTTTGTAGGAGTCAATATTTACAGGCCTACAGCTGAGGGCTCAACGCTCATCAGCATCTACCTCGCCACAGCATATTCCATAATGAAGTTGATTATTTTATCGGCAAGTATTGCAAATCGAACCGTATCCTCGCCATTGATTTCTAGAAACTGCTCTGCATCGTCAAATCCAAAATCCTCAACAAATTGAGCGACAGCTTCATCAAATTCATCTTCACTTACAACAATACCCTCTTGCACTGCAATCGCCCTCAAAATCAGATCCTGCTCAACAGCATCTATCGCACCGACTCTAATTTCTGCTTCAATAAACTCTTCAAGTGACATCCCTGTAAACATCTCTATCATATCTTCGAGTTCCATACCATTCATCATTGCAAAAAGGCTATATTCCTCCAATGCATCAGAAACCCTTCTCTCGATTTCATGCTCTGGATGCTTGTGTATGGTTACATTACTGATGACTTCTCTCCAAACCTGGCTTCTCTCGGTGTTTTCTGCCACATGCACCCGCTCCGCTTCTAGCTGCTCACTTATCTGTTGCCTAAACTCTTCAACAGAATCGACATCAGCAACTTCCCTGACAAACTCATCTGTCAGCTCTGGAATCTCAAGTGCAAAAATCGCGTGAAGGTTAATCCTAAATACAACCGCCTGCCCGGCTAACTCCGGTGCATGATAAACCTCAGGAAAAGAAACATTTATATCAAATTCATCACCAATATTATGCCCAATGATTTGCTCTTCAAAGCCCGGTATAAACTGGCCAGAACCGATTCTCAATTCAAAATCCTGAGCGGATCCGCCCTGAAAAGCAACACCATCCTGGAATCCTTCAAAGTCAATAAGGACTGTATCGCCATTCAAAACCGCCCTGTCCGTAATTTCAACCATTGCACTTGCACCCTGTAAATGTTCATCAATCCACATATCAATGTCTGCGTCAGTTACAGCAACAAAAGGCACCGGATCAAATTCAATGCCCTTATAAGCGCCAAGAGTTACATATTCGAAAATGTCTATCTCCTCATCTGCATCGGAAGCGCCTGTTTCAGACGGCTCCTCCGCAACACCATTTCCCACAGTCGGGGTTTCGGCCGAAACATCTCCCCCAACATCATTTGCGGGAGCAGAATTTGCACATCCTACCAAAACAAACCCGCACAACACCACAATCAGCAATGTGATCAGCCTTTTTCTTAAATTTTCCGGAGCATAGTAACCAAAGTATTGTGAAATCATTTTAAAAACCTACTTTTTAATTTTTATTATTAGCTACAACAGTAATTACTATCATAGTTCAAGATCAAATGCAATGAACTATTCGAAAACTTTTCTGAAATGACCCACTTTTATTATGCCGACAATTTATGATACAATAGATTCCAGCAGAAACAAAACACAGAGAAAAGCGAACAGTCAAGGAGAAAACCACATGAGAATCGACATAATGACACTATTCCCAGATGTCGTCGGGGACATGCTTTGCGAAAGCATATTGGGCAGAGGACAAGAGCGCGGATTTATCAGAATCGAGTGCCACCAGATTCGCGATTACACAACCAACAAACAACGACAGGTTGACGACTACCCCTACGGAGGCGGGCGCGGCTGCGTCATGCTTGCCCAACCGCTATATGACTGCTGGAAATATATTTGCAACGATGCCGGAGAACACATTCACACTATTTTTATGACTCCTTGTGGCAAACCCTTTAAACAGGAGGACGCCCGTCGCTTACAGAAAGATTATAATAGGCTCATCTTGGTCTGTGGTCGTTACGAAGGTGTGGACGAGCGCTTTATCGAAGCGTGTGTTGATGAAGAACTCTCTCTCGGCGATTTCGTGCTGACTGGTGGCGAAATTCCCGCAATGGCTTTGGCCGATGCCATTTGCAGACTCGTTCCTGGAGTATTGCCTGATGAGGAGTGCTTTGTGGATGAAAGTCATTGGGATGGTTTGCTTGAATATCCTCAGTATACCAGGCCTGAGCATTGGAACGGTAGGCATGTGCCGGAAATACTGCTTTCTGGGCATCACGAAAACATAAAAAAATGGCGTCTGCAACAGTCCCTTGATAGGACACTCAGCCGACGCCCCGATATGTATGAAAAATACAATTCATGATGCAACGCGATTTTACACCAAAATCATTAGTAACACCCCAGCGTCCCAAGCTTACAGGGTGTTGCTGATGGTTTTGCTGTCGAGGGAATTCCTGACATTTGACTTTATTCCCCTCCTTGGAGGGGTGGCAGGCGAAGCCTGACGGGGTGGTCTTTGGGGGCGAGATAA
>WQUY01000093.1 GCA_009781855.1 Oscillospiraceae bacterium | reverse complement strand
CTGTTTATATGTCTCAATCTCGTCGTATTCGCCCTCTTCAAGGTTAATAGAGATAATTTGCTCGTCGGCTACACCGTCGGAACGCAGAAAATCTTGGAACAACTCAAACAATGTTGACTTTCCGCAACGCCTGATGCCTGTGACGATCTTTATCAGTTTCTTATCTCGAAAGCTGATAAGGGAATCAAGATATTCCGGTCTTTGTATCATATGAGTCACCTCCGCTCGTAATTGCACTCATTGTAACAAAAGTTGTTTCGTGCGTCAAGTTTTTGCACGATTGAATCAAAAACTTTTTGATTGTTTTCCGGCACTCATAAAAAAGTACCCATCCAATTGGATGGGTATCACAGAACCATCATGTCCCGCTTCGCAGTATCTCTAAATAGGATTCATAAGCAAACGTTCTGTTTCGTTGAACCTTATTGGTTTGCTGAAGTATGCCTATTTTACACAATTTGTCGATCGCACTTGATGCTGTATTAAAAGACATACCAAGTGCTGTTGCAGTCTTTTGTATTTCTACAATCGGGCTGCTTCCAAGATAATCAAAGACTTTCTGAACCGTCTTTGAAGTGCGGCCGATTTTTTGTATCAAAGCCGTGTTTTGTTCTTGCAGCAAAACAAGTTTGTCGATTGTCTCGATTGCATTGTTCGCAGACTCAAGGATTGCCATTAAGAAAAATCGCACCCATTGTTCATACTCCCCTTTTTCGCGAACCAGCATCATACGGTCGTAGTAGTCAATTCGATTTCTTTTTAGAAAATATGAAATATATAATACCGGCGATGTGATCTTTTTTTTCTCCAGCAAAAGCAATGTAACAAGAAGACGTCCAATTCTGCCGTTGCCGTCTAAAAATGGATGGATGGTTTCAAACTGATAATGAACGAGAGCCGCTTGAATCAATATATCCAAACTGCTGAACCGTTCATCGTTATTCATATATTGTTCAAGATCGTGCATTGCGTCCTGCATATCTTCCGGAGTTGGTGGAATGTATCGTGCCGTTTTTAGTGTGCTTCCAATACCGCCTATCCAATTTTGTGAATGCCTGAACTCGCCCGGAGTCTTTTCTTGTCCGCGTGTATTTTCCATAAGAACACCATGCGCTTCCCGAATCAACCGATTACAAAGCGGCAACTCTTGTAATCGTTGAATGGCGAACTCGATTGCTTGAATGTACTTGATAACCTCTGTTACATCTTGATTTGCGTTTTCATCGATCAGTGGATCGAGAATATCCTCAAGTGTCGCTTGCGTTCCCTCAATTTGGGATGACATGAGCGCCTCTTTGCGCACATACATTGAAATGAATAAGTTGACATTTGGAATACGAGAAGCCAAGCCCTCTAATAGCGCAAGCTGCTGATTCGCTTCTACCAACAGATTTAAGTCTTCACTGTTCAAAAAAATCGTTGGCTCAGGCGGCAAAGCTGTGGGTACAAACGATTGATAAGCTGCTTCTCCTGATAAATTATTTTTCCAATAACCTGATCTGCTCATCACACAAACTCCGTTTTCATCAAAATTGAAATAACAAGACAATTATCTCACGCTTATTTCAAGTTTGCAAGCGAAATTGAAATAAGACTTTCGCTTATTTCAATTTATTGTCGAAAATTGAAATAACGCTTTCAAAGTTTAGCGGTTATAACCCGATAAACTATTCGCATAATGGAAGTTTTGCGGTTATAACCCGATAAACTGTTCGCACAATGGAAGTTTTGCGGTTATAACCCGATAAACTATTCACACAATGGAAGTTTTGCGGTTATAACCCGATAAACTATTCGCACAATGGAAGTTTTGCGGTTATACTCCGACAAATTCTTTTTACGGATACAACTACCCTTTCTCAAAAAAGCAAAGCACCCATCCAATTGGACAGGTGCTTTACAAACTCACAAGGTTTTATTTTTTAAATTAAGCGTTTTGTTTTCTTCTTCTGTTAAGGAACAGCACCGCCATCCCTGCCATTGACATCGCCATCATGAATAGATATAGTTCGATTCCGGAAAGTCCGGTTTGAGGCACATTCGATGCTCCAAGCGGCACAGGAAGATTTTGAATAAATGTCCATGTTCCATTGTCGTCATCCCATACCCACTCACCGAGAGGAACGCCCGTATCGTCTAATTCAATATATCTGCCGTCTCCGCCCGGAACAAGTTGGTTGCCGCCGCCGCCACCCGGTGCAGGCTGGTTACCACCACTTCCGCCCGGAGGATTATGGCCGTAGCCATTGCCACTACCATTGCCACCGCCCGGAGGAATGACAATTGGAGGATTCGGACTCTCTCCCTGTCTTTCGATGTTGCTGTATCTGACCAAGAACTGATTGATCAACTGGTTGTTTGGCGCGCCTGCACCAACTCTAAAGGTCATTACAATCTCGTTGCCCAGCGCAAAGTCAGCAGGTACGTCACCAAAGAAAAACCCGATTTCCGTATAGTGCAAATTACCCGGCTGCGGCAAACTGAAGTTAAATGGTTGGCTTGCGCTAATGCCTGTCGCATGCACATGCCACACATCGCTTCCTGCCACTCTGTATCTGATTTCATAAGTGATGCCTGCACCATGGGTAAACGCAGGAAGACTACCCGATTGGAAGTTGAGGCCTCTGCCCGGCATATCCATAACCGTAAAATCTGTAACGTCATTGCCTGAACGATTGTGGAAACCTCTCAACGTCCAGTTGATCGTTTCGCCAACCCTTGCGGTCATTCTGTCCGGTTGTTTAACCATTGCCGGTGTACCACCATTACCGTTTCCACCGGGCTGTGAGGGTATATTGCTTATATCAAAGTTGTTGATCAAGTGAGACGGGTTTGGTGTGCTATTGGTACCTGACGCGAATCCAACCCAGTGAATGTTTGGGAAAGCCGCCAGGCCTGCCGTAAGACCGAAGTCATACACGCCATTTCCGGCTGTATTGCCGATGAAGATCGCGGTGTTTGCAATCGTCAAGAGGTCGCGATTTGCTACTGCAACCCAAATACCGCCGCCGTTCATAGCAGCATGGTTGCTGGTGATTTGTGCCGTACCGCTCATGTCAAACTCGCTGTCGAAAGCCATAAACACGCCGCCGCCATGAGCAGCTGTATTGTTGTTGATCGTGCCGCCGCTCATTGTGAACTCGCTGTCGTGGCTTATGAGCACTCCGCCGCCCCAATCAATGGCCGTGTTGCCGGTCATCGTGCCACCGGTCATCGTGAACTCGCTACTAGAGATTGCGTATACACCGCCGCCGCCTGAACCTGCCGTATTGCCGCTAATCTCGCCGCCACTCATCGTGAATGCGTTGCCCATGCCTCCAAATACAGCCACGCCGCCGCCCCAAGTAGCGGCCGTGTTTCCGCTAATCTCTCCGCCACTCATCGTGAACTCGCCGTCGAGTACACCCACACCGCCGCCGCTCGCGCCAGACATGTTGCCGCTGATTACTGCAGTGCCGCTCATCGTGAACTGGCTGCCGGCCTCCACCTGTACGCCGCCGACAGCTCCGGCCGTATTGCCGCTGATCTCTCCACCGCTCATCGTGAGTCCTCCGCCGTTCCACATATACACGCCACCACCCAAGCCTGCTATGTTGTCGCTGATTGTGCCGTCGGTCATTGTGAGATGTGAGCCGCTGACCAAATGCACGCCACCGCCCCAACCGGGGGATGTGTTGCCGGTAATCTCTCCACCACTCATCGTGAACTCGCTAGCGCTTAAATGCACGCCACCTCCCCAAAGGGGAGCCGTGTTAGCACTGATCTCTCCACCGCTCATCGTGAATGTACCGAACTCCACATAAACACCGCCGCCGCCCGTGTTGGCCGTGTTGCCGCTGAGCACTGCAGTGCCACTCATCATGAAGTCACCGCCATTGTGTACAGATACACCGCCGCCCCCGGGCGCAGTGTTGCCGCTGATTGTGCCGCCGATCATTGTGAACTCGCCGCCGCTCACATACACACCGCCGCCTCCCCAAAAATCGCCTGTTGTATTTCCGCTGATCGTGCCACCGGTCATTTCGAATGTGCTGTTGACACCGGTAACCGAAACACCTCTCGTTCCGCTTCCGGTAATCATCCCATCTGACATCACAAAAGTACCACCATTGTTTACGAAAACTGTGCCTGTAATGGTAAAATCGTCATCCAAAATCAACGTACCACCGTTCACATTAATGTTCCCTATTATATCCGCACCAACTGTCGTCGTCGGATCAGACGCGCCAACCGTACCCGGTCCAATAAGAGTACTCAAAGGCATGATAGAGATATTTAACTTTTCTAAGTCTTCCTCTTCTTCCTGCCCATACTCGTCTTCATCTTTGTACTCATAATCCGCATCGTATCCGTAATCATAGTCCGACCCATCCGCATCGTTATAACCATTGTCATAACCATAATCATAGCCCGGCTCATTCGCTACATAGTCATCTCCATAGCCCGCTTCATTGTCAAACGCGCTGTCACCATACTCGCCCGATGTCGCGAAATAAATATCGTTTCCGTTATCCGTCTGATCACTTTCGGCATCTATACCAAAAACAGGCATACTGCTTACTGTGAACATCAATACCATCAAAAGCGCTAATACTCTCCTTAGGGATCTCTTGGAACCCTTATTTTTGTTAAACATTTTCATTCTCTCCTTATATAAAATGCTCAGTGGCTTTCACTAAATCAAAGATTTAGGAAAGCCTTGCGTAAGGCCTGTTACCAAATCGCGTTGCGATTTGAACAGAGCCATTATACGTATTTTTTATTATTCCTACTCCATAAAGCGAAACAAATCAAGCATATCCGTAGGCATTCGTCCGCCTGTAAAATGCGCAAACCGCATGCGCCAGCCTGTGCCATCTTCATGAATCGTTGTGCCGATTAAGATATCTCCGCTGCCGTCGTTCAGCACATAAAACCGAAACAACTTCTCTGTCGCATCTCGTATCGACGTATCCAGTACAAAACCGTAACGGCTGATGATGCCGTTCACATCCCCGGCAGTGCGGGCTGTCGCAAGCGCCGCCAAAATTTCCGGCGTTCTGTCAATCGGTTCGGGAACCGGCTCAGATTCAGGTTCATCAAGCTCGTTTTCATCGGCAGACGCTTCCGGAAGCTCCGGTTCGGACATTTCCTGCAGCTCTTCGGTCTGCTCCCACGCTGCTTCGGATTCGGTCAGCCATGCTTCTTCCACAAGCTCAGGCAGATTCCCCTCCTCCACAATGTCTTCCATATCGTCCATGTCTTCAACCGTCGCAAGCGCTTCCGCAGCAGGGAGATAAACTTCATACGTTGGCTGCACATAAACGTAGTCGGGTGCGGCCGGTTGTGAAACAACGTATACCGCGGCAGTAGCCGCACAAACTGCTGCAACACATGCCGCAATGACATACCCTTTGGTTGACGTGACTGCTGCAGTAGCAACCTTGCCAGCGATCCCTGCACCGGCAATGCTTGGCGCTGCGATGCTCACATAGCTTGCGGCAAAAGCTTGCTCTTCCAAGAAGAACAGGGCTGCAAATGATGCCATTGCCGTGCCTTTGGCTGCCTTTTTCTGATCCGTACCCTCCAGCTTGTCCTTGATCGTTTTTCTGGCGATATACATTGTTTT
>WQUY01000092.1 GCA_009781855.1 Oscillospiraceae bacterium | reverse complement strand
TTTTTATATTAACGCCTGATGCGATGCTCGAAAGTCATTCTATCGGAACATAATGCTTGCGTCAATGCAAAATGCGTACATGTCTACTTTTGCTGCGGATGAAAAGTGAATACAAATATATTTTCAGTGCAAGCAAGTGCAATTTTTAGAATTATTGATATTGATTTCCTTTTAACTTGATGATATTATAACGTATCCCAAAGTTTATTAAAAAAGAGGAGAATAAATTATGAAAAAGAAAGCACTCATTTCCCTGGCGCTATCACTAGTAATGGTGATAGGATTGTTGGCAGCTTGTGGTTCAGATGACCCAACGGGGACTCCGGCAACTCCGGATGAAGGCGGAGATATGCCCACACTTGTCGTTGGCTTATTCCAACCGGCAACCGGTGCTAATGGCGCAGGCGGCAGACAAGAATCACTGGGTACAATATTCGCACATTACAGACGTCCATATGTTGAGATTGATGGAATAACACATCGTGTAGTCATCGAGCAAGTTGACAATCAATCATCCACAGCTCATGGACCGGCTGCTGCTGCTGAATTGGTAGCGCGCGGTATCCACATTGTTCTGGGCTCTTACGGCTCAGCTGTTTCCATGGCTTCTTCCGACGTGTTTAATGATGCCGGACTCACCGCAATTGGTGTATCCTGCACAAATCCGGGAGTAACCCGCGGTAACGACTTTTATTTCCGTGTGTGCTTCCTTGACCCATTCCAAGGGCAAGTTCTGGCTTCACTCGCACGTAACACGCTCAATGCAGATGTTGTTTACGTACTCTCACTACTTGGTGACGACTACTCACAAGGTCTCTCTCACTTCTTTACCGAGCAATTTGAATCTCTGGGCGGCACTGTAGTCCAAGAGAATTTCCCGGAAGGAACTTCTGACTTTAGTGGATTTATGACCAATGCCAGAGCTGCCGGCGCACAAGCGATTTTTGCACCGACTTCTTCAGAAGCTGCTGCGCTGATCATTGACGCTGCACACGTTACAGGCGTTGGCGCTGATATTCCTTTGCTTGCAGGCGACACTTGGGATTCTCCTCAAGTTCTTGACGCTGCAACAGGCAGAGATGTCTCAGTCATGGTTACCACTTTCTATCAAGAAGGCGGCGCACCTGAGTGGGATAGAGATTTCAAAGCATGGCTCAACGCTAATCCCGCACAACTTGCAAACAACGGTGGTTCTGACGTCATCGCAGGCTTTACCGCAATGGGCTATGATGCGTACATGCTTGTTCTTGACATTATGGAAAGATCCGGCGTTGCTTATCCATTCGACCAAGCAGCGATCAGAGAAGCCACTTGGGCATCTTCTTTCATGGGTCCTGTTGCCGGTCTGATTGAGTTTGACGAAAATGGTGATGCAAAGCGCGACACTGCATTCGTTAAATCAGTTGATACCGAAGCTGGCGAATGGGTATTCTACGCAGCACAAAGACTATAAAATTTTAACAGTAATTTGTTAAAAGTAAATCTGCTTCTTGCATCATGGATTGATGCAAGAAGCAGGAGACGAGACAACGCATGGGAAGAGACACACAAGCGTTTCTTCCTATATGCGTCTTTTATTCACAAAAGTAGCTTGAGAGGGGACTAGCAATGAGCGCGTACGATGTGTTTCAACTTTTCTTTCCGTATATTTTGTCCGGCATCTCTATAGGCGGGCAATACGCATTGATTGCAATAGGATACTCCATGGTTTATAGTATTTTGCGATTGATTAACTTCGCTCACGGTGATGTATTCATGGTAGGCGGTCTTTTTATGGTGTTTGCTGCAGCGTCTTTTCCGCTGTGGGTGGCCATACCGGTCGTAATCGTTCTGGTTGTGCTTTTGGGCTTCCTGATCGAGCGCGTTGCATATAAGCCATTGCGTACGGCACCGAGGATGTCTGTTATGATATCTGCAATCGGTGTCAGTTATCTTTTGCAAAACCTTGCACTGTATTTCACCGGAGGCCTTAATCGGATGTATCCGGCCATTCCATGGATTTCTGATACCATCAGTATTTTTGGTGTGACCACCAGACGAGTAACTGTAATTACTCCATTTTTGGTTGTTGCACTTGTATTTATTCTTGTTTGGCTTATCAACAACACCAAAATTGGTATTGCAATGCGTGCGGCGGCAAAGGACTTCGATACCAGCCAGCTTATGGGAATAAAAATCAACTCAGTCATTTCGACAACATTTATTATTGGCTCGTTTCTTGCTGCGATTGGATCTATTTTGTTCTTCACCAGCTTTCCCGGTGTTTTCCCGGCAGCCGGTGCAATGCCCGGACTCAAGGCATTCGTTGCGGCAGTTTTTGGCGGGATCGGCTCTATACCCGGTGCGGTGATCGGCGGTCTGCTGATTGGTGTTTTCGAAACGCTCATCAGAGGCGGAGACATCATTTTAGGTCCGGCAGGATTGGGGATTCTAAGCGGCTCAATGGATATTGCCGCTTTCTCTGACGCTTTTACTTTTGTTTTACTTGTGGTGATACTTGTATTCAGACCGTCCGGTTTGTTCGGTGAGAAGCCAACCGACAAGGTTTAAGGAGGGCATAATATAATGGATGTCATAAATAGCACAAAAAAAATCAGCACAAAAAACCTAACCATCATTGCTTTGCTTGTTGCGTTTTTTATATTGCTGATCATACTTGAGCAGGTCATTGCGCCCACTGACAGAATGAACATGCTTTTGGTTTCTCTGCGTCAGGGTTCTATCTTTGCATTGCTTGCAGTTTCGATGAATTTGTTAAACGGCTTTACCGGTCTGTTTTCGCTTGGTCACGCCGGTTTTATGTTAATTGGTGCGACGACTTACGCACTATTTTCAATTCCACTGGCGCAACGAACCGACGTATTTCTATGGTTTAGTGACAGCTACTTGATTCGGACTTCTTTTCCTGAGGTTCTCGGAAATGCGATTGGCGGCCCCGGAATGATCATGGGTATGCTCATTGCCATTACACTGGCAGGACTGATCACTGCTGTGTTTGCGTTTTTGGTTGGGCTTCCGGTTTTGCGGATGCGTAGCGATTATTTGGCGATTGCCACGCTTGGTTTTGCTGAAATTATCCGTGCGCTCATAATGTGGCAGGGCTTGGGCACACTTACAAATGCCGGAAATCCCCTGCGCAATTTTACCAGACATGTTGACCTCAATATAACCATAGGCGGGCAGACCTTTGGGCTGATTACCTTTACGCTGGCGCTTTTATCAGCGATTTGTATATTTGTAATCATTTTGATTGTCTCTTCATCTTATGGCAGAGCGTTTAAAGCGATTCGTGAAGATGATATCGCAGCAGAAGCCATGGGCATAAACCTCTTTAAGCATAAGCAGCTATCTTTCTGTATCAGCTCTTTCTTCGTTGGTATCGGTGGAGCGCTACTCGCCATCTTTATGGGTACGGTTGCACCCATCCAATTCAGAGCGGCGATGACTTACGAGTTCTTGCTCATTGTTGTCTTGGGCGGCATTGGCTCAGTTTCAGGAAGTGTTATCGGCGCAATGCTATTTGTGTTTGCGTCCATGTGGTGGCTGCGCGGTCTGGACTCCGGTGCTTTTCTGGGGCTTGAAAGAATTACAATAGGTGGATTCAACATTGGAGAGCGTGTTTTCGTTTCCGGCTTCCGTTTGGTAGTATTTTCAGTCATCATCATGTGCGTTGTACTATTCTTCCGCCGAGGGCTACTTGGAGACAAGGAACTTCCCTACTACGTGAAGAAGCTAAAAGATACCATTGTCACACGTATTACCCGCAAAGAAAAGGCAGGTGTTTCTGATGGCTGATAATGTACTTCGCCTTGAAAACCTCACCATGCAATTTGGCGGACTTATCGCAGTGGATGATATATCCCTCGATGTAAACAAAGGCGAAATTGTCGCACTCATTGGGCCAAATGGCGCCGGAAAGACCACGGCATTTAACTGCATCACAGGTGTTTATGAACCGACCAACGGCAGGGTTTTGCTTAATGGAGAAATCATTTCAGAGAGCTATCCTCGCGGCAAAATGAAAGATGCTTACAAAGGTAAAAACAAGGGAACATATAACAAAGTGGTAAGGCATACTCCCGATAAGATAACCTATCGCGGCATTGCCCGGACATTCCAAAACATTCGCCTGTTCAAAGCGCTTACGGTGTTTGAAAATGTCATGATTGCAAAACATATGCGTGCAAAGCAAAATATCTTCACAGCAACTTTCCGCCTGAACTGGAAAGAAGAGAGACGTATGCGTGAAGAAACCATGGCGCTTCTGGAAGAGCAGAATTTGGCACATCTGAAAGACCATACGGCTTCCAGCCTGCCCTATGGCCTGCAACGCCGTTTGGAAATCGCAAGAGCTTTGGCAACAGATCCTTCGCTCCTGCTTCTTGACGAGCCGGCTGCCGGTATGAATCCGCAAGAGACACAGGAGATTGCAGAGTTTATCCGCAGCGTCCGCGAAAAGTACAAAACAACGATCCTTTTGATCGAGCATCACATGGGTTTGGTCATGCAGATCTCCGAAAGGATTTATGTGCTGGATTTCGGTGAAATGATTGCACACGGTACGCCTGATGAGATTCGTTCTAATCAGAAGGTTATCGGTGCTTATTTGGGGGTGGTTGAAGATGCTGAAAATTGAGGGACTTAAAGTAAACTATGGTGGTATTGAGGCGGTTAAGGGTATTAGCCTCGAAGTTCCGGAAAACGAAATCGTCACGCTCATCGGTGCCAATGGCGCTGGAAAGTCTACAACCCTCCGCACTGTTTCGGGGCTCATTAAGCCCACGGAAGGTAAAGTTATATTTAATGGGGAAGAGATCACCGGACGTTCTCCTTATGAAATCGTGTCCAAAGGGATAACAATGGTTCCGGAGGGGCGCAAGGTTTTTCCGGATCTTACCGTGCTTGAAAACTTGAAAATAGGCGCTTATTTACGGAAAGATAACATCAAGCCTGACCTGGAATGGGTATACGATCTATTTCCAAAGCTCAAGGAGCGTTCATGGCAAGCTGCGGGAACCATGTCCGGCGGTGAGCAACAAATGCTGGCTGTTGGTCGTGCGCTGATGTCAAAACCCAAGCTGATGATGATGGATGAGCCGTCATTGGGGCTTGCTCCTTTGATCGTCAAAGATATCTTTGATATCATCAAAGAAATTGTCCGTCAAGGCGTGACCATCCTGCTGATTGAGCAAAATGCAAACATGGCGCTACAGACTGCGAATCTGGCCTATGTGCTTGAGGTGGGCAATATCACGATGACCGGAACAGGCAGAGAGCTACTCGACAATGAGGATGTGCGCAGGGCGTATTTGGGTTAATGGCCTATTACAAAGATGCCTTCGATCTGAATTGTAACGATCTGAACCACTCGGATTTTGAGTGGTTCAAATTATAATAAAACCTATCAATGTGAAGGGAATATTTGTTAATGGAAATCATTTTGGGTTCAGAAAGAGCGCTCAATAGTAAATTTGTAAATCGTTAATATTATAGTTCGGAAAATCCGGCTGCTAATTTATTGTTTCCAAGGAGTAGAAAATGAAACGTATTATTTCAGCAATGTTAACTATTGTTTTGGGCATATTACTTATGCAAACTGCTTATGCGAGTCCTCAAAGCGGGATTTCGATCTTTGTTGATGGGCAAAGA
>WQUY01000091.1 GCA_009781855.1 Oscillospiraceae bacterium | reverse complement strand
GAGCCAAATGAGGAATCGGATGTGCGATTGGCAAACCAATTCAGTGCATCTTGAGATGCAGCAGGCAACAGCCCCTTTGAGGGGCAGAACAAACCACCCGCTGAGCGGGTGGTCATGATTTTACTTACTCAGCACGTTACTCAAAGGCTATGTGAACTGTTTTCATAAATAGCGTACTTGAGACAGTGTCGTTAGCGATGGTTGCCATGACAGCAACAGTTCTGGCCTTGGGCTAACCGTGCCGGCAAGAGGTAACGATGTCACCATCGGTGCTGGCGTTAGCGATTCTGTTATATTGGTTACAGAAACAACCGGTGGGTTCACGACGATGGTAAAATATTCGGTAAAGGGCATATTCGGCCCAATGGCGTTTGCAATGTTTGCCCTGACAACCACAGCTCCTGATGTTGTTGTATTCAATATATTCCCGCTCAAAGTTGCGCCTGTTTCTCCCGAGCCATGCGGGAGAGACCATACAATTGTTCTGTTCGTCGCATTGGCTGGTGAAACCGTACCGATAAGAGGCAGAGGTATTCCCGCCGTTGTTGGGTTTGGCGATGCAAGCGTGATACCGGTTACGGGGATGAGCGCGTCTGTCAGTGAATAGTTCAAAGCAACCGTTCGCGACGCGAAATTAGTCCCCGATACCGTAACGGTTGCGGTAAAAGGAGCTCCCGCCGTCGGCTGGTAAGTTGTAGGCCTGACGGTAAAGGTACGAGTACCGTTCGGACTGATGGCTGCTAGCGAGGTTTCGGATAAAGTGAAACGATTCGCGTTCGGGCCGGACAGAGCCACGTTCAAAGTGCTCGTAGCGTTATTGCCCGTGTTTCGTACGGTTATCGTCTGTGCAGCCGGTTGCGTATTCGCAGGAGCTGAAAAGTTCAGTTCGGCTGGCTCCAATGTAATCGTTGTATTTTGTCCGACTGTCCATCTGACGCCGTCTCTTGCAATTTCATTATGCCCTGCGCGTGTCCTAAACACTCTGTCCGCGATTCCGACATAGTACGTTTCGTTTAAAGCCAAATCCCTTGTCGGGTCAATGGTAATGATTCGGTTGTTGTTGCTGATGCTGATATTAAAATCGGCATTAGGGACGGCTTGGCCGCCGGTTCCGTTGGCAGCAACATTGCCTCTTCTGAAAACGATAGCATCTCTAAGATTGGTATCGTTCAAGGCTCCGCCGTTGGTCAACTCAATGGCTTCAGCAAACGTAATGGTAATGGGTTGTCTTCTGTTTATAACGACACTGTCTTCTTGCGGATTAAATTCAACCATCGCGTTGACCGTACCGGTGCTGAAAGAGATGCTCTGCGCTTCGTTGCCGTTTCCGGCTGCATCTAGCAGCGCATTTCTTGGGATGGTCAGGAAGAACGATGTATCGTTCGCCAGATTGTTTCTGGGCGAGATGGTGATGGCAGTCCGAGCGTTGTTAATGGTTGCTGTGTAGTCCACTCTGGTGCCGTTTGCCGAGCCTTGGCGCAGGATGACAAAATCCCAAATATTGTCGTTTGTAATCGCATTGCCGTTAAACAATGTCATGGCAGACGTAAAATTGATTGTAATGTTGCTGTTCAAGGGTACCCTTGTCGTCCCGTTTGCAGGGCTGAACGTGATTGCGGCTGCGGGGTTCGCTTGCGTAGGCGCATTGACGCCCGGAGCTGTATGGATCGTTCCCGGCCTTCTCTCGTACGTGATGCCGCTTGCGTTTGCGTTCATCGTCGTGACCGTTCCTTGCCCAAAGAAACTGCACTCTGCATTCACCTCCGCTGTACCGACGGTTGCGGCAGATGCCACGGTGATCTCGGATCTGCGGGCATTGTTGGATATGACCAAATTCGTTACATTACCCGATTCAACGGTTAGGTTGGCATCGGCGCCGTCGACGTTGACTCTTGGGAAATTACCTTGTAGTGTAATATCCGAATTTGCCCAGGTTCTCAACTGATTGACACCGCTTCCGAACAGTCCTCCTGAAAGGTTGCTCGTTTGAATCGTCGCGTTTCCTGAAGCGCCCAACGAAGCCACCACGGACTCGCCTCTGACCAAAAGCCTGACAGAACCCGTGGTTCTCTCTACGGTAGCCTGCGCAACTCTGGAATTGCTCACAGTGACCTCTGCGCCGCCCTGCACCCTCAACGGGCCAAGGATGATGCTGTTTTCGATGGTTGCACTGCCGTCACCTAAATCCCTGTGGATGGTAACGCCGTTGGCGAAGATCGTATTGGAAAGAACTTCCCTGTTGCTGGTGACGACGCGGTCGTTTCTGACGATTGTTTCGTTATCAAGGATGTCGCAAATGATTTTCGCGGTTTGCGCCCTTGTCAAATTCTGAAGCGGATATAGGTTGCCATCGTCGAACCCGCCAATATATCCCTTGCCAACAACTTTCTGAAAAGCAGCAAATGCCCAGTCGGCGATGGAAGCCCTGTCCGGAAATACGTTCAGGTTGCCGGAGACGTTATAGGCGGGTATGATTCTTGAAATCATAACAGCGGCTTCTTGTCTCGTGATTGTGTTGTTCGGCCTGAACGTATTGTCCTCGTATCCGCCAACGTAAGCAGCGGCAAAGGCTCTTGAAACATCGTCAAAGAACCATTCATAATGTGGGACATCCGTAAAGGTGACGTTGGCCGTTGCGTTGTTTCCCAAAGCCCGGTTGACCATGGCGGTAAATTCAGCTCTTGTTACCGGATTGTCGGGCAGGAATGTACCGTCTGCGTACCCCCGTACAAATCCGTGTGCTACTGCTTGTTCGATATAGCTCTCCGCCCAGTGACCCCTCGTGTCACTAAAACTTGCTCCATAAGACACAGCGGGAGGCGATATGAGTGCAAGGATCATCGAACATAGTATAATCATGCTCAATAACTTTTTCTTTTTCATAAGATTCCCCTTTCTTCTTAAGCGAACCGGTTGATACCACTCGGTTCGGACACAATGCACCATGTTTAAACAGCAAACATGGTGCTGTTGGCTACAATTGTAACACAATGCATGATCACATTACAACCAAGAGATCGTATGAAAAATAAAACTTTAATATTGGTTCGAAAACTGTAATACGGTTGTAACAATGGCAGGTGTTTTTTTTGATATAATTTGAAGTAATGAAAACTTCAAAATAATCAAGGCATTGGATAGAGAGGCTGGAATGAAGATGATGGTGAAGATAAGCAGGAGGAATAGAATGATCAAGAAGAAAATAATAAAAACTTTAAAAATGGCCATGATATGCATGGTTGTTGTAGCCTTGGCGGGCGGCACAGCATTTGCTGCAGTTCCCCCCGACGTTGCGGAGTCGCCGCATCGAGATGCCATTATGGCGTTGTTTGAAGCAGGCGTACTGGAAGGCAGCGACGACGGGCTTTTTCATCCCACAGACAACTTAACGAGGGCTCAGGCATGTGCCATCATTGTAAGAGCGATCAAACCGCCGACTGCGGAACTGTTTGGGACGCCAACTTTGACATTTCCCCCAAGCGGATTCCCTGACATGGCCGGGTATGGCTGGGCGGAAAGATATGTGGGCTTTGCCGTAAGACATAACATCGTAACCGGATTTCCCGATGGTACATTTAAACCGGGCAACAACGTAACAAGCAATGAAATGCTCACGATGGTGCTCAGAGCCATGGGACTTACAAATGAAGAAATCGGAAGCAATTGGCCGGCAGACTTTGTCGCGAGAGCGAACCAAGAAGGAATAACGGCGGGTCTTCCGCAGCCGCTTCCGGAATTGGCGACAAGAGAAACCGCTGCGCGTATGGTGTTTAACAAACTCGACGCGCTACGGGCGATTGGTGAAAAGATGGAAGAAAGCGGCGAACCCGGAAACCCGGAAATCGAAGAACCGGAAACAAACGGCGATACTTCATGGGGTCTTGACAATTTGGAGTTCACAAACGGAAGGTTCAATGATACTATGACGACGTTTGCGGGCATGCCGATCAGTCGCGATGCCGTCATCTATACGTATGGAATCAGAGCGAACTATCGAAGAGGCATGGAGCTTCCGACCAACGACGGAGCATACAGGCTCGATACAGTTCACAAATTCAGGAATGCAGTCACACCGGCTTTTTACATTCAAACCGGTAATGAAATAACGCTGATGGTGTTGCCGATGGACGCTGGATTTTCGGGCAGGATTTACGGCGTGATCAACGGCATATCCGTTGCAACCAACGGACGAGGCGATCAGGTGAACCAGATTCATATGCTTGTGGCAGGACGACAAATATCATGGCTGACAAGAGATTCAAGCATCGGTGCGCCGGGTTCGGTGGATTACCGGGATGGTGAAATTTTCGAGCTTCGAGCGAGTAACGGAACGATCACAAACGCTCCGACAAAAGCGGGCGACTCCGCAAGCCACAATGATTTCAGGGAGCTGACACCAACGGGAGATTGGGCGACAGTGACAGCATTCGCAAACGGCATCGTCACGCTTGATGACGGCAGCATGATTACGATATCGGATGACGCGGCCATTTATGTGTTCAATTCGGACGGAACGCCATATCGAGTCGGAAGACAGGGAGATATCAGAGCGGATGTTGAAATAAGAGCGTTTACGTTGACACGAGGTCAAATCGCGCAATTCATCACAGTAAGATAAGAATTTTACAAGAAAGCTTGAATGACGGGCTTCCAAATGGAGTCATGTAAGGGAGATATATTAATGAAAAGAAAAACAATCAGCGTGTTGTTGGTTTTGATGCTCGTGTTTTGCGGCACTACAGTCGCGTTTGCAGACATCGACTTCAGCGTATGGGATTCAAGAGGGCCTTACCCTGCAGACATACTGGGAACCAGGCATTTTGAGTCCGTGAGCTTTCTGATAGACAGAAGAATCATAACCGGCGACGAGGACGGCTTGTTCCATCCCAACAGAAGCGTCACGAGGGCGGAATTTGCCATTATGATGGCCAGGGCGACAAACCATACCGCCGAAATCCAAGCCATGGCTCATGAACAGATTTTCAACGACTTGATGGGATTTACATGGGCAAGGCCTTATATCAACGCCGCTGCGACAGCGGGACTGTTTCAAGGCAGGGGCAACGGAAGATTCGCCCCGGGAGAGACGGTCACGTATGCGGAAGTGATGACGGTGCTGATCCGAATGAACAGAGGCTCTGCGGACGCGGCTGAGAACATGGCGGCAACATGGCCGGAGAATTATATCATGTTCGCCGAAACCTACAATTTGGTGGGTGGCAGAGTGTTTATAGATGACTGGAACGCCCCTGCGCCAAGGGGAGACGTTGCCATATTGCTGCATCGGATGCTGCCCGGAAGCTGAATGAAGAAAATCCCTGAGGAATAAAAAATCCTCAGGGGTATTTTTATTTGTCTTTTGCATGAACCTTAACACACCTGTAATACCGCTGTAATAGACTTTTTGGTTCGAAATGGCTATAATGTAGAAATAGAATTAAGAATCTCGTCATACGCTGCAACTGCATTATGTCATACAGCAGAAAATATGTATTACGGTTTTGTTACATTTAACGTGATGGACTTGACGGAATATGGTTCAAAGAGTATGATTTTGGGAGATAGAATATGCATATTTTTTCAATGCATTTTCTATAGATAATGCCAGATTATCTTCAGAAGGGGGAGATAGTTTGCAAAGAGAAAAAACAAGCAAAGTCCCCTTCGGAAGAAATTTTAAAGGAGGAAATTTTTTATGAGAAAGATGAGAAAATCGCTTTCCTTTGTGCTGATT
>WQUY01000090.1 GCA_009781855.1 Oscillospiraceae bacterium | reverse complement strand
TTCATAGGCTCATTGATGTGCTTAACAGGCTTGTCGATGCAGGAAACACCATAGTTGTCATAGAACATAACCTTGATGTCATCAAGACTGCAGACTATGTTATTGACTTAGGTCCTGAGGGTGGCGATGCAGGCGGAGAACTTCTCTTTGAAGGGTCGCCGGAAGAAGCCGCACTCTGCAAGCGAAGCTACACAGGCGAGTATCTAAAACAAGTTTTAGCTGAATAGGCAGTTGCAGAAAGAATAAATAGATGGATTTTGTTGCGGGAGAATTTGATATTGCTGTTATTGGGGCAGGTCATGCCGGGATTGAGGCAGCGCTTGCCTCAAGTCGTCTTGGACTAAAAACCGTTTGTTTTGCAATAAATCTTGATTCGGTCGGTAATATGCCTTGTAATCCTAATATAGGTGGAACAGGCAAAGGTCATTTGGTGCGTGAACTTGATGCGCTCGGCGGAGAAATGGCAAAATGCGCTGATAGAGCGTGTATTCAATTTAGGATGCTTAATCGCGGAAAAGGCCCTGCTGTGCATTCGATTCGTGGGCAGATTGATAGGCGTAAGTATCAAGATATTATGAAGTACACGTTGGAAAAACAAGAAAACCTGGTTTTAAGGCAGGCTGAAATTGTTGACATAGGGCTGGAAAATGGTGCAGTTGCTTGTGTGAAAACTGATACGAAAGCCATTTTTAGATGTAAAGCTGTGATTATTTGTACGGGAACATATCTTGCAGGACGCACCATCGTTGGTGAAACCATCAAAGACGGAGGCCCTGATGGGATGTTTGCCGCAACTGTGCTTGGGGAATGTTTGCGTGAGTTTGGACTTAATCTTCAACGCTTTAAGACAGGGACGCCTCCGCGTCTCAGCTCTCGTAGTGTCGATATTTCTGTTATGTCGGAGCAACTCGGCGATGAGCCGCCGCCGCCCTTTACTTTCGAGCCGGAGGTAGAGCGTGAAAATCTTGTAGCTTGCCATCTCACGTACACAAATGAAAAAACACACGAAATTGTACGCCAAAACCTTCACAGAAGCCCTATGCATTCAGGACAAATTGACGGTGTCGGAGCAAGGTACTGCCCATCAATTGAAGATAAAGTAGTACGCTTTTCCGATAAAAACCGTCACCAGTTGTTTGTAGAGCCGATGGGGCTTGGTACGGAAGAAGTATACCTACAAGGTTTTTCTTCTGCAATGCCGGAGGATGTGCAGCTCGAAATGCTGCACTCAGTTCCCGGTCTGGAAAAAGCAGAAATTATGCGACCTGCGTATGCTATAGAGTATGATTGCATTGATCCATTAGAATTACAGCCCACCCTTGAATCAAAAAAGATTTCCGGACTTTACGGAGCGGGACAATTTTGCGGTTCAAGCGGTTATGAAGAAGCGGCAGTGCAAGGCTATGTTGCAGGTGTAAATGCGGCATTGAAAATTAAGGGGGAAGAGCCGCTTATAATTAGTAGGAGCGATGGATATATAGGCACATTGATTGATGATTTAGTGACGAAAGGGACAAATGAGCCTTACAGGATGATGACTTCGCGCTCGGAGCACAGGCTTTTGCATCGTCAAGATAATGCAGATATCAGGCTATCTCACTTTGGCAATCGTGTCGGACTTGTTTCTGATGCTCGCCATGAGCGTGTTCTTGAAAAATACAGAATTGTTGAAAAAGAGATTAAAAGGCTTGAAACCACTTTTGTTCCCCCCGGAGTCAGCTTGGCATCACTGCTCAAACGCCCGGAAAATACATACAATGATGTTGTCAGCCTTAGTGGGGATTCAAACTCAAATGCACCGGAGTTGTCGGATTCTGAAAAAGAGCAGGTAGAGATTTCAATAAAATATGAGGGATATATTAATAGGCAAGAACGTGCTTTGAACGAATTGAAAAAAATGGAAAACTATAGTATTCCGGAACACATAGACTATGATTCAATCAAAACGTTGCGCATAGAAGCAAGGCAGAAACTAAGCTCAATACGACCAACAAATCTGGGGCAGGCAACACGCATTTCAGGCGTATCCCCGGCAGACGCCGCCGCACTTATGATTTATCTTAAAAGTGGCGGAAAATAAATTAGTGTGAAGCAAACGCGAGTGCCGTCTGAGCAGCTACTATACCTTTTAAATATGGGAGAGGAAATTTATGAATATAGAAAAAAGAACAATGCTTCTGAATCGAGATTGGCATCTTAAGCGCATTGATAATGAGCAGTTGCCGGATTTCTCTTCGCTAACAGATGCAAAACTTCAGACAGGTAGCGGGAGGGATGCGTTGTTTAGCATTCCCGGCATGCCTGCTCAAGTGCATGAAATTCTTATTAGCCATGACGTTATCGAAAACCCAAACATTCGAGGAGATGGAACTGCATGCATGTGGGTGGGTGAATCTGACTGGTTATATGTAACCAAATTTGATTACGAAAACTATGGAGATTTTCAAACGCTGAACTTTGAAGGCTTAGACACTTATGTTGATATTTATCTCAATGGTGATCTTATAGCTCAGCATGATGATGCTTACCTGCCTCTTAGTGTGGATGTCAGTGGCATGTTGCTGGAGCATAATCAATTAGCAATTCATTTCAAATCGCCGCGTAGAATGTTAGATGCGGTTGACCTTACCGAACATGAACAAGCACGTGTTGCTCAAGGAGCCAGATCACGCGCCTTTGGCTCAACGTATCATGACTATCTCGGACCCAAACCTTATTTAATGCGTGTGGGAGTATATGGAGCTATAACGATAGTCTCTGCCAAGCAAGCTACCATCGACAATTTGCATTTTAAATATACATTTAGTGACTCATTAAACTCTGCTACACTGGATGCGGAAGTCTTATATACCGGCAATGCAGAAGGATGTAAGGTTCTTTTTGAATTATTGAACCCCATCGGAGTTTGTATTGATTCGGGAACAGTTGACATTGTCGCTGTACCGGAAAATCCGACTGTGTGCAGATTCGAGGTTAAATCACCGGAGCTTTGGTATCCGCGAACGCACGGAAGCCAACCATTATACCTATTAAAGGCCATTTTGCTTTCATCAACCGGTGATGCTCTTGATTTTGATGAAAAACATGTGGGGTTTCGCAAAATAGAAAAAGTAGGTGATTTTGAGTTTTTAATAAATAATCATCCGCTGAAAATATGGGGCTCAAACCTTGCTCCGCTTGACACACTTACTAATGTTTACAATAAGAAGAGGATGACTCGTTTGTTGGACATTTCTGAAATGTCAAATCACAATTGTTTGCGTGTGTGGGGAGAAAATGAACGCTTGCACGACGACTTTTATGATCAGTGCGATCGTCGCGGTATTTTGGTTTGGCAAGATTTCTTTACAACATATTCTATGTACCCGGTAAGACAGCGCATGTTTGAATTGTTAGCCGCTGAAGCAGAGTATCAGGTCATTCGATTAAGAGATCATGCTTGTATATTAATGTGGTGTGGTGGAAATGAAAACCTTATGATGCGCGACTTTGATTTCCCGGACGAGGAATTCATGGGGCTGGAAATTTTCGATGAAATATTTCCGAAAATCTGTGCAAAGCTTGACCCGGAGCGGTTTTATCACAGGACTTCTCCGGATTTAGGTAGTTTTTCCAACGATCCGCTTGTTGGTGATACACATGGCTATACTCATGTGTGGTATGTGCCCGGCAGTTATTATCCGGTATTTCTCAGTGAGAATAACCGTGTTTCTACGCCTTCTTTACATGCTTTGAAGCGAATGATGCATCCGGACGACCTTTGGCCTGACGGTTACGACGGAAAGCAGGCGAAGAATTCCGAGTTGCCGTGGCCGGAGAGTTGGAACAAGTACAATTCTAATTTGGGGTACTTGAAGCTTGGCGATATACAAGACTATTATGACGCAAACGACCTTGAGAGTATGCTGTACCGCCTTGGTTGGGCGCACGGCGAATATATGCGAAGCGGGATAGAGCGATATAGGCGGGGACGTCAGGGTTTAGATAGTTCTGAAAAAAGAATTACCCAAGGGCATCTTTTATGGAAATTAAACAATAGTTGCAACCATATATTCTTTGGGGTAATTGATTACTTCATGGAACCCTATATTGCGTTCTATTCGGTCAAACGTGCGTATGAGCCTGTGTTGCTCAGCTTTGAGGTTGAAAATTTCATACGCTTATGGCTTGTTAATGACACTGTAGAGGAAGTCTCCGGCAATGTGTATGTGCGACTTTTTGATCAACAGCTAAATCGTGTAGAAAAACATTTTGAAGTGCCTTTCAGGGTTTTGCCTGACCAATCCTCCGTTTTGTGCGATTTAAATTCATTTGGGCAGTTTAAGCACAACCGTATTTTACATGCATATGCTGTAACTTATGATGGGCGCAAGCTTGCCGAAAGCTTTGCCTATACCGACATTGAACGTCGTTTGCGCTTCCCTGAAGACGGCAAGATAACAATGTCGCTTGAAAATGATACACTTACGCTTACATGTGATAAATACATGCGTTCGGTAGAGTTGCTCGGGAAAAATGGTGATGAAGAATTTGGATGGATTTTTGAGGACAACTATTTTGATATGATTCCCGGACAGACAAAGCGGGTAAAAGTATACACAGATCACACCGATGGTGTGATTACAGCTAAAGGTTACTACAGTGCGAATGAAACTTGCATTAGCTACTGTGACTTTCCGGTACAAAAGGAATCATGGTTTGATAATAAATGAATACAACTTTTCAGTAGCGACAAGAAAAGTTTTGTGTTACAATACATCCTATGATTCAGATTGGCGATATTGAAATAACCTCAAAACTTGCATTAGCACCAATGGCAGGAGTGACTGATCTTGCATTTAGAACTATATGCCGAGAGTTGGGTGCAGGGCTTACATATACCGAAATGGTTAGCGCAAAGGCTCTGGTATATAAGGACAAAAAAACTCGCTTGTTACTACAGCTTGGAGATGGCGAAAGTCCTGTAGGAGCGCAAATATTTGGCAGTGACGCTTCCTGCCTTGCAGATGCGGCGGGACTGGCACTTGAAATATCGGGGGCAGACTTTGTTGATATAAATATGGGTTGCCCTGTTGGGAAGATTGTCAAAAGCGGTGATGGCAGTGCGCTCATGAAAGACCCTGATAAAGCGATGAAAATAGTCGAAGCCGTTGTCAAAGCGATAGACCGTCCTGTTACAGCTAAGTTTCGCAAAGGTTGGGATAAGGGTAATGTCAACGCTGTGCCGTTTGCACAGGCTCTCGAAGCCGCAGGTGCTTTTGCAATTGCAGTGCACGGACGGACACGCACACAGATGTATTCAGGCAAAGCGGATTGGGACATAATCCGTGAGGTGAAAAAAGCAGTTGCGATTCCTGTTATAGCAAATGGCGATGTGTTTTCAGCGGAAGACGCAGTGAAGATACTCAAATACACCGGTGCCGACATGGCGATGATTGCAAGAGGTGCGATGGGCGATCCTTGGATTTTCGAACAATCTGAAGCATTGCTAAAAGGTGAAAATATTCCGCAAAGACCACCGATTGCAAAGCGTGCCGAAACGGCAATGCGACAATTCGAGATGGCATCAAAATACAAAGGTGAACATATTGCTTGCCTTGAAGCACGAAAACATTATTCGTGGTATTTGCGTGGTGTTCCGCACGCGTCGTATGTAAAAGAAAAAATTGTAAAGGCATCGACACTTGAGGACTTGCGTGCAATAACGAAACTTATAGGGAAAGAATTGTGAATATAGAAGAAGAGCGCAGTTTAATACAAAGAGTTATTGATGGCGACAGAAACGCTTATGAAGAACTTGTTATTGCCAATCAAAAAAACGTATATAACCTTGCTTTGAAAATGACAAAAAGCGAGGAAGATGCTCTTGACATTTCTCAAGAAGTATTCTTTAAAGCGTATCGTCATTTGGGGCGTTTTCGCGGGGATAGCATGTTTTCCGTTTGGCTCTACAGATTGACATACAATTTGTGCATTGATTTTTTGCGGAAACAACCGAAAAATAAAATCGTTTCC
>WQUY01000089.1 GCA_009781855.1 Oscillospiraceae bacterium | reverse complement strand
TTTTCTTGCTTGTATGGCATTACTCTTAATGTTGGGCGTGTACAATCCCCCACGCTGGCACTCATTGTAAATCGTGAGGCAGCGGTTAATGATTTTATATCAGAGCCATTTTATACGCCAGAGATTAATTGCGGAGAATTTACTGCATCCGGCGAAAAATTAAAGGACGCATCGGAAGCGGAAGCAATTCGCTCCGCATCCGATGGGCAGGATGCCGTTGTCATTTCGATAGAAAAACAACACAAGACTATCGCACCGCCAAAGTTATATGATTTGACCACGCTCCAGCGTGAAGCTAACAGGCTCTTTGGGTTTACGGCACAGCAGACTTTGGATTATGTGCAAAGTCTTTACGAAAAAAAGCTGTGTAGCTACCCTCGCACAGACAGCCGATATTTAACCAGCGACATGGCGATAGGTTTGCCTGAGTTGGTTCGGGATGTTGCGGCTGCGCTTCCATTTGCCAGTGACATTAAGCCAACAATCAATACATCCGCAGTTATAAAAAATGCAGGCGTTACCGACCATCACGCCATCATCCCCACAGTGGCGATGCCATGTGAAGATTTATCATCGTTGCCGAGCGGCGAGAGAGATGTATTATTTATGATCGCCACGAGGTTGTTGTGCGCCGTTGGCGAGAAACACAGCTATGAAACGGCTTCAGCAATATTAGAATGTGGAGGCAACCATTTTACCGTTAAAGGCCGGACAGTTATTCAGGATGGCTGGAAAGCAATAGATGGTGTATTTCGTGCTACTTTGAAGAAAAAGCCGGAAGAGGAAGGCAGCGAAGACTTCCCCTCTCTGCCGGAACTTACCGAGGGTCAAACATTCTCGTCTGTATCAGCATCAGTCAAGGAAGGCAAGACATCGCCGCCCAAAAGATACACCGAGGACACCCTGCTTGCGGCAATGGAAACCGCTGGCGCAGAGGACTTTCCCGATGATTCCGAGCGCAAGGGGCTTGGTACACCGGCTACACGCGCCGCCACCATCGAAAAACTAATAAAGACAGGCTTTGTGGAGCGGCAGAAGAAAAACCTTGTACCAATGGCAAAGGGTATAAATCTGATTGCCTTATTGCCGGACGATATTAAATCGCCGATGTTAACCGCCGAATGGGAACAGAAGCTCAAACTTATCGAACAGGGTAAGCTCTCGGATTCAGCGTTTATGGATGGCATCGCCGCACTCACACAGGAGCTTGTGGAGTCGCATAGTGTTCCTGTTTCGGAGTATGTCGCCTTATTTAACGCAACGTCAGCGGAAAATAATACCGTAACGAAACGTGACGGTATTATTGGGGATTGCCCACGCTGCGGTTCTTCAGTATTAACAAAGTCAAAAGGCAACGGTCGTATGCCGGATTATTACTGCTCTAGCCGCTCTTGCAAATTTGCCATGTGGAAGGACAATCGTTTCTTTGAGGCAAAGAAAAAGAAACTTGATAAAAAGACAGCCGCCGCGCTTCTCAAAGAGGGGCGTATTTTCTTTTCGGACTTATACAGCGAAAAGAACGACAAGACATATGCAGCTACTATTCTATTGGAGGACACCGGCGACAAGGTAAATTTCAAACTCGAATTTGGCAATGAGAAACAAATAAACAAACAGGAGGCGTAATAATGCCAAAACATACACTTAATGAATTACTGGACGCTATGGAACCACAATCACGGCGTGACAAAGCACTCATTGGTAGATGTGTAGGCAATGTTTTCACTGATGCCGAGCGGCGATTGCTGTTCCTTTTTTATGCCGACATTGTTGCAGATACTATTGATACCTTGCACCAAGCACTTGATGATATCTTTGACCCAGAAGACCGTGCCGCTGCCAAGAGCTTGATTTCAAAGCTGGACGGTATGGATAGGACTTGTGGCATTGATGCCATCTTGGAAAGCGAGGGGCTATATGTCGGATAGCATAAATAAAAAGCACAGGCGCAAGCGTCACATTCATTTGCATTTTTGTGTAGACGAAGAAGAGAACAACCTAATCCGTAAGCGGATGGCAGATGCAGGCGTTGTCAGCTTGGGAGCATATTTAAGGAAAATGTCTATTGATGGCTATCACATAAATGTTGACCTGACCGATGTGCGTGAGTTGGTGTCGCTCCTTCGGCGCTGTTCAAATAACCTGAACCAAATCGCCAAGCGCACCAATGAGACTCGGAGCATTTACGAGGCTGATATTGAGGATTTGCGCCAACAATATGATACGCTTTGGGATGCGGCAAATGGCATTCTTGCTGGCTTGGCGAAGATAAAATAAGCCACCCATACACGAATGTAACAGACGGAAAACAAATTGAAAATATCTAAAATAGGACTTGTAAACACCCTCTAACCTAAGTTAACATGGGATTAGAAGTTGAATAAATCCAGTAAATATAAGGGTTAGGAGTGATTTTATGAAACTTATTTTGAAACTATTCGCCATGCCATTTGCGCTCGCATTTACCGTGACGGCTGCTTTTATGAATTTTGTACTGTCTGCATCTGCAATATTCTTCAGCATAGCTTCGGGATTAATATTTATCGGATCGATGGTTTTATTTATCAGCGGCGAACCTGTGGGCGGTATTGCTTTCTTGGTTGTGGCGTTTCTTGTCAGCCCATTTGGTGTCCATGCTCTCGTAGGGAAGCTGGTCGGCTTGATTGACAATGCAGGAGGTGCGCTCCGAGGATTCATCACGAGCTAATGCATATCATTTCAACATCTCAATAATGGTAATAGCCGTATAACAATATTGGCTCACGTTCATGCGTGAGCCAATATTGCGTTATAGGGATTTTACACAGATATGTAATTTGCGTGGAGGGAGGTGATTTTCATGTTTCTGACCGTAAAAGAGATGGAGGTACTTTGCATATTTCACGATGGTACACTGTCCTCGACTCTTGATTTGCTCCGTCATGCCGAGGCAGAAGGAACAGGGCCGCCCAGCCGAGCGGCTGACATTAACAGCCTAATCGAAAAGCTGTCCAATGTTAAAGAAGGCGAAAATGTCTGTATTACTTTTGATCCCGAAAAGTAAAGGCAATAAAAAAGCGGCACCGCGTCACGCTACTGGCGCGGGCTGTCTTTGCTTTTTATTTTTTGCCTGTGCAAGTGCAAGTTTCTTTCAATTTCCGCAGGGAGATACATTCGATTACAAAAGCACGACCCGATGCGTCAAGCGATAGAATGTCTGATATGACCTCTCCAGCCGATGTGTTTCCGATTACTTTCATGCTCTGCCCGGTAATACCTTCTCGGCAGTCCGTTCTACCCATAAGGAAGTCAGTGGACACGTTATAATGGTCTGCCAGTATCGCCAGCGCGCGGAGCGGCAGTTCGCTCTCGCCAGTTTCATATTTTGAATACTGTTGTTGGGTTGTGCCAATTAGCTCGGCAACAGTCAATTGATTTAAGTCACTATCCTCTCGTAAATCTTTCAAGAGTTCTTGAGTAGATTTCATTTTTTATACACCTCTTTCATGTATACAATTTTACTTCACAATTTATAGATGTATTGACTTTGACTAAATAAAGATGTAAAATAATCAAATATACACCTATAAATTGTATATTAATGAGGTGAATTTATGTCAAATTTTTCTTGTGCTTTTACAGGACATCGTCCGGCACGGTTTCCTTTTGGTTATAACGAAGATGACGAGCGGTGTGTTCAAGTAAAAGCAGTGATATCAGAACAGATTAATGCGTTAGTCGTTAACGGCGTGACAGAGTTCTATTCAGGTATGGCTCTTGGTGTAGATCAATGGGCGGCTGAGATTGTTTTGGAAATGAAAAAGACTCACTCGAATCTTCGCTTGATTGCTGTGCGCCCTTGTGAAACACAGGCCGACAGATGGTCTGCTAATCAAAGGGAACGGCACTACAATACTTTGGCTCATTGCGATGTTGTTTATACTTTGCAAACCAAGTACACTCGCTCGTGCATATTTGAAAGAAATAAATATCTTGTCGACCGTGCCAAATATCTGTTGGCGGTTTATGATGGACGCTCAAACGGCGGCACTGCTTACACCGTAAGATATGCAAGGCAGCAAGGGCGATGGATTATTACTATCCACCCCGAAACGCTGGTGGTTACATAGCTCCATCGAAACTAACTATTGGATTTTTCATTGGCTATCATTCTTGTATTAAGACTGCAGTTATAAAAAATAAACGGAGGCGATATTAATGGAGCGTTACAGTTCACGCACTGTCGATGAATTGGGAAGATTGGTTTTGCATAGCGATCTGAGGCAGCGGCTTGGTTTGGAAACAGGAGATAGTGTTTCCTTTACGCTTGTTGATACCATAATCATTTTGCAAAAAGCGGAAGATGATTTGGAGTCAGCTTGTGCTACTAGCAAAGTCAGTGAGTTGGGTATGATAGACTTGCCTGTTGAACAACGGCGTAAGCTGGGCTGGGAGACCAAAGACAAGGTTGCTTTGTATCATACCGATAACATGGTTATTTTGAAATTAGCGGAGGAAGCTCTCGCAGCATAAAGCACGATCAAATAAGTATTCAGAAGGTTTTACGCAGGAATGATAGTCAGTAAAATAAATAATTGTTATAAGACAAGCAGTTCTGAGCTATGTCCGCTCTGCGGATGCCGTCCATGATATCGGTACAAAGATATCCGGGCGGCATATTTATTTTTGAGGAGGAGGTGCGATGGCGACCACAAGGATCATGCCTTTGAAAACTGGTCGGGGCCGCAATGTGGCACGAGCGTTAAAAGACAGTATCGATTATATGGAGAACCCTTACAAAACAGACAACGGCGAATGGATTTCATCTTACGAGTGTGATGCTCGGACAGCCGACAGCGAGTTTCTTTTGTCTAAACAGAAGTATGCCGCCCTCACGGGTCGGGATCAGGGCAAGCGTGATGTCATTGCATATCATGTCCGTCAGAGTTTTAAGCCGGGAGAAGTGACGCCGGAGGAAGCAAACCGCATCGGCTATGAGCTTGCTATGCGCTTTACCAAAGGCAAGCACGCTTTCATCGTTTGTACTCACACCGACAAAGCTCACATCCACTCGCATATTATTTGGAATAGCACAGCACTTGACTGTACAAGAAAGTTCCGCAACTTCTTTCTTTCTACTTTTGCCCTGCGTCGCCTAAGTGATTTGATTTGTTTGGAGAACGGTTTATCCGTTATAGAAAATCCAAAACTAAGTCAGGGCAGAGACTATGGACGGTACATGAACAGAGCGCCGTCATTTCAAGATAGACTCCGTACTGCTATTGATACTGCGCTGAAGCAGAAGCCAGAAACCTTCGAAGAGTTTCTTGACCTGATGCGAGGGCTTGGCTGCACCGTCATGGACGGCGGTAAACATTTGAAGTTCTTTGCTCCACCAGCGGAGGGCTTGCCCGACCATGTGAAGAAGCCTACACGGTGTAACACGCTCAAGGGTGATTATACGGAGGCGGCTATTCGAGAGCGTATTGATGGACGACGCGTTCTATCTTCTGCTGGTAGAGCATTCCAACCTGACACTCCACGCCGTCCAAGTTTGCTCATAGATATACAAACCAAGATACAAGAGGGCAAAGGTGCCGGCTATGAACGATGGGCGAAACTCCATAATCTAAAACAGATGGCTCAGACCCTTATCTATCTTCAGGAGCAGGGCTTAGACGATTACGATGTCTTGAACGAAAAAGCATCAGCGGCATCGGCTCGGTTCAACGAGTTATCGGATAAAATAAAAGAGCTTGATGTTGGGCTGGATTCTAACTCCGCTCTGCAAAAGCAAATTGTCACATACTCTAAGACTCGCAAGACCTATGTTGAATATCGCAAAGCTGGGTACTCGAAACAGTTTAAGGCTCTGCATGAGACGGAGATAATTCTTCATCAAGCTGCCAAGAAATATTTTGACGATCTTGGTTACAGCAAGGAAAAGAAGCTACCGACCGTAGCTTCACTCCGCACCGAGTACGCAATAATGCTGGATGAAAAGAAAAAAGCCTACCGGGATTATCGGCAGGCTAAGTCTGAAATGCAGTCACTCTTGACCGCACGCACCAATGTTCAACGCTTACTAAACATCACCG
>WQUY01000088.1 GCA_009781855.1 Oscillospiraceae bacterium | reverse complement strand
TGCTGACAGCCATCCAAGCCGTCAGAGCCAAAAATAACAGAAGGGCGTTTACGAACCCTATCCGCGCCTTTGAGGGCGGTAATGCTTTCATTGCCGTAATCTTTAGTGGGTTTCATGAGTGCTCCTTGGAAATAAGAATATTTGTTCCATACTACACCAAGGAGATGTATAGCGTCAAACTAGAAAAATATGTACATCATGAAAATGTAAAACTCCCCTTTATATACAATTTTTTGAAGCACATCAACAATCTAACATCCAAACCAAAACCCCCCAAGAGCGGAAAGAAAGCATACCGCATTTATAGTATTTCATCTTGAAAATCGACCGCTGCCTCCCCCCCCGCCTCCGGCGGGGGGGAGGTAGCCTTATCAGCCTTTATTTGAAGGGTAACGACAATAATATACAAGTTACCAAAAAGTTACACGAAAATTGGTAATAAAGCTGTAACATTCCACAAATCGAGCAATATGTAAATGCATGTCGAAAAATGCTTGACATAATGCAATGGATATGTATAATGACCGCAAAAGACAAAAAGAAGCGTGCGCTTTTGGCTTTGCGTATATTTTACGAATCTGAAGGAGCTGAGCTTTGCTGTGTCTTGATGTACGATAAAAATATTGAGGATGTGTAATTATGGTGAAAAAGTGCAAAAGATTATGCCTTATTGCCTTAGCAGCTATCATGCTGCTTGGTATGATGGTGCAACCGCATCATTTAAGTGCAGCGGATTATGGCAGCACACCCTTTGTGCCCAATCCGCAGACTGAGTATGCTCATCAGTTTATCGCCTTGAGTGACGGCGAGCAGTGGTTCATGGATGTAGTCGAATCAATATTAAATGTGTATGCAATGTCTATAAATACAATAGCGTCTCGGGCCGACTTGGATAGAGTGATATCAGTCGGCCTTTTTGATGCCGGAATTACAGGCACAATACCCCGTGCGATAGGAGAGCTGAGGAATCTTCAGTTTTTGCATCTGGGGAGGAATAATTTTTCAGGAACTATCCCCGAAGAGCTGTTTAGATGTACCAGGCTTGTTGAAGTTGATCTTTCGCAGAACAACCTAACTGGTTATATTCCTGCTGAGTTTGGCAATCTTTCGAACTTGAGGGTTCTGCTTTTGTGGGGTAATGAATTTAGCGGAGCAATACCTTCTTCATTGGGAGGTTTGTCAGGGCTGGTGAATCTTGATTTATCTTCCAATAGCCTGACCGGAGGGATTCCACCAAGTTTGGGGAGTCTGGTATCACTGCGTGTACTTAACCTGTCTGACAATCCACTTGGCGGCGAGTTGCCTCCTGCGCTTGGGAATCTAGCGGAATTGAGGGTTTTGTCTGCATGGGGTTGTGAACTTGATGGTGAGTTACCCTTTGAGCTCGGCAATCTTGGCAACTTGGTAGCCATGGATTTATCTCAAAATAATTTTTTTGGTGAAATACCCTCGTCGTTTTCAGCTCTTATCAGCTTGCAAGAGTTGGCATTGGCTGATAACAGTTTTGAGGGTGAACTACCGGAGATATTGACTGATATATCAGCCATCAGGGTATTGGATCTAGCTCGAAATGAGTTTAGCGGTAATATTCCGGCAGGATACGAAGCTCTGATAAATCTACGCGCAATTGATTTAGATGACAATAATCTGCTAGGAGTAATACCGGATATCTGGACTGAAATGGATGAGCTAGAAACCGTATGGCTACGCGGAAATCAATTTGTGGGGGATGTACCGGAGTCCCTGTTAGAGCCTACAGATGTTCGAGTAAATAACAATCATTTATATGGGAGCTATGTTGCTAAGCTTGGAGAAAACTCGGGCAACTTCGTTCATCAACCGGGAGCTAGACCGCAGTTTCGTATGAGCATAGACAGCTATGTATGGTCTCCAGCTCGTGAACGATTAAATATATTCGAAATTTTTAGGATAGTTGATACCCAGACAGGAGAAGAAAGCGCGAAAGAAAAACTGCCTGTGTGGATGTATGAAATTGTGATCGTGACCGAGTATGGAGATATTCCATCCAACTGGTTTGAAATCACATCGGACGAAAATGGGATTTATATACGGCTATTGCGTGATGTCGCAATAAATGACGCGCTACTTTTCGAGTTGAGAATACTGCCCCATGATGCAAATTCGCCATATTCATTTGTGCGTTTCTATATGGGAACCGAGGAGGGCGGAGTCCAAACACCACCATCGACTCCGAGACCTTCAACGCCAACACCAGTACCAGTTTCAACAACATCTCCAACACCTTCGCCTTCGGTGCCGACGAGACCGGCGGCTACTGCCTCGCCATCAATACCACCGCAGTTTACAGGCGGGGTAAGTGTATCTCCCGCTCTGCCATCACGCCCAGAAGCAGAGCCCGAGCCACCATACGAACTTGAAAGGCGTTATGCATATGTAACCGGCACATCTGCCAATCTCTTTGAACCAAACGCACCGATGAAGCGTGTGGATATTGCCGTGGCATTGTTTAACATCGCAGGACGACCAGAAGTGGAGATTAATATTCCATTTTCAGATATAAACAATAACCATCCAAATATCGCAGCCATAGCCTGGGTATATACCAACCGTTTAATGATTGGCTACCCGGATGGTACGTTTAGACCGGATGCAAGCCTTACCAGAGGCGAGCTTGCGACATTGATAGTCAACTGGCGCGGATATGCTCCGCAGCCGACAACAACATTCCCGGACGCACTTAGGCACTGGGCAAATGGCTCTATAGGCGCAGTAGAAATGCGCGGGCATGTAACGGGCTACCCGGATGGCAATTTTAGACCAAACGCACCGATCCGCCGTTCGGAGGTTGTGACTCTACTCAACTCATTGATAGGACGAGTAGCAGATTTAGATCATGTACGATATTTAGAAAATCCATACACAGACATATCCCCAAGCCACTGGGCATATGCGGAGATACTAGTAGCAGCAGTAGACCACTACGTAGTGATACTGCCATTTACAAGCGAGGAGGCAGACGAAAGATGAAGACGATGAAAACACTAAGAACTTATAAAAGTATGAGAAAGCTAAGACGAATGGTATCGCTGATACTGTGTATAGCGATGTTGACACAAAGTGTCGTAAGTGTGCTGGCGCATCCAGCCTTGCCGCCGCCTGCTGAGTGGAACTTTATCCAATTGTCAGCCCAGGGTAGCAATGAGGTGCTGAGTGTAGCGTCGGGTGTTACTACAATGCCGGAGATTGCAGTCAATCGAGCATTCAACCCGATAGCGGAGCGAGCAGAAGTTTCGTTTGCGTTTGCGTATGCACAAGGAGCACGAATAGAGGTCTATCGACTGGCAAGTGGTGTAAATCCCGAAGAAATATACCAAGCCGGTAATCCGCTGGGTACGTTTGTAGGATATATGTTTGGTGAGTTTGATGGCGTTGAGCGCGTGTTTGATTTTAGTGGATTTGCGCCGATGTTTGACATAGTATCGCCTGGCGCGCTTAGTCTGACAGAACCTGAGCCGGAACCAGAGTCTGAGCCCGAATCTGATTTGGAATCATATCCTGAGCCTGACCAAGGTATAGAACCAGAACATCTAGAACCGGAACATAATCCAGGTCTGGAGTCGTACTCTCCCCCAGGATTTGATCTATATATAGCCACGGAATCACTGGGAGGCGTGGTAGCTTCTTTCTATGAAGAAGATATGGATTTGGGTTATACATTTCCAGAAGAAATACATTTTGAGGAATTTTCATATGACATAGCGATTCCTGCCATGCTAGATGCGTTTTTTGCATTCCGGGGCTATAGTGGTTGGTTGCCGGAGCTATTGTATTATGACCCGTTGGGGCTAGTAGATCCAAGCTTTGTGCCAACGCCGGATAACTTTGTTAATACCATCCTTTGGGAGGGTCTGGTAGTTGACAACAGCGGACAACCAGTGCCGCTTACGAATGGCAACTATGTAATCGTAGTCCAACCTGTAGCTGCAAGCCAGGCAAACAATCGGATACTGCTGCCAATTTCTATTGACCATGACTATGTCCCGGTGATCACCGGTATGCCAAGGAGTAATACCACGCCATTTGAAACATTTAGCGGGATACCAGGTTTACATGAAGTCAATATGATAAGTGGTAATTACTTCTATTCGATTACGGATTTGATAGTGCCTGTAAATCCTGCATTGGGATTTACCCGCAATTACAACGCGCAAGCTTCTCATGTCTCGGGGCATATGGGCAATGGCTGGCGAACGGGTTTTGATATCGATCTGGAGGCGAGTACATTTGGTGCGACAATAACCATGCCAGATGGAGGAGTTAGGCATTTTACCCGCTGTGTGGAAGGTTTTTACTCGGCACCACAAGCCGTGGATTTTACATTGGAAGCCACAGGTGTCGGTTGGGTAATGACAGACCGCAGCCGTACCAGGTATTACTTTAATTCAGCCGGCAATATCATAGAAATAGTACCACTAAACGGCGAGCGGGTATCGTTTTTTTATACAGGCAACCAACTGACAGAAGTAAGAAACCGCGGTGGTAGCCTGACATTTTCCTATGTAAATGAACGAATCGCCACTGTCACTGCAATACCCGGATTTCGCAGTATTTCATTTGAATATGATGCTTTTGGCAACCTAATAAGCGTGACAGACTATGCCGGTCGCATAACAACATATGGTTATGATGCAAGCAACCGATTGGTAAGTATGACAGATACCAATGGCTGGAACTTTTTAAATCTAGCATACGATAGCCACAACCGCTTGATAGCGGCGCGGATAGGTAGTGCCACAGAAACAAGCACTGTTCGTTATGGCGTACTGTATTCAGTATCCACAGATCACCTGGGAATCAGCAGAAAATACAACTTTGATCGTGACCGTCATGTAACGTCAATAGAACATCACGACGGCACGGAATACTTTGAGTTCCGAGACGGTCGTTTGATATCAGAAACAGCAAGAAACGGACGTAGGATTCGATACGAACATGATGACCGAGGCAATATAACCAGGATAATAGGTCCAGACGGCGGGGAAAGTGTATTTACCTTCAACGCAAACAATCTGCCAACCCGCATAGATCGTACCAACCCTCAGGGCGTAACAACCACCCGTATATACGAATACGATGCACGCGGTAATGTAATCCGATTCACAGATGAGAACGGTCATACCAGGACATTCACCTATGATCAGTACAACCGCCTGATAACCTCAACGGATGCAGACGGCAACACAACAAGCTTTACCTACGACGAATATGGCCGAATGAACAGCATAACCACGCCAGACGGCGGAACAATTAGCACAGAATATGACAGCAGAGGCAATCCAATCCGTATCACAAGTGCAATGAACTGTACAACGACATTTGAATACAACGCGGCAGGGCACATGATCAGCACAACAGATCCACTTGGCAATACCACCCAGTACGAAGTGGATGCAAACGGCAATATAACCGCAGTAATCGACCCGCTAGGCAATCGCATCGAAACAATATTCAACGCAGCGTCGCAACCACTAGTTATAACTGATCAGCTAGGATTTAGAACCATTCATACGTATAACGCGGATGGCAACTTACTGTCCACAACTTTCCCAGACGGCGGGGTAATAAGATACACCTACGATATGTATGGTCGCCTGGAAAGCAAAACCGATGCCCGTGGCAACACCTGGACGTTTTCATATGATTCAGAATGGCGGCAGGACGGGATTTCCGGTCCGCTTGGTCAGAGTTTTAGCGTCACATTTGACGAACGCGGCAACATGGTGACATTTACAAACGGCAGAAACCAAACCACTCGCAGCCAGTACAACGCAGACAACCGAGTATCACAAACCACGGACCCAGAAGGGGGAATAACGCGCTTCGAGTACGATTCCCGTGGCAATCTGACAGCCAGGATAGACCCCAACGGAAACCGCTGGGAATACGCATACGACAGCGGCGACCGGCTAATCCTAATGCGCGACCCACTGGGCAACGAAACGCATTATGTCTACGACGGTAACGGCAGACTAATAGAAGTCCGCAGCCCAATGAGCAACACAGGCAGATTTGTGTATGACCTAGACGGCCGCTTGACCACTGTCACCGACGCGGAAAACAACATAATCCGCTACGAGCATAACTGCAACGGTCTAATCACCCGGATTATCTACCCAGACGGCACATACACAAGCTTCATATATGACGCAGCCAGCCGTCT
>WQUY01000087.1 GCA_009781855.1 Oscillospiraceae bacterium | reverse complement strand
GTTGCATTCTTTTTTCAAGTCTGACGGGAATAATGCTTTTAGTATCTTTCTGCCAGGATTTTCCCTGGATATACCCCAGCATTATTGAGACTTTGGAAAAACCGCGCTTTTTTACGATACCATTTTTAATGTTATTACTTACTTTGGCCATCTTTTTATCGGTTTTTGCAATATAATTGCGACGGGATTTTGCAGTTGGTCTAAAAAAAGTTCTGACAACAGGGAAGTTACCCATATTTTGTTGCATGTTAAAATGTTCGGCGTAGATTACTTCGACTGCGCCTTCGTCAAACATATCGGTGAGAACCCTTGCGCCATCGCCTGAAAACGCCATTTGTGTTACAAGAATTATGATTTTTTTGCCAATTAAATCAGCCATGTGTTTGTGTACAAAAATCCTCATAATCAACGGGACTCTTGAGTCGTATATAGGATAACAAAACGCAATGGTGTCGTGCTTTTGGATTTCGGCAGTGAAGTCTATGTCTTCTTCAATCGAATGACATTTTGCGTCCAGTTTTGTGCTGAACACTTCTGCGGCGTGTTTTGTATTGCCTGTTCCTGAGAAATATAAAGTTACAGTTCACTCGTCACTCAGCGCATGTCTCCCTGCCCCACCCCGTCAACAATTTCCAAAGAGGCATTTATCTGGGCCCGCCCCGGCAGGTCGCCTAAAGTGAGCTAAATTAATAGAGTAATTGAAGTTTTAAGACACCGGGAGCAACGCCTAAGAAGCACTCCCGGTATATTTTTCCGCAAAAAAGTATAGTCAAAATGCAGAAAATATTCAGACCATTTTAACGCATTTAACAAGTATGTGCATACAACGACACCAAATCTGACAAGAACATCGTACATTAATGTGGATAATCATAATATTCACGAAACTGTGGAAAGAGAACGTAAAAATAACTCACAATCCGCTGAGTTATCCACCGTCAAAACAACCAAAACAAGCGATGGCTGCGATTCGCTTTTTTCTTGCAATTACAGTATAATCTTAGCAATGTTGAAAGATGCGGTGATGTAAAATGACAGTATGCGTAAAAGAGCAGATGTATAATCAGTGCCCCGTAAAAGCGGAATGGTTCTCTATGCCTTACGGCGATAAAAGGAAAATGTCTTGGTTTCATTATGAGTACGCATGCCGTATATATAATCATATAGCAAACAGCTCAAAAAAAGTAATACGACGTTGGAGCAAACAGCGCAGCGAGGAACAGATAGCCGAATTCTGCGCATACTTCTCAAAGCGCATGGAGCCCAGTATGTACGATATAGTCGAGGGGCAAAGTAGCGAACTATCCTGCAAGGTGGGCTATGTGCGGGATTACTGCCACAGCAATAGCAAGCAAGAGAACAGCGACCTGACCAACCTTGCGCAGCAAGCCATATCAGAATTGCTGGATGATTGTAATGAGTGTCCTAATGTGTGCCTGTTTGAACCCGGCGCGTATTGTGAATTTTTTGACAGGGTGGATTAAGCTATGATGTCAGATGCGCAATTCGAATATATGACAGACCTTCAGTACACCAATAAACATTTGAAGCGCCGGATAAAAGAGTTTGAATCCGGTGAGAAATATACATCGATGAGGGCAGAGCATAAAAGACAGCTTGCTGCCAAGGACAGAGAAAACAAGAAATTAAAGCTACAGCTTGCAGTTGCTGAAAGGGCAATAATTGACAACCGCAACAGCTGGATACTGACCATCGAAGAATCGGGCAGGGCACATGCCAAGGAAATGCGAGCAAAAGATGCGAGAATCAAGGAACTCTACGAACGCTCCCTCAAGTATGAGAGGCTTTACTGCGATTTGCTTGATATTGTCAAAGAAATGCGTAGCGAACTCTATGCGGTCAAAACCGAACTGGAAGATGAAAAGGAAAAGGCAGTCAGATTGGTTGCGCAATTAAAGCGCGACCATGAAAATTCGTCCATACCCTCATCCGAAAAAGTCAACCGCAAGAAGATAACGAACAGCCGCGAATCCAGCGGCAAGAAACCCGGTGCCCAGCCGGGACACAAAGGGCACAGCAGAAAACGTCACGAGCCTACAAACATCATTGAGGTACCGCCGCCGGCAGAGTTTGTTGATAATCCGGATTATTATCCTACGGGTAACATTATTGTCAAACAGTTGGTCAACATCGAGATGAAAATTATTATTGATGAGTACAGGACACCGGAATACAGGCACCGCCTGTCGAGGTGCATAGTGTATGCAAAACTCCCGGACGGCGTAGTTAACGATGTTAACTACGGTGGTAGTGTAAAAGCCTTTGCTTTTCTGCTTAATAATCACTGCAATGTCTCAATCGACAAGACAAGGACATTTCTTTCAGATTTGACCGGTGGAATCCTAGAGATATCAAACGGAATGATAAACGGTCTTTCAAAGGAGTTCTCCATGAAAACACAAGATGCACAGAATGATGTGTTTTCGAAATTACTGTGTGTTCCTGTCATGGGAACGGATTACACATCCGTACGCGTTAACGGTAAGCTGGCACAAGTCCTCGTATGTGCCGCCGGGGATGTCGCGATGTACAATGCAAGCGAACACAAAGGGCACGAAGGCCTCAAGGGCACACCGGTCGAGCATTATTTAGGAACGCTGCTCCATGACCACGATAAAACATTCTATTCATATGGAAAATGGCATCAGGAATGCCTTGCCCATATTCTACGGTATCTTATTGCAAGTATGGAATATGAACTCAACTTGACATGGAGCAGACTGATGTGGGAGCTTGTAAGAGAAATGATTCATTACAGGAACTCGCTCGGCGAAGAGGATGACATAGACGTTGAGACGGTTGAGCATTTCGTGGAGAGGTATCTGACAATCCTCGAAACTGCAAGAAATGAATATGAATATGAACCACCGGGCAAGTATTACAAGGATGGGTATAATCTTTACAAACGGATGCTGAAATACAAGGATAGCCATCTGCTGTTCCTACACGACAAAAATGTGCCTACAAACAATAACCACTGTGAACGATTGTTGCGGATACTGAAACGCAAGGCAAAACAGGTAATGTCATTTAGGAGTTTCGAAGGATTAAAGTATCTGTGTATATGCCTAGGCATATTGGCACAGTTAAAATCGGGCGAAGAAAACCTCTATTCAAGTGTAACAGCAATATTTGAATAATCTGACAATCGCAAACCCGGCAGAACCGTTAAATGCTGCTGCCGGGTTTCTTGCGACTGGTTATGTTGTTGTCGGATTCTGCGCCCTGCCGGGGTGGGCGCTGAAAAACTCATCTTTGTACTATGTTGACGGGGTGGGGCGGGGCGCTATGCGGTTATGCCACTGGATTGCTTCGCAAGCTCGCTATGACGGGGGCGAGTGATGTCTGTATAGTAACGCACAATCCGTTAAAGTTCAGGCGTCGCCTTTTTCTTCGCCCCCGCATCGCGCCTACGTTCCGGCCCCACGGCTCGTTAAACAATCTCGCCTGAAATATGGGTGTTATCACCGAGTTAAGCGCAAAAAAGAGCAAACAAAACCCCGGCGTTTAAAGCAAGATAAAACCGGGGCGATTTAACCAAAGATGGATGCTGTTGCCTGATATAGATTTTGATTGCGTAAGCGCAAAAGGTCGAGCATACCCAGAGCTACACTGAGTCTGCTGTAACCTTGCAAGTCACACGTGACAATACTCTCTTGCGTGGTCGTACATTGTCAGAATATTTTCGAGCGGTGTATTTGCCTGAATACAGTGACATGGTGCCAGGATATAGCCCTTCTTATCGCAGTACAGTGCGTCGATGCACGCTCTGACTTCTGCTTTGACTTCTTCCTTGCTTCCGAAGGGCAGTACATGCTGGTTGTCGATTCCGCCGTGAAAGCATATATTGTTTCCGTGTTCTTTTTTCAATTTCGCCAAATCCCAGCCCGGGAGATGCCATTGCAGTGGGTTGAGAACTTGACAGCCCTTGTTAACTATCCACGGTATCAATTCGCTGATTGCTCCGTCATCATGATGAAAAACTTTCGCTCCGTATGACTTAGCCATTGCAATATTGGATTCATAATATTTACCAAAGTAGCGCTCTATCATTTTCTCGCTCATCAGCAGACTGCTTTGTGTACCGAAGTCATCGGTAATTTGAGTTATATCCACAAGTCCGTTTGCCTCTTCAAGAATTCGGGCGGTGTGAGCACTTGCAAATTCGTTAATCTTTAGCAGCATGTAATCGGCAAGCTCTTCATCGGTGGATAAGTCTACCAGCATCTGCTCTATGCCTCTAATCATCGTATAAAAGTAAGTCAGAGAGATATAGCCGCCATCTATCGCAAAGCCTTCATTTCTGTAATATTCGCATTGCTTTTTGATATTTGAATAATCAAACATATCCGTAGTCGGCCAGACATAGTTAGCTTCTATCTCGTCGATTGTTTCATAGTCTGCAAGCGGATGACTGACCGGCTCATCATAAGAGCCGGCTCCGCCCGCTACGATTATTGAGCGCATTTCCACATCCCATGTACCATTTCGCTTGCCGGGTTTCATAATGGGATTGACTTCCATAATCTTGTCTATATCAAGACATTTAGCAAGCGCGGGCATTGTGCTTACACCAAAATGCTTCATAAGCTTATCGGTGATTTCGGCAACACCCCAGTAATCCATGGGTATACGGTCTGTCGACTCATGATTTATTGCAGCCATAATTCGCTCTCTGTGTGTCATTTCTGATTTCATATATATCCTCCTGATTGTCGTTTTTGTATTTTTAAGAACGCTACACTAATTACTTCCAGTCTGTGCGGACCAATTTTTGCTTTATGGTAACGATTGTTCCGCTATCACCGTCTGAGGTGACACTCAAACCGTAAGCATCACCGAATACAAGTTTGATTCTTCTATCCACATTGCAAAGTCCGATGTGGGTATTTTCTTGCAGAAAACTCTGATTCAGGCGTTCTCTGAGCTCTGCAAGTGCCTCGGGTGTAATGCCTGTTCCGTTGTCGCGAACCATAATGACAAGCGCCTTGCCCTCTTTTTCCGCCTTGATTGATATTCGTTTATCTTTTTCGGAATCATCAAGAAATCCATGTTTAAAACTGTTTTCAAGTACCGGCTGCAAGATGAACTTGACGGTACGGTAATCATTCAGCGAATCGTCAATATCCCATTCTACAAAGAAACGATTTTTATTCCGGATTTGCTCAATTTCAATAAACTTGACAGCCTGCCTTATTTCATATGACAAAGGAACGATATGGTCTGTGGTATTCAGATTTGATTTGAGTATTTCAGAAAGCAGGGCAATCATGCGAGTTGCGGGTGTATCTGATTTTGTTTGACTCAAGATGTCAAGATTTACGATTTGCAGAGTATTTAGGATAAAATGAGGATTGATTTGATTCTGCAAAGCGATAGCTTGTGCCTTTTTAAGCTCTGCGAGCTTTTCGGCAAGCTCGTTTTCTATATGGCGGTCGCCCGAAGTCATGTTGGCGATATTTTCTGTAATATATTTCATTTCGCCACCGGCATCGGGATTGTCGCCAACACCACGGTATCCGCTGAAATAAGAAACGAGTCTGATGATATTTCTATGCATGAAAAAGGAAATTCCGAAAGCCAGAAAGAACGAAGCAAGTAGTCCGATGACGCTTGCCCATATGGCAAAGTTGAGAAAATTAAGTCTAAACTCAGCAATGGCAGAAGCATCGACTGACGAAATAATCATGTACTGACCGCTTGTTGCCTGCATCGCTGATATGAAGCGATCGTCAACGAAAGCCGCAGAACTGCCAAGCAGTGAAGCCTCGGTAAATAAATCCCTGTATGTCGGGTCATTTCCAAGATATGTGTTAAGTAAATCGGGGTCCGTCGCACAAAAAACCCTGCCGGAGCTGTCTGCGACACTTATCATTTCGGGCAGATGCTCAAAGCCCTGTTCGACAAAAGATAAAAATTGGTAATAATCGATATTAAATGCGACAACACCTGTCGAGGCATCAGCTCTTCCGGTCGTGCGGTACATGGTAATTACTCGCTTTGTGTCAGGTCCGAGGTGGATGTCCCTGACCACAAAATTGCCGTCGTAGTTGAATCCGTCCATGAAAGAAGCATCAAAGAAAGTATCTAGGTGACGAAAGTCGGTCCACGTGACTACATACTCGCTGTTTTCCATGTAAATGTAGATTGATTCCATGGCAGGGGAAAGGATTGTTTCTCTAAATAAGTCGGATATGACCCTTGAAATATCCGAGCGCAGTATCGGCGGCTCAGGCCCGCTTGCCTCACCGACCTCCCAAAATTCCGGAAAATCTGAAACGGATGCACCAAGCAATTTCTCAAAGCTTTCGAGGCTATTTATCAGGTAAAAAGCGGCGTCAACTCCATCAAACACGTAGTCTACAAACCCGCTCGTTTTATACAATATACGCTCGCGGTATTGCGACAGGGTATCTTGCATATACATAGAGTACAAATTGTAAGAAACCACACCGTAAATAGCAAGCGCGACAATCGCGATTGAAGCCGACCCGATGTAGTATTTCAGGAAGGAAATTCGAAATTTTGAATTTTTTATGAGGGTGTGCAGCGTTTTAAATTTCCGAATCATCGTCATCATCCTGTATTTTTAATACCGTATTGCGATACTCACTTGGGGTGCGTCCGGTGTGTTGCCTGAAACGCTTGTAGAAATTTTGCTTGCCGTAATAGCCTACCATCGCGCTTATCTCGAACACACGATAGCTCGGGTCACGCAGAAGTTCGATTGCCTTTTCCATTCGGCACTCGGCTAAATAGTCGGCAAAAT
>WQUY01000086.1 GCA_009781855.1 Oscillospiraceae bacterium | reverse complement strand
CTCTTTTCTCTCGCCCCCAAAGACCACCCCGTCAGGCTTCGCCTGCCACCCCTCCAAGGAGGGGAATAAAGTCAAATGTCAGGAATTCCCTCGACAGCAAAACCATCAGCAACACCCTGTAAGTCTGGAATGCTGGAATTTTGCAAGATTTGCAAAAAATAGCAGAACCCGAAGTTTTTCGAGTCCTGCAAAATTTTTCTGCATTGTGTATGGTTATTTATTGTACCATTTTTGCAACTTCAGCAGCAAAGTCGTTTTCCTGCTTCTCAATGCCCTCACCCTTTTCAAAACGAGTGAATGCCTTGACAGTGATTTGACCGCCGAGTGACTTTGCGACTTGCTCAACATGCTGCTGAACAGTCAGTTTGTTTTCTTTGACATAAGGCTGATTCATAAGGCAAATTTCTTCGTAGTATTTATTGATTCTGCCTTTGACCATGTTCTCTGCGATAGCGCGGGCCTTGTCATCAGGAAGGTTTTTGGCCTTGTTTTCTTCGATTGCTTTATTAAGCTGAATTTCTTTTTCCTTTTCAAGCTCACCTGAATCAACAGACTCTGCATTGAGGTAAAGTGGGCGCATGGCTGCGATTTGCATTGCGATATCCTTACCCAGCTCAACAAGCGCATCAGTATTAGAAATTCCGGATACATCCATGTTTACGATAACGCCGATTTTACCGCCTGCGTGCACATAAGGTACACTCAGACCTTCGGTGTAGCGGACAAAGCGGCGAATGGAGAGGTTTTCGCCGATAACAAGAATCATTTCTTGTAACTGCTCGGCAACGGTTTTGCCCACTTCTGGGAAGTCGCATGTCAAAAGAGCCTCTGTATCCGCAGGGTTATTTATAGCGACAGCCTTTGCAAGCCCTTCAACGAAACTGATGAACATATCGTTTTTGGCAACAAAGTCTGTCTCTGAGTTGACTTCTAAAGCAACGCCAATGCCGTCATATACATTTGCATATGCGACACCTTCGGCAGTGATTCTGCCAGCTTTTTTCTGAGCAGCAGCAAGACCATGCTCGCGCAGATACGCAACAGCCTTTTCCATATCGCCACCTGACTCAGTCAGAGCCTTTTTACAATCCATCATACCTACGCCAGTTGTTTCGCGCAGGATTTTAACATCATTAGCAGTAAATGCCATTATATTCAATCCTCTCTTATTAAATTATTGTGCCGGTGCGTCTTGCGGAGCTTCTTGTGCGGGGGTTTCTGCTACGGGAGCACTTGGTGCAGGAGCAGATTCAACGGCTTTTTGCTCCTCGTCCTCTTCCGCATCTGCGCCTTGGCGGCCTTCGAGTACGGCATTTGCCATGGCAGAGGCAATCAATCTGATTGCACGAATGGCATCGTCGTTTCCGGGGATTATATAGTCGATTTCATCCGGGTCGCAGTTTGTATCAACAATTGCAACAATCGGAATACCGAGCTTGCGTGCTTCTGCGATTGCATTGCGCTCTTTGCGTGGGTCGATTATGAAGAGTGCTGCAGGCAGCTTTTTCATATCTTTTACGCCGCCGAGATATTTTTCGAGTTTGTTGATCTCGTTTGTAAGTTTGATAACTTCTTTCTTAGGCAGAATGTCGAATGTTCCATCGTCTTGCATTTTGCGTAGCTGAGCAAGGCGCTCTATTCTCATGCGCATGGTTTTGAAGTTTGTGAGCATACCGCCGAGCCAACGGGCATTGACGAAAAACATGCCAACGCGTTCTGCTTCTTCTTTGATTGCATCCTGAGCTTGTTTTTTTGTGCCGACAAAAAGTATTGAGCCGCCTGCTTCACTGGTTTCGCGCACAAAATTGTATGCATCTTCAAGTCTTCTGACGGTTTTTTGTAAGTCGATAATGTAGATGCCATTGCGCTCCATGTAGATATATGGAGCCATTTTTGGGTTCCAACGCCTTGTTTGGTGGCCGAAGTGTACCCCTGCTTCTAAAAGCTGTTTCATTGAGACTACTGACATTTTGTTCCTCCGATTTTTTGTTATTTTTTCCTGCCGACCGGCAAGAAGTTCCTCCGGTTTCGTCGTCTCCCTCCGCCACCGCAATTGCGGCACTGGGCAGAAGAATCAAAAACCGTGTGGTGTGGGAGTTGCTATGCTTCGACACATAGCCAAAATATTTTAACAGAGAGGGGTTTTAAATGCAAGAATTATTTTGGAATTTGTCTACATTGTGTTGAGAGGGTAATATTTGACAAACTGTTTTTCGCATGTTACGCTTCCAACCAAAAAAGGAATATATCAAAATGACTCTGAACATTGTGCTTGTCGAACCTCAGATACCGCAAAACACCGGGAACATAGCGCGTACATGTTCGGTGACAGGTGCGAGGTTGCATTTGGTTGGCCCAATGGGTTTTAAAGTTGATGATCGGAAGCTGAAAAGGGCGGGGCTGGATTACTGGCACATGTTGGATATAACATTTTATGATGATTTACCATCTTTTTTCCACACAGTGTCAGACGGTGTGTTGAGTCTTAATGACGAAGCGCCCGATACATCTGATTATGAGTTTCATTATTTTGAAACGCATTCGCCTTATATCTATACAGAGCCTAATTATAAGGATAATGCGTTTATATTTTTTGGAAGTGAAACCAAGGGGCTAAAAGAGTCGCTGATAAAGCGCAACCATAAGCAATGTGTTCAGTTTCCTCAGCTGACAGGCACGAGAAGCCTGAATCTGTCCAATGCAGTTGCTATCGGTGTATACGAAGTGCTGCGGCAGTGGGGGTTTCCGAAAATGGAAAGCACGAGGGAGTTGGGAATTGAGAATGGAGAGAGGAGCGTTGAGCATTAAGGTCAAGACCCTGGTTTTTCACTCTCAATTCATTAATTTACCCATACAAGGGCAACACATTCTGCGGTGCTATTCCTGCCTCATACGGCTCTCTTGGCATTCTATCTTTCGGCAGATGCCACCAGAGGCTGGGGGAATTTTCGTCTTGCTTCTCATAACGGAATTGAAAAATATTCTCGAACGGTTCCTCTATCAAATCGACAAAGCGCACGGGATAGCGATTATGGTTTGTTCTTGCGTTAAAATAATGCGCCCGAATCCCGACGGCAGTTAGCCCATCCCGAAGTGGTAGGGCAGTTGTCAAATGGACGCCCCAAGCGGGAACGAACAGCTCATATGCTCCTGTTTTTTCGGCCGCCATGATGTTTTTGCAACCTGTCATCAGTGCTGCTTCACGGCTTTCTGGGTCTGAGAATAGGGCTTTTGTGTCCTTTTGTGTCAAAATCTTTCCACCATCAACAAGTGCAATCTGGTGACAAAGGCGATATGCTTCGGTTCTATCATGTGTCACCAGCAATACGCTTTTTCCGAATGACTTTAGCAGTTCCCGCATTTCAACCTGCAGGTGGGCGCGCAGTTGACTGTCAAGAGCGCTGAACGGTTCGTCAAGCATGAGCAGATTTGGGCTTCCCACCAGTATGCGAGCCAGCGCCACCCGTTGCTGTTGACCGCCAGATAGTTCATGAGGACGATGCTTTTCAAAACCTTGAAGCTGGGTCATTTCTAAAATTTCAACAAGGGCACGTTCTCTAAATCCTCTGTCTGATTCGCCATGTAAACCACACAAAATATTTTGCCGAACATTCATGTTGGGGAAGAGCGCATAGCTCTGAAAAAGATATCCCACTTTGCGCTTCTGTGGCGGTAAGTTGATACGTTTTTCGGAATCAAAAAGTGTCACGCCGTCTAGGACGATTTTCCCCTCATCCGGCTTCTCAATTCCAGCAATACATTTAAGGGTCATGCTTTTTCCGGAACCGGAAGCACCGAGTAAGCCCAAAACATTATCGGCGGCGTCAAAGCACACGTCTAGGCAAAAAGCCCCTAGCTTTTTTCTGAAATCTACAAAGAGGCTCATCGAATCACCGTCCTTTTGTTTTTGCGTTCCAGCATATTCACCGTAAGCAACACAACGGCACTTATGCCAAGATTTATCGTAACCCAAAAGAATGCACCGTGGTCATCGCCAATCCGCCAAAGGTGAAAGACCGTTGTGGAGATTGTTGCGGTTCGGCCTGGCGTATAGCCGATGAGCATTATTGTGGCTCCAAACTCGCCGAGGGCGCGGGCAAATGCCAGAACAAAGCCTGCCAAAATCCCTTGACGGCAAGCGGGCATACGGATGCGCCAAAAGATATAACTGCCCGAAAGGCCGAGTGTTTGCCCAGCGTAGGCGAGTGTTTCATCGAAACTTTCAAATGCACCCCGTGCCGTGCGGTACATGAGCGGAAAAGCAATCACCGAAGCGGCTAATACTCCACCGTACCATGTCATAACAAATTGAATGCCGAATTCAGCGAGCAGTAGCCCCAAAGGCCGCCGCGCCCCAACTGTAACCAAGAGAAAGTATCCGACCACGGTAGGTGGCAGGACTAAGGGGAGTGTGAGGAGTACATCGACAACCCCCTTGGCGATACGGTTGAGTTTTGATACATAAACGGCCGCGAATATCCCAAGGAAAAATACAATCACAGAACTCATAGCTGCTACACGCAACGAGTTCCATAATGGAAACATATCCATACTTGACCACCCTTTCAATCAGAAAAACGAACAAACCCAGGCCTTGTCGCAAGAGTGCGCGCTTGCAGTAAAGGCGTTGGGTGGTTTAATTATGTCTTACGCAAAGGGCGTAAAACCCCATGCGACAAAAACGGCCATAGCTGCATCCCCAATCATAAAATCAAGGAAAGACTGTGCCGCATCTACATTTTGACTACTACGCAAAACAGCGGCGGGATAAATAACTCGTCCTGCCATTTCGGGCGTGGCAATATCGGCAACATCAAGGCCGAAGTCTACCGTATCTGTCAGATAGACCATGCCGATATCAACACTGGCCTCACGCACTTGTGTGGCCACTTCACGGACGTTAGAGCCATAAGTGATTACGCCTGTTCTGGCCAGTTCTTCGTGGTCTAAACCGAAATAGACCAAAATTTCTTGGGCATATCGTCCAACGGGTACATCCATGTTACCCATTGCCATCAGCACATCTCCCGCCAAAAGAGCGTCCACCATATCGGCAAAACTCTCTATCTTTCTTGGGTTATCGGGTGCGACAACAAGCACGGTCTGATTTTCGAGAAAATCAATACGCGTACCATCTTGCACAAAGTATCCTTCTTCAAGCTGATCCATCTCTCTTGTGGCGGCGGAAATGAATACATCGGCTTCCGCCCCCTCCGAAATTTGGGTTCGCAAAGTGCCGGAAGAATCAAAATTGAAAATCACATTTGTATGTGGATTTTCGGCTGTGTAGAGATCTGCAATCTCTAAAAGAACGCCGGACATAGAGGCCGCTGCGAACACAATGAGTTCTGTTTCATCCTCCGTGTGTGCTGGTGTTGCGTTGCCACAAGCGACAAGGCTAAGCACCAAGAGCAGTGCGAGTGTGATTAGAAAACCTTTTTTCATGTTTTCCATCCTTTCTATGGTTGTAATATATCTAAATATGGTGGGGCTTTCGCTGGATTTACAGCGTAATAAGCCACGCACTCCACCACCTTAGACGCAAAACAAGGATGATACGTTATAGTTCAGAGGCTACTCAAACTCTGCCCGGAAACAAGTCATATGCCCCGATTTTTTCGCTAGTACGGGTCTTAGCGCCCTACTTACGCGAAAAAACCGTGCCATACCACTTGTTTCCGGTTTGCCTGTGAACTGTTACGATGATACCGTTGAGGGTAATGAGGAATCAAACGATGAATGACAATTCGTCCTAATAATGCTACAGTTATTTCAGGAATGAAGCAGACAGCTTAGGGGGGATTTTGCCATGACAAAACAGGAAACACTTTTTAAGTATTTTGGATACACAACTTTCCGTCCGGCGCAGGAAAAAATAATTGATGCGCTTATATCAGGCACGGATGTTCTGGGTGTGATGCCTACAGGGGCAGGGAAATCCCTGTGCTTTCAAATTCCTGCTTTGATGCTCAGCGGAGCGACTATAGTAGTATCACCGCTGATTTCGCTCATGAAAGACCAGGTGTCACAGCTGAGAAAGAGGCAGGTTCCTGCGGCATTTATCAATTCGTCGCTGACGGCCATCCAGTATAAGGAAGTGCTTTCCAGAGTAGGGGCAGGTATATATAAAATTATATATGTTGCTCCAGAGCGGCTGGAAACACCCGACTTTCTAAAATTTGTAATGAGTATACCGATATCTCTTGTGGCGGTTGATGAGGCGCACTGTGTATCGCAGTGGGGACAAGACTTCAGACCAAGCTATTTGAAAATTGATTCTTTTATACAAAAGCTCAATAGCCGTCCGGTCATTGGTGCATTTACTGCGACGGCAACCGCCGACGTCAAGCGCGACATAGTGAAGTTTTTAGGGTTATATGAACCGCTGAGCATCACTACCGGATTTGATAGGCCGAATCTCTACTTTGGTGTAAAGAGGCCGAAGTATAAGTCGGTATATTTTCACGAATACATCAAAGAACGAAGTGATATGTGCGGTGTTGTTTATTGTGCGACAAGAAGAACGGTTGACAAATTGACTACAGAACTATGTCGCAGAGGCGTATCGGCATCACGTTATCATGCCGGTCTGGAAGATGCCGAAAGGCAGCGGAATCAAGATGATTTTATTCAAAACCGTGTAGCTGTAATGGTAGCGACCAATGCTTTTGGTATGGGCATAGATAAACCCGATGTGCGTTATGTGCTTCATTATAATCTGCCCAAAAACATTGAGGGTTATTATCAGGAAGCGGGTAGGGCAGGTCGGGATGGCAAGCCGTCTGAATGTGTGTTGCTTTTTACACCCGATGATATAAGGGTTGCCGAGGCGCTCATTCGTGATTCGGGAAACATTGCCCGGCAATCAGAGCGGGAACGCGCAGACGTTTATCACCGAGACGCTGCCAGATTAGATAAGATGATAAGATATTGTGAGATAGGGGGTTGTTTGCGGTCGTATATATTAAAGTATTTTGGTGAGAAGCAAAAAGGCGGCTGCGGCAACTGCAGCAATTGCTTTCGTACAAGTTGGTGGACATGGCTGAAAGGTAGGGGGAGCAGAAATGCTGGCAACTGATGAGTTCAACTCCCGTCAGTTTAAACACGGATCACTTAACTTCGACACAATGATGTCATAACTTTCAGGCATATGCGGAAAATAGCAATCCATACATGTTTTGATGTTTTTTATGTATTCAAAATTGCCGCCGCATTGGTCACCCAACGCATACAGAG
>WQUY01000085.1 GCA_009781855.1 Oscillospiraceae bacterium | reverse complement strand
TGATGGTTTTGCTGTCGAGGGAATTCCTGACATTTGACTTTATTCCCCTCCTTGGAGGGGTGGCAGGCGAAGCCTGACGGGGTGGTCTTTGGGGGCGAGATAAAAGAGCACCACCCCGCCACTCCGTGGCACCCCTCCAAGGAGGGGAATCTTCACAGGAAGCTTAGAGCATCCCTGAAAATCATCAGCAACACCCCCACACCCCAGATTGGTAGAGTATTACTAACGTTTTTGATTCAGAAGGAGGTCGCAATGAAAATACTCATAATACATGGCAGTATGCGCAAAGGAAGTACATACGCGCTCACTGCGGAGATAATGACTCGGCTGGCGACCAAACCAAATGTTGAATTTATTGAGATGTCTGTCGCCGATTTAGTGCTTCCGTTTTGCATTTCATGCCATCTTTGCTTCACTAAAGGCGAGGAGTTTTGTCCGCATTATTGCATCATGAAGGATGTCCAAGCCGCTTTTGCCGCGTGCGATGGGGTTATCCTCAGCGGCACAACCTATATGTGGGCATTAAATGCCGCAATGAAAAACCTTATGGATCATTTGGCATATGGATTTCATCGTCCTGAATTTTTTGGCAAAAAAGGCATGGTGATTGCAACCTCTGCAGGCAACGGCGAGAAGAACACAGCAAAATATCTAAAGACTATATTGGGACAGTGGGGTATAAACGGCGCTATTTCTGTGACTCAGAATTTTAAAGAACAAAAGCTCAAATCGCCCAAAAGGAGCGCGGCAAAGCTCGATTGTCAAGCTGAGCAGTTTTATCAATTGATTGCTTCAAAAAAGCCTGTTGCACCAAGCTTCAGAAGCATCGCCGTTCATAACGCATTTCGCGCAATGTCGCTGAGTGATTTTACCGGAAGCGCACGTGATACCCAGTTTTGGCAGCAAAAAGAGTTTGACAGGGTTTATCCGACCACAGTGGGGCCTGTAAAATATATTTTTGGCGCTATGGTTTGCTCGGTTGTAAAAAGCGCATCGCTTATGATTGGACGAAAAGTTGACCAAAACAGCAAGTCTTGATAATCAAACGAACGCCACGAAACCTCCGAAGTTATCGGAGGTTTCGCGCAAAGAGAGGTAGATTCTGTATCGAAAAACGGGGGGGAGGCGGGCACACCGCAATTGGGGGGAGGGAGTATGCCGATACATGTTTGCATCGGTGGGATGAACGGCAGTCCGTCCCCTCCGTTTATTGACATAATAGTCTGTTTTTACATACTTTATGTTAATTAAGTTTGAATAATCTGTAAATATAGATTCATAAAGTACAGGATTAAATGCCGTAGGAATAGCCTGGTTATTTCCGAACCGCTGCGCTATACCTCTTTAATCGGTGCTCCGCTGCGAAGCGCATTAATTTTTTCGCTTATACGCGCTATCAAAAGGCTCGATTCTGCTGTTGTTTGCTCACCGCTCGTCATATCCTTGACGGTGATCTTGCCTTCTAAAATCTCGTCCTCTCCGAGAAATACAACATATGGTATTTCAAGCTTATCTGCATAAGAAACCTTTACTTTAAACTTCTTGTTCTCACCATATATTTGTGTGCGCAGCCCCGATTCGCGCATTGCAGCAGCCAATAACACAGCATGTGAGAGGTCGTCTGTCATCGGAATTATAAGCACATCTGCGGGTGCTGTAAGAACAGATTCATTGAGCAACCCTTGTTCCTGTAGAATATAAAACAGCCTGGTCATACCTATGGATATTCCCACTCCGGGCAGGTTCTTGTCTGTGTAGTAGCCCGCAAGATTATCATAACGCCCACCGGAACATATCGCGCCAACTTGTGGATGGTCGAGCAGGTACGTTTCATAAACTGTGCCGGTATAGTAGTCCAGCCCTCTTGCGATAGCAAGATCGATTTTGAAATGTGTGTCCGGAACACCAAGGCCTGTAATATGTTGTCTTATTGCAGCCAGCTCATCTGCACCGCTGTCAAACAGCTCATTTCGGCCTCTGTATTTGTCTATCACCTCAAACGGGTCTCCCTTATGGGTGACAAAATCCAGTATCTCTGTTACTTGATTATTTGTAAGCCCCAAATCATTTGTCAGAGCCTCGGTGAGTTTGGTCACGCCTATTTTATCAAGTTTATCTACCATGCGTAACACGTCAGTCACTTTGCCGCCAACACCAATGATTTCAAAAAAACCGCTCAACACCTTGCGGTTGTTGATTCGGATAACAAACCGCTCCAAGCCCAATGACTTAAAGCATCTGTAAATAACACTCGGTATTTCCGCTTCATTGAGGACATCAAGTCCGCCATCGCCGATAATGTCGATATCCGCTTGATAGAATTCACGGAAGCGCCCTCGTTGTGCGCGTTCGCCACGATATACTTTTCCGATTTCGTAGCGGCGAAACGGAAAGGTCAGCCTGCTGTAATTCAACGCAACATATTTTGCCAGTGACGTAGTCAGCTCGTATCGCAGGGCAAGGTCTGTGTCACCTTTGCTGAGTGTGTAAATTTGTTTTTCGGTTTCTCCGCCGCCTTTTGCCAGAAGTATTTCTGCTGCTTCCATCAAAGGGGTATCCAGCGGTGTGAATCCATATAGTGCAAACGATTCACGTAGCTTTCTGATCATCGTGTCGAAATAAACTTGATGCCCAGGCAAAAGCTCCATAAAGCCCGATAGTGTGCGCGGCTTGATTTTTTCCATTGTTGATTTCTCCATTGTTGTTCTTATCGCAATAACCAAAAGCGGGTACTTGCACTGGACAGACTCCGTTATTTTTTCTTTGGGTTAACGATGTCACGCCAATCAAAATCACCACGTTTAAGACCGTGAATCAAAACCTCTGCCGTTGCAATATTTGATGCAAACGGCACATTTTTTTGGTCGCACAATCTTGCAATCTCCATCACACTGTTTTGATACTCTTCAACATTGTGCGGATCGCAAAAGTATAATACCATATCCAGTTCATTATATGCGATTCTTGACCCTATCTGCTGACTGCCGCCTTGATGACATGACAAATAGAGCGTTATTGGAAGCCCCGTTGCCTCGCTGACCAGCCGCCCGGTAGTATTTGTCGCACAAATATCGTGACCGGCAAGTATGCCACAGTATGCGATACAAAACTGTACCATCAGTTCTTTTCTTCTGTCATGTGCCATTAGTGCTATATTCAGTTTAATCTCCTCCTCTGGGGTAGCGAACAATATTGCTCGCGTCTTTTATGCAAATCTACCACTTACGTAACGGAACATCTTCACCTGACAAACGCCGGGCGATATCGAGATAATCATATGCTGCAAATCTCTTTTTATAAAAAATAAGCGGAGTGTTTGAGTGTAGCGCTCTAAATACTGCTTTGTCCTCGGGAACTATCCCGATGAGCCTCGTTCCAATCGTGTCCATGATATCATCTACGGTCGTTTTGATCCTTTTGAGGTTTTTGGGTATGACACGATTGACCAAAAGCCTGATGTCTTCTATACCCATATCTCTAAGCCTATATGCAGTATGCTGAGCATCCCTCATGGCGGGAAGCTCACCTGTCACAACAATAATTGCCATATCCGCATTTTTGCAAGCCTGCTCAAATCCGAGGCCAACACCTGATGGCGCATCAATCAGGCAATATTCAAAATGCTCGTTTACCTCATCAAACATAGCCTTCAGGCGCTCATCATCCTGATGCTCCGGATCAAAAACAGTTGGAGCCGCTAGGAAAAACAGGTTCTCAATCTGTGGACTTTCTGTACATGCTTCCATAAGCGTCATGTTTCCATTAAGCACATCCATATAATCCATAACTGTAAACTCAGACATGCTGAGCGACATGTCCAAATTCTTCAGCCCCGCATCGAAATCTATACATATCGTCCTATACCCCAAGGCTGCGAGGCATGATGAAATGGCTGCGGCTGACGTTGTTTTGCCGGTACCGCCTTTTCCGGAGACTACTGCAATTATCTTCCCCATTGAAATCCCCCTGCCTTTGATATTCCCGTAATTATACACAAAATCATGATACTTTTCAATAATTTCCTGTAATATTTTATCTGTCCCACTTGCTCGTCAATGCGTTGATTTGGTCGGCAAATTTTGCCAAATCTTTGTTTGCGCCGCCTTTATTGCGCGAGATAACTTCTATCAAGCGCGTACCCGCAAGCATGAGTCTTTGATATACTGCTGATTCACGCTGAGCCGGTTTCTGCTCATCTCTCTGCAAAAGCTCACGTCCTTCGAAAATCACCTCACCTGTAATCAGGTCATGCATCGAAGTGTATTTCGGTGCAAGTGCAGCATATCCCTCACCGATAAGACGCGCTGTAAACATTTTTGCAATATCACGTTCACCGTGAACTACAAACACTCTCTCAGGTTTCGTGCCAATCGCACCGAGCCAGTTAAGTAGACCCTCTCTGTCAGCATGAGCACTCATACTGCGGAAATTGTGTATCTTACATCGTATCGCTATTTCCTCTCCAAACAGGTTCACATTTTCTACAACACCCTCAACAAGTGTGCGCCCCAATGTGCCGAGCGCCTGAAACCCAGTAAACACAACCGCGCATTCAGAGCGCCAAAGATTATGTTTCAGGTGATGGCGCACTCTGCCTGCATCGCACATTCCGCTGGATGAAATGATAACCTTTGGTGTCCTATCATCATTCAGACGTTTTGAGTCTTCCGAACTCTCAACAAATCGCAGACCTTCAAAAGAGAGCGGATCTATCCCGGCCTGGACAAGCGCAAGCGAGTCTTCATCGAGATAATCAAGTAGCTCGCCGGAATAAATCCTTGTTGCAGCTGTGGCAAGCGGGCTGTCAAGGTAAACTAAGAAATTCGGGTTGCTTTTTACAAGTTTGCGTTCTTTTATTTCTCGTATATGGTATAGAAGGTCTTGAGTCCTGCCGATAGCAAATGCAGGACAAATAACATTGCCGCCTTTTGCCAATGTCAAATCTATGACTTTGGCCAGTTCTGTCACTGTGTCGAATGTCTTTGAGTGGCTCCTGTCTCCATATGTTGACTCCATTATAACTACGTCGGCAGCTTTTACATAACTTGGGTCGCGGATTATTGGATGCCCTGGCGCTCCAATGTCGCCAGAGAATACGATTTTCTTGCTTTCAGAACCTTCCTTGAGCCACATTTCAACATAAGCAGAGCCTAACAAGTGACCCGCATCAGTAAATCTGATGCCCGCTCCGCTGATTATATTAATAATCTCATCATATCTACACTTGACAAGTAGCGGAAATACTTTTTCCGCGTCAGCGACGGTGTAAAGCGGCTCTGAGGTTTCGTCACCGGCACGTTTTTGTTTTCTGCTTCTCCAACCTGCTTCAAGTTCCTGTATATGCGCACTGTCGCGAAGCATTATTTCGAGAAGCTGGCACGTCGGCTCTGTAGCAAATATACTGCCTTTAAATCCGAGCTTTACGAGCAGAGGCAATCTGCCCGAGTGGTCTATATGCGCATGAGTGAGGACAACACAGTCGATATCACCAGGGTGAAACGGAAAATCTTGCCCAAATCCATTGTCTGCGCCTTGCTGCAAGCCACAGTCAACTAATATCTTCTTCCCATCAACCTCAACACAAAAGCAGCTTCCTGTGACTTCTCTGGCCGCTCCGTAAAACATTATTTTCATAGTATTTTTCCTTTATGCATAAAATCTTATCAGCGCATGAGCGATACATGCTCGATGTACCGCCAGTTTGTCCCTCCCAATGCATTGAAAGGGTAATGATATTATACGACAATTGGTATGGAAACGCAATTGCAAAATACACTTATAACAGACCTCTACATCCCAGAACACAGGCTGTCAAGGGAATAAGTATTCTGCGTAGGGTCTGATGTCCACATCAGACCGCGGGACGATGTGGGCATCGTCCCCTACGAGGTTGAATCAATACCGTAAATCCAAAATGGCTCTGCGCGAATTTATCAATATGCTTGAGGATATTTATTTGAGGCTATAGGGTATATGACGTTAAACATCCTTTTGCTCAAAGTGCGATTGATATGCTTGCACTGTAGCAAAAGGATGTTTTGTTTAGGTTTCAACCTGTTATACTCGCCGACTTATGGTAAGCGTCGCACTAACCGCTGTGAAATACAACGATATCAGCTACGCTCATCTACCAATCATAACCATCATCATCAAAGTCATGAAAATACTCTTCATAAAGCATATGATCTTGTCTGTTGCCGGATAAATACTCATAAATATGTTCAAAGTCAAAGTCATGGAGCTCAGCAAATGCTCTCACCGCTTCAAGAAGCAACTCATCAGCCGCAGCATATGCAAACACATCCATAGCACCCCTGTTTCCTTGTGCTCCAAAAATCCAAATATCATCGCCATATTGTTCAGCTTGATTTCCGCTAATTAAGAATCCATTTGATATTTCCAGAAAATGCTGTGCCCAACTCGTTATAAGTAAGCCACCACCATTACCATGAGCCCAATTATTAACAATGGCACCGCTGATCATAGTCGACCATCTACCAGCATCTTCAAAACTTAAGCCACCGCCATATGCAATCGCTTCGTTATTGCGGATAATGGCTGTTTCGCGCGTACCATGAATATTAACTATACCTGGATTTACAGATATACCCCCACCGAAAACAGCCGTGTTAGACTCTATGACACCTCTAAACATATCAAATCTTGACAACGCTCCGCCCGAAAGGGCAACACCACCGCCACGACCCGCAGCTGTGTTATCGCGAATAATTCCTCCATTCATGGTGAATGCAGAGCTACTTGACATAACGCCACCACCCTGGCTACCCGCAACATTGCCTTCAATGATACCTCCTCGCATAATAAATTGGCCACTGCCACCAGTCCGAACTCCACCACCATTAAGAGAGCGATTATTTCTAATTATGCCGCCCTCTTCCATGAGTAAGAATCCACGGGATCTTACCTCAATCCCTCCGCGGTCATGTGTCCCAGTTCCTCCGCATATGATAACGTCTCTTAAGGTTACTCTGCCGCCAGCTACATCAAAATGTCGTCCTGCTGTTGTACGCGTGTAGGCGAATGCATTCCCCGGTGTACTTGTTAAAATGATATCGACAGCTGCACCCATCGGAATATATATGGTTGCACCAGTGGCAGTGAAATCTTGTGTCATGGTTATGGTTGTTTGCTCCGTTATGCCTTGATTCATGAGATGCTGTATCGCATACTGCAATTGCTCATGACTTGAAACTTCAAAGATGCTGTCTTGCGGTGGCGTTTCAAAGTCTAATTCTGTATCTACTGCATCTGCCGTA
>WQUY01000084.1 GCA_009781855.1 Oscillospiraceae bacterium | reverse complement strand
GTTCCGTCTGACTTCGTTAAAAAACCTTGAAAGACCAGTGGTATTCCCGCAGTTTTTTGCCTTGCCAGACGAAAAAACCTACCACAATCTTTGCAAACTTATTTCAAGAATGAAGTACTAGAACCCTCTTTACGCATCATCCAAACGGCCAGATTTCACCAGTTGCATCGTCTATAAGGAAACGCCCATTGTCTGTAGCAATCAGCCAAACCGGATCTAAAACACCCTCGCCAAATGCACCCACAACCCGATGGCGAAAACCGGCTTGCACACTGAGTATTTCTGTACAGGTAATATCTCCCCTATACTCATCCCTGACCGCCGCAAGGAATCCCAGCAAAGCAGAACTGACCTGTGAAATAGTTGCCCCACCTTCCGCCTGCTCGATTACTGCGACATATCTTCCACGCACAATCAAGAGATAATTTTCATCAAAAACAAATTCGATAAAGCAATTAAAAACACTTGTTCCTCTGTAGGCTACCCAAACTGTTACCACTTCATTTGATGTCTCCGGGTCGATTGTTGCAGTCATTTGTGTCGTTTCAAGCTCTATCTCACGCAACAATGAAGCAACCGTTCTCAGCGGCTCTGCACGATAAATAACACCCGCACTCAAGCGAACCTCAAAATCTCCGGCGCTATAAAATTCTGCGGCCCCACGCTCAGGGTTTTTATACAAAGATATGACACCATGATCCGACATGACCGTTTCACCCAAAAGAGCGCGTGCGATTGACTCTTCAACCTCAATCACACGCGCTGTTCTCATTGTTCTCAGAACCCCTGCAGACTCAATATTGTCGGTATTAATCATGAGGCCGCCTGCTTTAAGAATCGCACTGGTGTTTTCTATAGCTTCGCGATGTGAGCGAGCATCATTAAACAAATCGACAAGTATAAATGTCATAAACAGGGCGTTGATAACCAAAAGCGCCACTATAGTAATATTTCTAATCTTCGAACCGCTCATGTATCTTAAACTTTCCTTTCTATTTATTAAAACACATGAAAACTACTAAAACCAAACCTTTGCCCATGACGGAACAAGTATTTCCGGGCCTGTATCGGAATAGCTCAGAATAAACTCACCGCCCGCAGCAGCCAGCGCCTGTCTTTGCGGCAAAAGCCTTGTGCTGTACCCTGAGTAAGTGAAATTTCTGAAATTCAGCTCGGCCTCAGATATAATCCCGGAAGTAAATGAAATCACCGACGCATATTTATCATCGTTGAGATACACTCTCCCGCCTGCAATGTAGTACCCAAAATATACCGTGTATACGCCCTGAAAATATTCTATTGATTCAAACAAAATCTCCGCATCCCCGCTTATTTCGCCTATAGAATCAGCAGTAATCATACGTGCCTGTTCAATCATTTCACTCAAACTCAGTTCCTGGGCTTCGGAATCTTCGGTCAAAATGTCAGTCCTCCGATATGTTACCATTCCATCGAGATAAACACTGATGTTGAATGTTGCACCGCGGCAAACAAGCACATCTCCACTGAAGTATGAGGGCGGGGCGACAAAATGTCCGAAAACAAAAAGTGATGCCTCAAGTAATTGCTCCTGAGTACCCGCAGCAACGCTTCTCACATCCGGGTGGTATACCTGCGACGTGATCAGCATATACGGTGCACGCTCTGAGCCCCTGAGTCCGGTTTCAAAAGCAAACATCGCACCATTGGGAAGAAACATATAAAGCTCTTGTGCTTTGCCCGCAGTCGATGCCGTATCCGCTCCAAAAAACAAACCATTTATATATTCCTGATAATATATCCTGCTTCGCTCTTCACCGAATGATACAAAAATTCTTCTTATTTTTACATCTTCAAGCGCATCCGGCATATTCGCGCCAAGCCATCCATCCAATACTGACAATCTTACCGGTTTGATATACTCAAAAAATACACCGGATTTTGAAAGCGCCTCTCGCCACTGTTCCTCTGTCACTTCTGAGTGGCTTGAAGCAGACCCCAGAGCTTCGCCCAAAATGCTGATTGCTCTGTCATATGCGAAATTTCTCAACTCTGTATCATTTCTGACTCCGAAGCGCTCACCCTGTTCATTGGTAATGATTATAGTCATAGGACGAGCGGCTTCCTTTATCGTAGCACCATCAACCTCAACCGGGCTCGTTGTTCCTCTGACAAGCTCAATGACATTGCCAATCACCGGAAATGCTGCGAAAACATCGTTAAACAGCCCGGTCTGCCACGCCAGAAATAGCGCATTCAAGGACAAAAGCAATATGAGCACTGTTTTTGCCAGTTCAATAGCTCTTCTTGAGTTACTCAACTTCTGTCGGCACCCCCTCAACAGGAAGTCTTATAGTTACAGATGTACCGCTTCCGGGCGTGCTTTCGATTTTAATGTCACCACCATGCCTGCTTATAATCTCTTTTGCTATGGACAGCCCCAAACCCGTGCCGCCGGACTCGCGCGAACGCGCTTTATCGACACGATAAAATCTGTCAAAAACATGTTCCAAATCTTCGGGAGGTATGCCAACCCCTGTATCTTCGATTTTCACCCAAACGTCACCACCCGTTGTACCACTGTAAATAGCAATCGTACCCCCGTCAGGTGTGTATTTCAGCGCATTGGCAATAACATTCATCAAAACTTGTTCAATCTTGTCACGATCACCTTTGATGTTCGGCAACTTCCATTCCAGTTCAAGATTCAACACATGGCTGCGTTTTCTGGCTTCAAGAGCAATCGCGGCATAGACATCCCTGACCGCCTGCTCAATCGAAAATTCTTCAACCGAAAGTACACTGGCACCCGAATCAAAGCGTGAGAGTTCCAAAAGATCCTGAACGATTTTTGTCATCCGGTCGCTTTGGTTGATTATAATCCGCAAGAATTCATCTTCCATTTCCTGCGGAATATCTTTGTCGTCCGAAATCGTTTCGGCATATGACCTGATATTTGTCAACGGTGTGCGCAGTTCATGTGAAACATTAGCTACAAACTCCCGGCGCAAAGCTTCAACCCTTTGTAGCTCTTCCAGCATTGTTTCAATTTGTCCTGCCATACCATTAAAAGTCTTGGCAAGAACCCCAATCTCATCTGCTGATTCAACCGGAATTTTTCTCGAAAAATCTCCGTCTGCCATAGCCTCCGCCGCTTTTGTCATACCTTGTATGGGGGAGATCAGCGTTTTGGATATAACCAGACTTATGATCACCGCAATTGCAAAGCCTATAAGCACAGCTCTGAGTATGATTACGAATATTTCAGCATTGAGGCTCTGGACTGTCTGTTTATTGTCTATTATATAAACAACGAAATTCGCACTGCCGTCATGCGCAACAATCGGAACTGCCGCATCCATATAATCCGCTCTTGAACTGACCATAAATGAATTTTCACCCAGCAGAGCCGTTATTATGTTTTCAGTAATTTCAATGCGTCTATTATCGTCCGGGCTCGACGTTTTTAAAACCGCTCCTGTTACACCATCCAGAATATAGAAGTTTCTGGTTGTTCTGTCAATGCCCAACTCACCCATAAATGCAAACAACATCTCATTCATTTGCGCTACGGCATCTTCCCTGCCCGCAGCCATGCGCAAATCACTGACAAACTCAGGTTTTGAAAACACCGTTTCCATTTGGTCAGTAAACTGATCGGTATAAAAGTCTTGAACCCCGCTTATGAGCAGGACAAGCACCACTGTCATAAGCAGTGCCATGATTAGAAGCATTATGATGACTAGTTTTACGCGCAAACTATTTGACAATGTTGTCATCCTCTTTACGGGACTCTCGCCCCTATATGTTGCGGGCGAACAGTGTTCACCCTATAAATCACGTAGCGACAGTAATCGCTACACTTCGAAGTAATATCCTACTCCACGTTTGGTCATCACATGGCATGGCTGTCCGGGATCGACTTCAATTTTCTCACGCAAACGTCTTACTGCAACATCTACGGCACGTAAATCTCCATAATATTCATACTGCCACACATCATGCAAAAGCTCCTCACGAGAAAACACCTTGCCGGGACTTGCAGCCAAAAAGCTTATGAGCTCAAACTCCCGTTGGGTGAGTTCTGCACTTTTTCCGTTTACAACAACATCATAACGCTCCCGGTCAATGACAAAACGACTATCTCCGATATTTTCCTCTTCGTCTTGCTCCGCAGAAGATTGTGCAATAATCCGCCTGATATTCGCATTGACCCGCGCTTTAAGCTCCCGGATGGAAAACGGCTTGGTGATGTAATCGTCAGCACCGAGATCAAGTCCCATTACTTTATCTGTTTCTTCCTCACGTGCCGTTAACATGATTATTGGTGTCTTACGATCCCCTTGCCGAATTCTCCGGCAGACTTCAAACCCATCAATCCGAGGCAACATGACATCCAGTAAAATCAAATCCGGTTTCTTTTTTGCATACTGGGCAAGCGCAGATTCACCGTCATAGGCCGAGATGATGTCAAATCCATCCCTTTTCAAGTTAAAGCTCAGTATATCTACTATATTTATTTCATCGTCAACAATCAGTACTGTATTTCCCATATGCCCCCCTCTAACAACATGCTGTGCAAGTCTTAAGCTCAGTCATGCATCTCATCCAGGTAACGTTTCGCTTTCATAATCCCAACAATAGACTTTGCATCTGGCAATTCATTGCTCATTATCATTTCCATCAGTTCATCAATTCCAACCGCTTGGACGCTGAGCAATTCATTCTCGTCCAAGTGCATTTCACCAAAAGTCAAATCAAGCGCCAAATATATATGTAAGGTTTCCTTGCAAAACCCGGGAGAAGGATAAATTTCACCAAGATCAATATACTTCCCCGCCGTGCAACCTGTTTCCTCCGACAATTCTCTCACAGCACATTCAAAAGGATCCTCTCCATCCGAAAGCTTGCCGGCAGGGATTTCCAGAAGCTCTTCTTGCATCGGATATCTGTATTGCCTCACCATCAAAATCTTATTGTCACTTGTAATCGGCACAATTCCAACCCCGCCTGAATGCACAACAACCTCGCGTTGCACCTTGTTTCCATTTTGCAGAACGGCAAAATCACGCCGGACATCGACGATTATTCCTTCATAGACCGTATTGGACTCAACCTGTTTTTCAAAAAACTGCATATATAAAACGCTCCTAAGGCTTACTTACAAAACAAAAAAAGACCTGTTTCCAAGCCTTTTTCGTTGGAGCGGGTGATGGGAATCGAACCCACGCGGCCAGCTTGGAAGGCTGGAATTCTACCATTGAACTACACCCGCTTATTCTTTGTGCAAACCGCAACTTACAACGTCTAGAGTATGGTAGCAGAAAACCTGAAAAAATGCAATAGTAAATTTATGAAAACTGGAAATTTGACGTAAATAAAGGTTGCTTTTGATATAGTTATAATTGACTTTTATGGCAGCCAGATGATATATTCTATGTACATTTTTATATGGAGGAACACAAGAATGCCGCCAACAATACTGATGCACCCGCTTATTCAGCATAAACTCACCATACTCCGAGATATTGACACAGGGGTCAAAATATTCCGCGAAGTTGTCGGCGAAATCGCAATGCTCATGTGCTATGAAGCAATGCGCAACCTGCCGCTTGAAGAAGTCCAAGTCACCACCCCGGTGGCCAAAGCAACAAGCAAAGCCCTCTCAGGCAAGAAGCTCGCACTCGTTCCGATACTGCGTGCAGGACTTGGAATGGTCGATGGAATTCTAACCCTTGTCCCATCAGCAAAGGTCGCACATATAGGGCTTTATCGCGATCCCGAAACATTGCAGCCGGTTGAATATTACTGCAAAATGCCGCATGATATATCCGAGCGAGATTGCTTTATACTTGACCCAATGCTTGCAACAGGAGGAACAGCGGCTGCCGCTGCACAATATCTAAAAGACGCCGGTGCACGTTCACTCAAACTTCTGACGATTTTATCGGCACCTCCAGGTGTTGAAAAAATGCAACTGGAACATCCTGATGTAGAAATCATAACATGTGCCATAGATTCCCATCTCAATGACCATGGTTATATCGTGCCGGGTCTAGGCGATGCCGGAGACAGAATTTTCGGCACAAAATAATGGGGAAATAACCTCTTCGCACTCCCTTGCAATGCAAAAAATCATGAACTGCTGAGTTTTTGCATTTGTTAGTATGTTTTTATGTTCTCGGCGGTCAAATCAAAGGGAATCCCTAATTACAACAACAGGAGAAACAAAAAAATATGAAAGCTCTTTCTATGGACGCATTCACACTAAAGCTCATCGCAATCATCAGCATGGGCGTACATCATGCCGCAATGGTCTTGTGGCAAATCGTGCCCATGTGGATACATATTCCGCTGTATCTTATCCGGGGTGTAACTTTTCCAATAATGGCATTTTTTGTTGTTGAAGGCTTCAGACGCACCAGGAATGTGAAGAAATACATGCTCAGGCTTTTGATTTTCGGCCTGATATCTCAGGTTCCATATGCTCTTGCTTTTGGAACAAGTGTGTGGGCGCCTCTGAATATCGTGTTTGCAATATTGCTAGGCCTCATTTGCTTGGTACTGCGTGAAAAACTGTATGTTGAGCAAGGCAAAAAAGCGTTGTTTGTCATACTCTTCATTCTGATTCTTATATTTGCCACAGTCGCAGTCGAGGGCGCATTCGCCGGTATTCTTATGATATTCCTTTTCTGTGTCATCAAAGAAGAAATGACACGAAGAACTGTGCCGCTGATTATTTGGGGAGCGTTCATGGTTTTCGGTAGCGTGACAACCAGGCTTGTACCACTACTTATGGACACATTAGGGGTATATGTTGCTGAGGCTGCAGTAGAGATGACTGGCATACTTGCCTATATGAATATGATGTCACAATACTTCCTTATATCCATCGGTACATTTCTGATTATTCCGCTTCTCAGGTCATATAATGGCGAACTTGGCAAACGAGCAAAGTACTTGTTCTATACATTTTACCCGTTGCACTTTGTTATCTTAGTAATCATCGGAGTTGCTCTGGGGCTTATTACCGTCACAAACGCTTTTCCTTTGTTCTGATAACGTAGCCCCCAGGCGGCAGTTTGCCGCTGCTTACAATGTCCGTTAGAAATCATTAGCAGCACCCAGCATTCCAGACTTACAGGGTGTTGCTGATGGTTTTTTGTTTCGCGAAGTGTAGGGCGACGAGACCCGTTCCGAGCGAAACAGAAAATCATTAGTCAGACCCCAGCATCCCAGAGCGCAGACCGTCAAGGGGCTGGCTGATGGTTTTCTGTTTTGCGAAGTGTAGGGCGACGAGACC
>WQUY01000083.1 GCA_009781855.1 Oscillospiraceae bacterium | reverse complement strand
TTCCGGTGGCGGATCTTCCGGTGGTGGATCTTCCGGTGGCGGATCTTCCGGTGGCGGATCTTCCGGTGGTGGATCTTCCGGTGGCGGATCTTCCGGTGGTGTATTTTCCAGGTTTTCTGTGAATGTCTCTGCTGAATTTTCTAACAAATCAGTAGTATTTTCATCCATCTCTTTTCACTCCCAAAAAATATTTTTTCAATCCTTTACATACATTGCCTTACCGTAAAAATACACTTAACCAGTCACATATTTGTCACATTTTCGACTTCTATCAAACCTCTGTGCGCACTTTTGTCACACCAATGTCACGCTTTGTTTGTTTTTAGCAAAAGTACCCTCTCAATACAATATACGGCACTGTATTGAGAGGGTATAGCCGACCATTATCATCATTGTTCATAATCGACTTCCGTCAAATATACGAGTATAATTCTAAAGATTTTACAAAAAACATTGCTATATTACCATAACTAAAGTTTTGTACTTTAATTTTGCATTTTTGTGACATTTCAATGTTTCGATAAACTGGTATTTACTTAATTAAAGTCCAATGATAAAATCGCCTGCATCAAGTAAATAGAAAGTAGATATAAAAGGAGATTTTATTCATGCTCGATCCTATCAAACACAAAGACTGGGAAATTGCCGAAGACGCTATGAAGAAACTTCCGGATGTTGAACATTTTCGCGAGAAAATGGGACTGCTTCCGGATGAAATTATTCCATACGGCAAAACACCGAAACTTGACTTTTTGAAAATCATGAACCGCCTAAAAGACAAACCCGATGGCAAATTCATTGAAGTCACAGCAATTAGCCCAACTCCGCTCGGCGAAGGAAAATCTACCACATCTCTTGGTCTCATCCAAGGTCTCGGATACCTTGGAAAGAATGTCGGCGGATGTCTGCGCCAGCCCTCAGGCGGCCCGACATTTAATGTCAAAGGCACAGCAGCAGGTGGAGGTAACGCACTGCTCATCCCAATGACTGAGTTTTCACTCGGTCTAACCGGCGATATCAACGATATAATGAACGCACACAACCTCGCAATGGTGGCACTGAACGCCCGTATGCAACATGAGCGCAACTATGACGATGCAAAGCTTGCCGAAATCGGCATCAAGCGTCTTGACATCGACCCTGAGCGTATCGAACTCGGATGGGTAATCGACTTCTGCGCACAGTGCCTACGCCATATCCGCATAGGCATGGGCGGCGGTGAAAGAAACGGCTTTGAAGTTGATTCAAAGTTCGGCATCGCTGTAGGTAGTGAGCTTATGGCTATACTATCTGTTGCAACAGACCTCAAAGATTTGCGCGATCGTATCGGCAAGATCATTGTTGCTTACAACAAAAAAGGCGACCCTGTCACAACAGCAGATCTCGAAGTTGACGGTGCAATGGCAGCTTGGATGCGCAACACAATCAATCCAACCCTTTGCTACACAGTTGAACATCAACCATGCCTTATCCATGCAGGCCCATTTGCAAACATCGCAATCGGTCAGTCATCGATTATCGGCGACCGCCTCGCACTCAAACTATTCGATTATCATGTCACAGAATCAGGCTTTGCTGCAGATATCGGATTTGAAAAATTCTGGAATGTCAAATGCCGTCTGTCAGGCCTCAAGCCACATGTTTCTGTCCTTGTTGCAACTGTCCGTGCGCTTAAAATGCATGGTGGCGGCCCATCTGTTACCCCAGGACGTCCGCTTCCTAAGGAATACACAGAGCAAAATCTTGAGCTGCTTGAAAAAGGCACATGCAACCTCTTCCACCATGTTGACAATGTTAAGAAATCCGGCATCAACCCTGTTGTTTGTATCAACAAATTCTACACCGACACGCCCGAAGAAATCGCCCTCATCAAGAGACTTTGCGCAGAGCAAGGCGTACGTTGCGCACTCAGCGAACATTGGCAGTATGGCGGCAAGGGTGCGGAAGAACTCGCAACACTGGTTATTGAAGCATGTGAAGAAGAAACCGAACTCAAATATCTTTACGACCTCTCCACTCCTTTGCGTGAGCGCGTAGAGAAGATTGCAAAAGAAGTTTATGGTGCAGACGGTGTTGATTGGGAACCACTTGCACTTGAAAAAGCAAAACGCTTTGAGAGTGACCCATACTATGCTGACTTTGCCACCATGATGGTTAAAACGCACCTCTCCCTATCACACGACCCGACACTAAAAGGTGTTCCGACAGGTTGGAGACTCCCGATTAGAGACATCCTCGTTTACGGCGGTGCAAAGTTCCTTTGCCCAATGGCAGGCGCTATCAGCATGATGCCCGGAACAAGCTCCAACCCAGCATTCCGCCGCATCGACATTGACACGGATACCGGCGCTGTTTCCGGCATATTCTAGGGGAGATTCATATGTCATTAGTAAACAAAACATGTTCACAATATGTAGATGTTCTTGCATCGAAAGCATCCGTACCGGGTGGAGGCTCAGCCTCCGCCCTAGCAGGAGCTATAGGCATGGCTTTAGGCACCATGGTCGGCAGTCTGACCGTTGGAAAAAAGAAATATGCCGAAGTAGAAGCTGAGATTATAGAAGTGATGGCCAGAGCAGAAGATTTACAAAAAGAACTGCTTCGCCTTGTTGACGAGGACGCAATTGTTTTCGAGCCGCTTTCAAGAGCATACGGTATCCCTAAGGACGATCCGAACAGGGGGCAAATTATGGAGGACGCTCTGCGTCTTGCTTGCACTGTTCCGATGGATATCATGCGCGTTTGTGCAAAAGCGATTGAGCTGCAAGATATATTTGCACAAAAAGGCAGTGCGCTTGCCATCAGCGATGCAGGTGTAGGCGTTGTATTGTGCAAAGGTGCAATGCAGGGCGCAAGCCTTAATGTTTTCATCAACTCACAAGCAATGACAGACAAAAACTATGCGTCAAGCCTTGAAGCTGAGGCAGATGCACTGCTAAGCAAGTATTGCCCCATGGCGGATGAAATATTTGACTCCGTCGCAAAACGGCTGAGATAGGAGTAAAGAATAAATGGCAGAACTTTTAAAAGGCGCTGATGTAGTCAGCTACCTCAACGACAAAATGAAAGGTGACATCGAGGTTCTTAAAGGCAAAAACGTAGTTCCCACCCTCGCTATTCTGCGTGTTGGCGAAAGACCCGACGACCTTTCTTATGAAAAAACCGCAGTTAAACGCTGCGAAACAGTTGGCGTTGCGACAAAAACCGTCGCACTTCCGGCAGACGTAACCCAAGAAGTATATATGCAAAATCTCGAAGCACTCAACAATGATAAAGATGTCCACGGCATACTCGCATTTCGTCCATTACCTGCACATCTTGACGAAAGCGCATTGATTGCTGGCATGAATCCGGCAAAGGATATTGACGGCATCACCGGCGACACATGGGAGAGCGTAGTGACCGGCGGCGGTAAGGGCTTTGCACCTTGCACCGCTCAGGCTTGCCTCGAAATCCTCGATTACTACAAAGTTGATGTCAAAGGCAAGAATGTCTGTGTCATCGGTCATAGTCTCGTTGTTGGCAGACCAGTTAGCTTTATGCTATTAGGCCGCGATGCAACAGTTTCTACTTGCCACGTGTTCACAAAAGATACCCCCTACTTCTCTAAGAGTGCTGACATCGTGATTATCGCAGTCGGCTTGGGCGAATTTTTTGACGAAAAATACTTCAGCCCCGGCCAGATTGTCATTGACGTTGGCATAAACTGGAGTAACGAAAAAAATAAGCTCGTCGGAGACGTTAAATTTGATGAAGTAGAGAAAGTCGTTTCTAACATCACTCCTGTTCCCGGCGGTGTCGGAACTGTGACCACATCTGTTCTGGTTTCGCATGTAGTCGAAGCTGCAAAAAATCTGAATAAATAAAGGAGATTAAGCGGTATGATTATTATTGCTGAAAAGTTAAACGGTTCTATCCCCTCTTGTGCGAAAGCAATCGCTGCACGTGACGAGGAATATATCAAGGACATGGCCAAGAAGCAGGCTGATTCCGGCGCTGATTTCATTGACGTTCACGCTGCGGTAAACGAAGGTGAATATGAAGTCCTCAAATGGATGATTGACCTGGTTCAAAGTGTCACTGACTGCCCCATCGCAGTAGACTCTCCTGATGTTGACATCATTCTCAAAGCAATGCCTCTTTGTAACAGACCGGGCATGTTTAATTCTGTCTCTCTTGAAGGTGGCAAAATTGATGTCGCATTCCCCATCCTGGCAAAGCCTGAGAACAAAAAATGGGCAATCATGGTTCTGCTTAACGGCGAGACAACAATTCCCAAGACTGCTGGTGAACGTATAGTTGTTTTTGATACAATTATGGCAAAAGCTAAGCAATATGGTATTGAAGATAGCCGTATCCATATAGACCCACTCATCGAAATGCTATGCACAACCGATGATGGCGAAGGAATATCAATGGTTTTAGAAGTCATGGCACATATCAAGAAAACCCATCCAAAAGTTCATATCTCAGGTGCAATTTCCAACATCTCTTTTAACCTCCCGGTTCGCAAGCTTGTAAATCAGGCATTTGCAGCCCTAGCAATCAGTGCAGGTATGGACAGCGCCGTTATGGATCCACTCAGTCATGACCTTCGTGGCGTTATATATGCCGCCGAGGCAATGATGGGTCTTGACGACTTCTGTGCAGAATACACCTCAGCATATCGCGAAGGCATTTTCGGAGTAAAGAAATAGGATAACCAAGGCTATATGTACGAAAGTTCTCATGCTTAGGATTCCCGCTTCACAAATAACAGTACGATAAACAAGAATTTATATAATTTTCTTTAGGAGGAAAAAATTAATGTCTAAAATCAAAGAAATCGCAGCAACAGTAGAAAGTGGCAAAGTAAAACTTATTGAAGGTCTTGTGCAAGAAGCACTTGACGCAGGCGAAGATGCAAATGTCATCCTTAATGACGGTATGGTCGCTGCAATGGCAATCGTTGGCTCGAAATTCCAGGCAAACGAAATCTTCGTTCCTGAAATGCTCGTAGCTGCAAAAACCATGAAAAAAGGCGTTGAAGTTCTTCGTCCACACCTCGCCGGAAACAGCGTTGGTAAAAATGGTAAATACATCATCGGCACAGTCGCTGGCGACCTTCATGACATCGGTAAAAACCTCGTTGCTCTGATGATTGAATCTGCAGGCTTTGAAATCATTGACCTCGGTGTCGATGTTCCTGCTGAAAAATTTGTCGAAGCGATCAAATCAAATCCTGATTGTAAAGTTGTCGGTGCTTCAGCACTGCTCACAACAACAATGGATTCACTCAAAAACACAGTTCAAGTCATGATTGATGCTGGCTGCAAAGACCAAGTCAAGATTATGGTTGGCGGTGCTCCAATCACTCAGGAATTTGCTGATGAAATCGGCGCAGATGCTTACACAACCGATGCAGGTTCCGCTGCTGTTAAAGCTGTAGCTCTTGCTCAATAAGTAAGTTTTACCACAGAACAAAACGACTGCCGCACTTTCGGGTATGGCAGTCGTTTTCTATATGGGTGGTACAATCTTCCCTATCCGTCATTATGGCTTGACCCACAATCTCTTAGAATATTCGGCGCTGCATCACTTCAGCTATTTTTGCTTCACTGATTCAAGCAATGTGATGAGCGCCAACCTGTACCCATCAAAACCCATCCCGCAGATCGTCTTTATGCAAGCCTCCGATGTATATGAAATGCGTCTATAGGGCTCTCGTGTTTTTATATCCGTCAAGTGGACTTCAACCGCCGGCAACCCGACAGCTTTCAATGCATCTGCAATCGCAATACTTGTGTGCGTATACGCAGCAGGATTTATGACAATTGCATCAACATCGCCCATTGCATTCTGAATCGCATCAATGATTGCGCCCTCACAATTGGATTGAAAAAACATAGGCTCTATGCCGAGTGATGCGGCAGACTCGTTTATAAATTTAACAAGATTGTCAAAACTCCCGCTACCGTAAAGTTCCGGCTCCCTGACTCCAAGCAAATTTATATTCGGCCCATTGATGACAAGCACCTTCATATATTTAGAATCTCCTTTAACGGGAGTCGAGCTCCCCTCAGGTTTACCCGGACGAGAGCAATTATTTGATAAACTGCTCCAGCCGATCCATACCTTCTTTTATGGCCTCCATAGATACCGCATATGTAAGCCGCAAGAAGTTGTCACACCCAAAGCCTGTGCAAGACACAAGTGCAACGAGGCCGCTTTCCAAAAATGCCAGCGAAAAGTCATCACTGTTGTTTATTACAACACCACCAAGTGTCCTGCCAATGAGCTTTTCTATGTTCATCATCACATAAAACGCACCCTCAGGCTTGCGGCAACTCACACCCGGCATTGCATTAATACGCTCGCAAAGATAGTTACGCCGCTCTTCAAAAACTTTTCGCATCTCGTCAATGCCTTCCTGCGGGCCATTGAGCGCTTCCACAGCCGCAATCTGCGAAATTGTGCTTGGAGAACTCGTCGAATGACTGAGATAATTGCTCATAACCTCAGCAAGTTTTGTGCTTGATGCCGTATAACCAATTCTCCAACCGGTCATGGCATAAGTCTTTGAAACACCACTCACAATGATTGTACGCTCTTTTATATCCTCACCAAGCGAGGCAAAGCTCGTAAACTTCCTACCATCATAAAGCAGCCTGTAATAAATTTCATCAGACAAAACATAAAGGTCATGTTTTAAACATACATCGGCCAGCGCTTGCAGTTCCTCTTTGCTATAAAGCATCCCGGTTGGATTTGAGGGGTTGTTGAGGATGAGCAGCTTTGTTTTTTCTGTCACAGCAGCTTCAAATTGGCTCTTTGTAATCTTAAAATCTGCCGACTCCGGTGCAGAAACGATAACTGGAGTACCACCTGCCATCATGATTGCTTCAGCATATGTCACCCAATAAGGAGCCGGAAGAATTACCTCATCCCCGGGGTCAAGCAACGCTTGAAGTGCAATATATATATTATGTTTTGCGCCACTTGCCACAACGATTTGATTTGCATTGTAGCTAATATCACAATCTGCTTTCAACCGGTCACAAACAGCCTGCCTGAGTGCAGGAATGCCATTGACCGGAGTATATTTTGTCTGCCCTTCTCTTATGGCCTTGTAGGCAGCTTCTTTGATATTGTCAGGCGTGTCAAAATCCGGCTCACCGGCTCCAAATCCTACGACATCTTTACCGTCAGCCTTCATTTGCTTAAACAAAGCGTCAACTTTAAGTGTAGTTGACGTTTTGACCGCTGCTGCAATTTTTGAAATATCCTTCATCAAACCATCTCCTTATTTAATTTTATAGATATTATAGTGCTACACCGCAAATATTGCAAGTAAAAGGATTCTGATTGCTTCGTTAATATGGGCAACTGTCGTCGAATGACTCCAAAGCTCTATATAATCTCCTGCCACGACAGGATTACTAATG
>WQUY01000082.1 GCA_009781855.1 Oscillospiraceae bacterium | reverse complement strand
TTTGAGAATACCGAATTCCTTACATGGCTTGCTCATATTTTAGCCGAAAGAAAGAACTAAAATTACATAAAATTTTATGAATACCCATTCATTGCATTCATTACAATTGTGTGTTTGCAATGAATTTTTTTTGAATATTCAAAATAACTATTGAATATTAACTCCGTTACTGTTATATTATTCGAACACTGAGTGGCGCAGTATCCATAGGATACAACATTCCTGTTTGATACTCGCAATTGTGGCGCAGTATCCTAGTCAGATCGGCCGTCTACCAGGAAGGGCCTAAAAATCCTTTAAAGGGCATATCGTTGAAACCCCTTGTGCTTGCTTTGAACGCCCAGTTTGGGGTGGGTGCTGGGGGGAAGCTCAGCTATGTTGAGCTTGCGTTTTCAGGGCGATCCCCAATGGCATGGGGAACCCGACCCTGCTCACGTGGAGACCTGTTCTTGTGCGGGACCGTACCAGGGTGCAAATCCTTGGCTGAGCCCGTACGAATCAGGCGTGAACCTGCATTGCGGTGCGTAGGGAGTTTAATTTCGAAAGAGATTATTTCCCGGGCGAAAGCCATGGAGTTGCTACTTACGTATCAACTTCGAGTGCTGTGTGCAGTGTAGCCTGCCTTGAGTGGTAAATGCGGATAGAGGAACCACGCGTTTTTGTTATGGCCATAGCAAAATACGCGATTGCTTCTTGAAATATTTCCTGCAAAAGAGGCTAAGAGACGGTTTGACTGTGGTGGAAAACACCTAGGCTGTCAGGATATGGGAAACCGTATCCCAGGTGTGCGGAGGATTGCAGTACGGACTAAGTGGCAATCGGGCATCGGAGACGTTGACGAGCCTGACCGGAAACGGTTTTGAGTTCTGATATGAAGGGCGACACTCCGGACGCGGATTTAATGGGAAACCGCCTTGCCGGCAACGGGAGGCATCTGCGGGGGAAATCCGGCCCGACCTAAGCCGTAAGATTTACTCCGCACGCCGTCGCTTTTGCTTGTTATTAGTGGAGAAAGAATGAAGACTAAGCTTGATTTTAAGTGGCTTATAAAAATCGTTTTGATCAGTATCACCGCCACAATGGTGTTTACACTCGCATCAACAGAAGTGTTGGGGCGGACGGGATATATAATATCATTTTCGGTTTTGGTAGTTTTTATTGTACTTGGTGTAGTATTTGACATTATCGGTGTTGCAGTTACAGCAGCAGTTGAGGCGCCTTTTCACTCAATGGCGGCACATAAGCAGCGTGGTGCAACGGAAGCTTTGCGACTTGTAAAAAATGCCGATAAAGTTTCGAGTTTCTGCAATGACGTTGTCGGTGATGTTACAGGCATAGTCAGCGGAACGACCGCAGGCTTGATTGCAGCAAGGCTTATGGAGAGTATGGCAACCGAAAATCTAATCATTACCTTACTTATATCCGGTGCGGTGACGGGACTAACCGTAGTTGGAAAAGCAGTTGGCAAAAACAGTGCGATTAACAACAGCACAGCGGTAGTACTCAGGGTTGGCAAATTAATCAACTTTTTGCACCTGAAAAAAAATTAGTTTTAAAAGAGGTTTTGCTCAATTGAGTATTTTAGATAATATTAACTCGCCTGAAGATATCAAGGCGCTTCATGGTCAGTCGATAGACAAGCTTTGCGAGCAGTTGCGTGAGTTTTTGATAAAAAGTGTATCAAAAACAGGAGGGCATCTGGCAGCAAATCTTGGAGTTGTGGAACTGACGGTTGCAATACATAAAGTTTTTGACACATCAAAAGATAGATTGGTATTTGATGTCGGCCATCAAAGCTATGTCCACAAGCTGCTGACGGGAAGAAAGTCCAGATTTGATACATTGCGGAAAATTGACGGACTTTCAGGGTTTCCAAAGCCGTCTGAGAGCATCCACGATGCTTTTGTAGCTGGTCATGCATCTACATCCATTTCGGCAGCGTTGGGAATCGCTCGTGCGCGAACATTGTCAAAGGGGAACTACTCTGTAATCGCGCTGATTGGCGATGGCGCATTGACCGGCGGACTGGCATATGAGGGGATGTCTGATGCGGGTGAATCTGGAGAGCCAATGGTCATTATCTTAAATGATAATGGCATGTCGATAACAAAGAATGTCGGTGGAGTTGCGCGGTATCTGTCTAGGCAAAGGATGAGACCGTCCTACTCTGAATTTAAAGAAAAATACAGACGCCTCATGGACATTCTGCCCGGCGGTGGTGTGATATACAGATTTACGCACAATGTAAAAATTGCAGTTAAGGAAGCTATTTTGCGCTGTAGCATGTTTGAAGATATGGGATTGCAATACTCCGGGCCAATCAATGGGCATGATGTGACAAGGATGATTGAAGCTCTGGAGTGGGCAAAGCGGCAAAATGCGCCGACAGTGGTGCACGTTCTGACACAAAAAGGCAGAGGTTATGAACATTCAGAGATTGCTCCGGCAGAATACCACGGAGTCCAGCCTTTCGATCACAAGGTCGGTGTGGTAAATGGTAACGGGAAGTCGTTCTCATCGGTTTTTGGTGAGTGCATGGTTGACATAGCAAGCTATGAGCCAAGAATCTGTGCGATTACAGCATCAATGGCACCGGGAACGGGATTAGAAAAATTTGCGGCTCGTTATCCAAAGCGATTTTTTGATGTGGGCATAGCGGAAGGTCATGCAGTGACCATGGCAGCCGGGATGGCCAGCAGGGGTGCAATACCGGTTTTTGCAGTATATTCGACATTTTTACAGCGGTCTTATGACATGCTAATTCATGATATTGCAATCAGTGGGGAACATGCTATATTTGCGGTTGACAGAGCAGGGATTGTTCCGGGGGATGGAGAAACGCATCAGGGGGTTTTTGATGTACCATTTCTAAGGTCAATTCCGGGAATGATGATACTTTGTCCTTCCAGTTTTGCGGAGCTGAAAGATATGCTCAACTATGCGGTTACCAAAGTGAAAGGCCCGGTTGCGGTTAGATTTCCACGCGGTGGAGAGGGTTTGTATAAAGAAGGTGGCGCAGAAGCTGCAAAATGCATCAGGGAAGGAAGCGACTTTACACTTGTCACATACGGAATTTCAATAAACACAGCGGTGGAGGCCGCAAGCAAACTTGAAAGTGAAGGCGTTTCAATCGAAATCATTAAGCTAGGCTGTATAAATCCAATCGATATTCAGTCGATAAAAGCCTCTGTGGCAAAAACCGGACGCCTGCTTGTCTTGGAAGAAAGTGCAGAAAACGGCGCTGCCGGTGAGGGCATAATTACAGCGCTTGCTAAAGAGGGCTGCTGTCCCAAAACATTTGAATTACTCAATATCGGGGAGCAGTTTTTGCCTTGCGGTGAAGTAGCGGAGCTCCGGAAGTATTGTGGAATAGATACAAATAACGTTTGTGCAGCGATTAAGCGCAATATGGTTGTGCCACTTAAAGTTGAAAACGGAAAAGTGAAAATCAGAGATAAAAGCAAATCGTTAAGAGGTACGGCAGTATGAAAAAAACCAGGCTTGATGCCTTGTTGGTTCAGCGTGGATTTATTGACAGCCGTGAACGCGCAAAAGCGATAATCATGAGCGGGAACGTGTTTGTAGCGGGTCAAAGGTCTGACAAACCTGGAAACCAAATAGATTCTGAAGCGGAAATAGAAGTGCGCAGTTTGCCCGAATACGTCAGCAGGGGTGGGCAGAAACTAGAAAAAGCGCTTAAATTCTTTGGCGTTTCACCAAAAGGAAAGGTTTGCATCGACTGCGGAGCATCAACCGGTGGGTTCACAGACTGCCTGTTGCAAAACGGAGCCAAGATGGTATATGCTATCGATGTTGGATATGGACAATTGGCGTGGAAAGTCAGAAATGACCCACGTGTTATAACAATGGAGCGCACAAATATACGGTATGTAACCGCGGAAATGTTTATGCAGAATTCGGAACTTGCGACCATTGATGTATCTTTTATATCACTTGCATTAGTTTTGCCTGTTTTGAAGAGCCTTTTGACCGAGGATGGTGAAGTGGTTTGCCTTATCAAACCGCAGTTTGAGGCAGGCAGGGAAAAAGTTGGAAAAAAGGGTGTTGTGAAAGATAAAACGACACATATGCAGGTTCTTGAAGATTTTTTGAGGTTTGCCGAAGTGTCGGGTTTTTTCGTCAGAAGTATGACATATTCACCGGTCAGAGGGCCTGAGGGGAACATTGAATATCTTGCATGGCTTTGCGGTGCGGGAGAGGGTGCGCTTGTTGACATAGAAGCCATTGTTGCAGCAGCGCATTCGGAATTGACAATGTAAATAAAGTTGACCGTTTGCAAAGGAAAGCTATGGACAACAAAAAAAAGATTATTCTATATCCCAATGCTGAACGTGACATTGGCTTTGAAATGGCAAAGCGAGTGGGTCAGATGCTGGAGGAACGAGGGCGTCAAACTGTAATGTGCCCTATGTTTGAGGATTATCCAAACGATATTTCAGAAACCGGATACCGGCCGGGAATATTGGAACTCAAACTACCAGAAGCAGAGCTGATCATTACATTTGGTGGTGACGGCACTATTTTGCGTGCTGCCAGAGCTGTTGCAGGCTCAGGTGTACCGATTTTGGGTGTAAATATGGGCGGCAAAGGATTTATGGCTGAGCTTGAAATAGGAGACATTAGGCTTATTGATGATGTGGCTAAGGGTAATTTTAAGACAGAAAGTCGCATGATGCTTGATGTCGAAGTTGAAAGACAGGGCGAAACCATTTATTGTGATTTTGCACTCAATGATGTTGTTGTCAGAGGGGACAACAAAGTTATCGATTTGATGCTGTTTGGTGACGGACAAAGGATTTCACACTTTTCAGGTGACGGAACGGTTATCGCAACACCGACCGGATCAACAGCCTATTCGATGGCTGCTGGCGGGCCGATAGTTGAAGAGGCAGCCCATAATATTATCGTTACACCGATTTGCGCACATGTTGTGCAAGCAAAATCGTTTGTACTTATGTCAGACAGGCGTGTTTCGGTAGAACTGGGTTATAGAATGAATAACCCAGCATATGTTTCGGTAGACGGAGGCAATAACCAGAGTATTAACAGCGGAGATATTATACATGTGTTTAAGTCTGAGCGATATACACGACTCGTGCGTTTGTCAAATAGAAGCTTTTACAAAAAAGTAAGTGAAAAACTGGGGGAGAAACCATGAAGAAAGAACGCCAAGATGTCATTTTGAAAATCATATCCGAAAAAGATGTTGATACGCAAAATCAGTTGATCGTCGAACTTGCAAATGCAGGTATAGAGAGCACACAGGCGACTGTCTCAAGAGATATCAAGGAGCTACATCTGATAAAAGAGTTGACTCAAACAGGCGATTACAGGTATGTTGCAAGAAATAGGACGGATGCTCAGAACTATTCTGCCCGATTGAAAGCGATTTTTAAGGAAAGTGTGACATCATACGCTTGTGCCCAAAATATCGTGGTTATCAAAACGCTTCCGGGATTGGCACCTGCGGCGTGTGGAGCGATTGATGCAATGGGGATTGATGAGCTTGTTGGGTCTATTGCCGGAGACGATACAGGGTTTTTGGCAATGTCTGACTTGGTGACTGCGGAGCATTTCTGTAAAAAAATTGAGGAAATGCTCAGGTGAGTGTAGCGCATTCACGCGCAGTGTACAACATAGCGTTAATATTTTTGTCATTGCGGACTCTAACCGCAATCTCCTTGGATGGTGCTTTCGTATGATTAAACTTTTGCATATTGAAAATATAGCCGTTATTGAAAAAGCAGATATTGAATTTACAGATGGCTTGAATGTGTTGACAGGCGAAACAGGCGCTGGAAAGTCGATTATCATTGATGCACTATCTGCGATAACAGGCGGCAGAACCTCGCGTGAAGTTGTCAGAACGGGCGCGGACTTTGCTGCTGTGACCGCCATTTTTTCAAATGTAGCGTCTGATTGGCTTGAAACAAACGGGGTGGAGCCAGATGAAAGTGGCGAGCTTTTTATTACAAGAAAAATCACGGCAGACGGGAAAAGTGTCTGCCGTGTTAATGGAACGCCAATTCCAGCCTCAGCATTGCGCGAATTGGGCTCAGCCCTGATTGATATTCACGGACAAAACGATGGACGCAAGTTGCTCGATGAGGGTGCGCATCTGTCATATCTTGATACATTTGGTGGATATAAAGATGACCTTGAAGCATATAAGGCAAGTTACAAGGCGTATAAGGATAAGAGTGCAGAAATAGAAAAATTGTCTATGGATGAGCATGAGAAAGCGCAGCGCATAGATGTTCTGAGATATCAAATTGAGGAAATTGAGCGAGCAAAGCTCAAAGATGGCGAGCTTGATGAATTATCATCCAGACGTGAGTTGCTATTAAATGCTTCAAAGCTGACTGGCTCTGTGGAAACAGCGTTTGAAGCGCTTTATGGTGGAGATGATTCTGTGGGAGCAATAGCCTTGATAAACGATGCTCAAATGCAGCTTGAGAGCGCATCGCGTTATTCTGAGGAGCTGCGAAAACTTGTGGAACGGTTGACGGATTTGCGGTATACAGCGCAAGATGTTTCAGATGAATTGCGAGACGTTCGTTCTGAACTAAACTTTTCTCCCGAAGAACTTGATGAACTGGATTTGCGGCTCGATATACTCAAGCGCATAGTCAGAAAGTATGGAAGTGAATCAGAAGCGATTGAGTATATGGAAAAGGGGAAATCCGAGCTTTCGGACATTGAGGACAGCGCAAACAAACTGACAAAGCTTGAAAAAAAGATGGAATCATGCTTGAAAGATGCGCGGAGTCGTGCTGGAAAGCTCACTGAATTGCGAAATGTGGCAGCAACCAAACTTCAAAAGCTCGTGATGGAAGAGCTGTCGCAACTCAGTATGCCGGGTGTGAACTTTCTGGTGGATTTTGAAGAAGTTGTAAGCGAACACGGACTCGGCTTAAATGGGCGGGACGAGGTTTGTTTTCTCATGTCGGCGAATGCAGGTGAGGCTCCTGGCAGAATAAATAGGATAGCCTCCGGTGGTGAGCTTGCGAGAATTATGCTTGCACTGAAAAATGTACTGAGTGGTGAGCAGGATACCGGAACAGTTGTTTTTGATGAGGTGGATTCTGGAGTGTCTGGGATTGCCGCGCAACGTGTTGGCGAAAAATTGGCGATGCTTGCCGGGAGGCGTCAGGTATTGTGTGTGACGCATTTGCCGCAAATAGCCGCGATGGCAGATACGCATTTTGAGATTCAAAAAAGTGTCAGCGATGGGAGGACATATACGCAAGTAAATGCGCTGGACTATGAGGGGCGCAAAGGGGAGCTTGCCCGACTCAGTGGTGGTGAACATGTTACGGAATCAGCGCTTGTAAGCGCTGCGGAGCAGCTGAGCGCTGCTGAAAAATTCAAGCTTGCAAATTGATTTGAGATGTGTTAGAATCGTCAAGCGCTTTCAAGTGACGGAGTGATTCCTAAAGGTGGTTTCATTTTGGATATGCGAAGCGATAAGCGGATGTGATGGAATTGGCAGACATGCAAGATTTAGGTTCTTGTGTCGAGAGACGTGGGGGTTCAAGTCCCTTCATCCGCACCAAAATTTGTCTAAAAACCCTTGCAATTGCAAGGGTTTTTAGCGTGTAGGCATGCCGCTTGACGGTGGCGAGAAAATCACGAGCAGAACCCGCTGTACTCTTTTTATATGCCACCTCACGGCTCAGTATTACGATCTGCGCCTCGCTTGCATTTCAAACTCCATCATCTCACGCAGATGTGGTTTGGTTTCTTCGGTAAGAAAAAAAGCAAAGCTATTATGGCAACGACACTTCGTCTGACGTTCGCCGTCAAGCATAAAGTCATACCCCGAAAGACAGCGTGAGTTACAGGCATTCGGGTCTAAAAGCCTTGCGCAGTCGCCGCCGACACGGATTGTATCTTTCATGTCTA
>WQUY01000081.1 GCA_009781855.1 Oscillospiraceae bacterium | reverse complement strand
AAGGCAACAATCCATAAGCTAATAAGCCGGATTGAAACCTTTTCAGATAAAAGCGTAAAGTTATACGCAAATTTTAGTTGTGCATGAGTTATGTAAAACACCCGCAAAGCCTTGAATATCCTATATTTTTAACAGTTTAGATAGTACGGATAAAAGTTAGTAGGCACAAGTATTTAGTGTGCCGGTACCGGCTGTTTGGCCCCAAATTGTGAGGCTGTTACCGGAGGGCACACTAATACCACCCCAATGAACACCACCGGAGCTGTAATCGGCCGTCCATGTGGCGGCATCTGCAAGAATGAGATTGACATCGCCTTGAACTGTCGGCCGGTTTGTATTTGTTACATTCACATCAACAACATACCAACTTGTTGTGCCTGTGGCACCCAGTTGTATTCCATCAATGCCGGTAGGCACATCGTGAATCCTTTACTGGGTTGGGTCATCCATGGTCGCATGTAGCAGTAGCCGTTTTGCTCGATTATTTGACTATAACGCGTCATATTATTTTCAGTGGAACTATGTATTATAATATCACAAATTTAATGCTTACTCAACAAATTGATTTGTATGGGCTTGCAAGATAGTTTTTTGCGAATTGCCGTCACATGCGGCACTTTTTTCACGTGGAGCTCCCGGCCGGATTCGAACCGGCGACCTACGCATTACGAATGCGTTGCTCTACCAACTGAGCTACGGAAGCATAGTTTTTCTGAAAAGCTAAGGTGAATTGTACTATATCCCCTGTGACTTGTCAACAGCCGCCAAACGTGGTATTATGACTCTTGTGGGCAGGGTTTCTACCCTATCTTGCGGATATAAAAACTGGAATCGGGTGGGATTTTCATGGGAAATAACTTGATAAAAATGGATTTGTTACGCATAGACAAATTATTTCTTTCCGACCGTACATTAGCCTGGAAGCACCTGACACAATTTTCATGGCCCTGGGAAGCATTGCCGGAAATCGGTAATATTTTACAGCAAATTTCCTCTGAGCTAAACACTGAGGAATACCACAAGGGCGAAAACAATGTTTGGATCCACAAAACCGCCACTATCGCACCGACAGCGTATATCGGCTCATCCGTTATCATCGGAGCAGGGACAGAGATACGTCACTGCGCTTTCATAAGAGGCAATGCGCTTATCGGAAATGGAGCTGTTGTAGGCAACTCTACCGAAATAAAAAACTCCATCTTGTTTGACGAGGTTCAAACACCTCATTTCAACTACATCGGGGATTCTATTTTGGGTTACAAGTCTCATCTGGGTGCAGGTGCAATAACCTCAAATGTGAAGAGCGACAGAACCCTTGTTCTGGTTTCCTGCGGCCAAAAAAGAATTGAGACCGGGCTCAAGAAGTTTGGCGCAATTTTAGGCGATCATGTTGAAGTTGGCTGCAACACTGTACTCAACCCCGGGAGTGTTATCGGCCCTGGCGCATCAGTCTATCCCTTGTCTTTTGTGCGTGGTTTTGTTCCGGCAGATAGTATTTATAAGAATCAAGGTGAAGTGGTTGTCAGAGATAGGGTATAACAATCTGAATATAGGCAGACTATCACATGCGTATATAGTCAGTCCCTTGCATTCGCAGGCACTTGCTATGGCCGCTGTTTGTGCCGCCGAGGATTCAAAAAAGCCCTGTTTGACATGTGCGCAATGCGACAAGGCCTCACGCGGTATACATCCAGACATATCTGTAATCAGCAAACCGCAAGACAAAAACGCCATTGTCATCGACCAGATTCGTGAAATCAGAAAAACTGTCATCATAGTTCCAAATGACGCAGAGAAGAAAGTTTATATCATAACCGATGCGGACAAAATGAATAAGGAAGCTCAAAACGCATTTTTACAAATGCTTGAAGAACCTCCTTCACACGTAGTATTTATACTCAGCACTGAGCATCCCGTTGCACTATTACCCACGGTACGCTCACGCTGTGTCGAACGGATAACCTTGATTGGGTCTCAGAAAACAAATGCGGTTATCTCCGATGACGCTGCCAAAGCTGCCTATGAATTATTCTCTGCAATCGAACAGGGAAATACCGCAATAGTTTCGTTTATGTTCCGGCTTGAAAAGATGGAAAAGACCACTTTCTTGGAGTTTATTACACAGGCCCGTGCGCAAGCCGCTGCAAAGCTAAGAGCCTCCGAACATTGCGACAGTATAGCTAAACGCAAAAAACTCGCTCAGGCTGAGCGGATTTTAGAAAAAGCAAGAAAAATGTTTGACCTGAATGTCGGCATAGGGCATCTTTCCGGATTTATTTGCGCAAATCTTCTGGAATCTGAAAACTGAAAATTGAAATGAGGAAAATAATTGACTGAGATAGTTGGCATACGTTTTAACAATAGAGGAAAAGTTTATTATTTTGACCCTGCCGGTATTTCCGTTGCCAAGGGTGAAAATGTGATCGTTGAAACTGCAAAGGGTCTTGAATACGGTGAATGTGCACGCGCAAACTACCAAGTTGAAGATGATGCGGTAATCCCACCGCTGCGACCGGTCATCCGGATAGCCACTGCAGACGATAATCGTAGTTATCAGGCAGGTAAAAGTAAAGAAAAGGAAGCCCTTGACTATTGCCAGAAAAAAATTCTGGAATTCGGTCTGGACATGAAGCTTGTAAGTGTAGAATATGGTTTTGAGGGCAACAAGATACTCTTCTTCTTCACTTCGGATGGGCGTGTCGATTTCCGTGAATTGGTCAAAGATCTTGCCGGGCAATTTCGGGCGCGTATTGAGCTTCGTCAAATTGGCGTTCGTGATGAAGCGAAAATGCTGGGCGGCTTAGGTGTTTGTGGAAAGGCTTTCTGTTGTTCCCAATTTCTGTCGGAGTTCCATACTGTTTCCATAAAAATGGCAAAAACCCAAGGACTTTCACTTAATCCAACAAAAATTTCCGGCACATGCGGTAGGCTTATGTGCTGTCTGAAGTACGAAGAGGCCGCTTATGAGGATCTTGTTAAAAAAGCGCCTAAGGTAGACGCATTTGTTGAAACCCCCTCCGGAAAAGGTTCTGTGACCAATGTTAATTTGCTTCGCGGCAATGCTAAGGTTCGGCTTGAGGACGGCTTCGATACTACATTAAAGACATTTGCCTTTGATGAGCTTGAGATTCTTGGCGGCAAGGGTCGCAGAGCTGAGTATATCGCCGCAAGGGCAGAGGGCAAACTGGAAGAGGCAGGGTTTAAAGTTACGCCTCCCCCGGAACCAAAGCTTGCGCAGGAGCACCCTAAGCCATCAGTTCATGGAGGTCGCCCTCAAAATCACGCATCACACAAGCATGATGGCCGCTCTGCACAAAGGCAAGGCAGTCATCCGACACAACGACCCTCGTCTGACCATCGCAAGGAACATAATCAGGCTCAGATTGAGCGCACTGCAAGGGATCCAGAAAGGTCACAAAAACCAAATCGACCGCAGCCACTTGATGGTGAGCCAGTCAAAAAGCCAAATTTCAAGCGGCGCAAGGGTGGTGGCCGCGGAAAGCCGAAAATATAGCGCATTAATTTATTCAGAGCGTTAATGATTAAAAAACAAGCTAACTTCCATGTATCGTAACAATACACATGAAAGTTAGCTTGTTTTTAGAGACACCCTTACTGCTACATTTTCTCAGGAGCTGTCACGCCCAGCAATTCCAGACAGATTTTTATTACACTGCGAACAGTGTCTGCCAATTTGAGCCGTGCAAGCAATAAATCTGGCTCCTCGCCTTTAATACGACAGGCGCTGTAGAACCTATGGAAACGAGCCGCCAGCTCAACAACATATTTGTTTATGCGCGAAGGGTCATAGTCTCTGGCGGCAAGTTTGATTTCTTCAGGTAACAACGAGATTTGCTTTATCAACTCAAGTTCAGCATCAGAGCCTAACAACTCAATCTTTATTTGCTTGAATTCCGGAACTTCAAATCCTTCGGAAGCAAGCATCGCAATCATGCTGCAAATTCTTGCATAAGCATATTGCACATAATAAACCGGGTTCTCACTATCTTGCCTCACCGCCAGCCCTAAGTCAAACTCAAGGTGACTGTCAGGCTTTGCATTAAAGAAGAACCTGCAAGCATCAACCGAAATCTCGTCAAGAAGGTCGTTTAAAGTAAGCGCCTTGCCGGTGCGTTTGGAGACTTTGACCGTCTCGCCATCTCGAGTCAAGCGTACCATCTGCATGATTAGAAAATCCAATTTACGGCCATCTACACCTAGGGCTTCTGCAGACATTGACGCTTTCATACGAATAGCGTGACCATGGTGATCTGCTCCCCAAACATCTATCACCCGATCAAAGCCACGCTCCAGCTTCTCTCGGTGGTATGCTATATCAACCGCATAGTATGTATAAAACCCATTTGCCCTACGTAAAACTTCATCTTTGTCGGCACCCAGCTCCATATTCCGGAGCCATAGTGCGCCGTCTTTTTCATAAATCAGGCCGCCTTTATTCAACAGCTCTACAGTTTCTGCCACATATCCGTTATCATGCAGCTTGCTTTCATGAAACCACTCGTCGAAATGTATGCGGTACCTGGCAAGATGTTCTTTCATCAGCGCCACATTATGTGGCAGTCCAAATTCGATGAATTTGCTCATGCGCTCATACTCAGGCAAGGCGCTTAGCTTATCTCCTTGTGCTTCGAATATGATACCAGCCAAACTTCTTATATCGTCACCAAAATATCCATCTTCTGGAAATGCATAATTTTCCTCACCAAGGCAGAGCTGCATATATCGTGCATCAATTGACTTCCCAAATAAATCCACCTGATTTCCGGCATCATTGACATAAAATTCACGCCAGACATTATATCCTGCTTTACTCAATATTGCCGCCAATGTGTCCCCAAGCACTCCTCCGCGGGCATTTCCAATCGTCATAGGGCCGGTTGGGTTCGCCGACACAAATTCAACCATAACTCTTTGTCCATGGCCGATGTCAATATTGCCATAGGTCTGACCCATGTCTTGCACTGCTTGTAAAACTTCACCATACCATTTTTCAGACAGAGAAAAATTGATAAATCCAGGCCCGGCTATCGAGCATTCACGAAAATAGCTTCCTTCTAGCTCAACGGATTCTATTATCGCCTCTGCAATCTTCCTCGGAGGCAATTTCAGCGTTTTGGCGGCCGCCATAGCATGGGTAGCGGCATAATCGCCGTGTGTTGTATCTCGTGGAATCTCTACAGAACCGGAAAGGGGCGCGCCGTCGGGTAAATTGCCCATCGTCCGCGCCTTTGCACATGCATTGTTAATTATTTCATCTATTTGTTTTTTTGCATTTTCTATTAAATTCATTGCTAACCCTCTAATTGCTGACTGATTTGATATGAAAATTTACTTTCATTTTCTTATTCCTTGCAGCTGCACTGCACGCTAACCTTAACTTACTGGGTAAACGATCTTATGTTTATTTCAAACAGGTTTTTGCTGACTGAAATATTATCTACCTCTATATCATAACGAATTTCAAGGCTACCCCCGTCATCACGCATGTTTTCCTTTATACTGTGCGTATCTATACCCATCAAAATTGAGCCGAATGGCGTTTCATAGAGAAAGTGATGTTTTTGATTTTCCGAAAAAATCATATCGCCGATCATCCCATTGCCACGTTTTAGGGTTACACGATTGGGCTCAACATTAAATGTTGTAAGCATTCCGTCAACTCCAGTAAGTTCGCTTTCAACATAACTAAATGTCGAGGTTTCTCCCTCGTGTGAATATTCTCCATCAGTCATCAGTTCAAAGGATTCATTTTCACTTTCTGCCGACACCGGGGTACCTTTTATCGAAATCATAACTTTTTTCACTTGATTGCATTCTCCTGGTTTTTCTAAATAGTGTATTTGCTTAAACATTAAAGTAAATCTATTCAATCGTAACCTGCTCGACCATTCCGGAAACTTCTGATTCAAGAAATCTGGAAGCAAGAGTCGAAAATCCATCAACGCTGTCTGTGACGAAGTATTTGATTGTGCCTTTTTCCTTGCCAGAACACAACAGATTTCGCTTGCCTAAATCCGCTGCTACCATTTTTGCTGTTTCTGCCCCAGAATCAATGATGGTCACTTCAGGCCCCATAATCTTGGAAATCACAGCCCTCAATAGCGGATAGTGAGTACAACCCATAATCAAAGTATCAACACCTGCTTCAATCAATGGTTTCAGATAGTCTGCAGCAATTGCCAGAGCGGCTATATCGTCTCCGCTCGTTCTTCCATTTTCTGCCAGCGAAACAAAAAGCGGACAAGGTTCAGAATATACTGTCAAACCGCTTGAAATGTTTTTAATGGCTTTCTCATAGGCACCGCTGCGAATCGTCGCCGCGGTGCCAACAACACCAATTTTTCCATTTTTTGAAGATATGGCCGAGGCTCTTGCAGGTGCGCTGACAACCTCGTAAATTGGCATTTCATACGCTGTATCAACTGCTTCATACGCAACTGAACAAACTGTGTTGCAAGCGATAACCATCGCCTTAATATCGAATCCTGCAAGAAATGCCGCATCTTGACTTGCGTATTTTTTTATTGTCTCTTTCGATCGGGAGCCGTAAGGCACCCTACCGGTATCACCCAGATACACTATATCTTCTCCTGGCAGGCATTCTGTCAATTTTTTAACAGTTGTAAGCCCACCAAGTCCCGAATCAAAGATGCCTATAGGTCTTGCGTCCATATATTGGTGTATCCCTTCATGCGGTTTCGCCTCTAGCGAAAATTTCTCATTAAACTGCGCTATTCATAATATTCTAACGAACCAAAGATTTCAAGTAAAACTTTTGTAAAACCCTACCTGTAAAACCCTATAGCAAGCCTTAATCCGGCATATTGTTAAGTCACCGGCATGGGCAGACAGATTAAATGCGGGCTGAGCCGCCCACATTTAATCTGTCTGTCGAAAGCCTCACTAAAACATATCACTATAAGTCTCAATAACCACCTGTCCCTCAAATGTATATACCGTCTGCCCCAGCGCATCGCGGAAGAATGTCAGCGGTATAAAGATGACACCATCAGTCCGCACAGGATAGAGCAGCAGCTCAAAAGTCGTATCCCCCACTTGCACCGCGACATCACCGAGTGCAAACGATGCACCGCCGACCTCATATCTCTGAATACTTTCATTCCAAATCACTTCATAACCCAGCGCCTGTGCCGCCGGTTCAAGCGGAACCATGGTCAGACCCAGAATATTGACCAGCTCGACTAAGTCATTTTCATCTCTGATGACCAGATACGGCTCAGGGGCTGGGATGATTACATTATTGACTACAAGCTCACCCTGCGGTTCGGCAAGCTGACGTGCCAGTGTAAATTCGTTCCAAATATTATAACCTGCAATAACCGCTGTCGTAGAAATGGCAATGGCTACAACGATAATCGCGGCAACCGCTAACTTAGGCAATCTTCTTGATGTACGTTTCATTGTTAAGTTTCCTCCTTTATGACTCGCTAAAATAGCTTCTAACATTTTTTGTTTTTGACTTTGAGTAGGGACGACTTGGTCAAAACAATCATTGATATCTTTTCTTGTCATGGCGTTACGCCCTCCTCTTCAAATATGAGTTTTAACTTCGCTCTGGCAGCTCGCAAACGTGTGCGCACTGTGGCGTGATTTTCACCCAGTATTTTCGCAATCTCCTCGGTCTTATATCCTTCGTAATAATGCAGATAGATGGGCAGTCTATACTTTTCATCCAAAGCGGTGATGCTTTCCCAAATCTCCCTTGTGGATGTATCCGGCAAATACGACTGCTCTGCGATGCTTTCATAATCCACTTGCTTTGAGTGCCACCGGCTTTTAAACACGTTTTTACATGTGTTCTGCGTAGTCACAATCAGCCATGCTTTGAGATGCTCCTCGCTCTTAACGTCCGTATTGGCTGTCATTAATTTAATAAAAACTGTTTGCGTCGCATCTTCTGCCTCCGCAATATTTTTCAGCATCATCAGTGCAATACGGTAAACAGTAGAGACATAGCGGATGTAAATCTCTGTTATTTCTTCATTCGTACGCAATAAAGAAACACTCATCATTTCACCCCCTCGAAATTATCCACTCATCAGTAATACAATTAAGACGGTAAAAATGTTTTGAATGTTTCAAAAAAATATTAAAAATTTAGGCATGTGGTTTTGCTCGATCACACGATATCGCGTAAGCCGCCGTCAAGCACGCACGGCATCCTCTTCATGTGCGAAGAGGGCAAGGATCGCTGACTATTTAGGCCAGAATATCTTCCAATCGCCTTACCAGATCATCAGATAATTCCAAAGTTTCAGTTACTTCGCTAAGCGACATTCCTTTTTTGAGGAGTTTTATCGCAGACTCAACAACACCTTGTTCCATGCCTTTTTCCATGCCTTCTTCTAGTCGTGCTTCAAGCTCCTCTTCGAAGCTGTACTCTCTTGCCAGCATATTTGCCACCTCCTCAAAATGCTCTTGCAAAAAGTCTGCAAGTATGTT
>WQUY01000080.1 GCA_009781855.1 Oscillospiraceae bacterium | reverse complement strand
GCGTATCATGTTAAGGTCTAATGGACTTATATTTTCTCCGCGGGTAACATAGGCTGCCTGTCTCACCATTTGTATTTCGGGAACAAACCGCAGATATTGGCGCACGAGATTCAAATCAAGCGGTGTTACTGTGTCGTCGTCATCCACATCGCCCCAGCGTGCCCAAACAGCGAAAAGATCTATATTTCCATTGGCATCCAGCAAACTGAACTGTTCTGCTGTAAGCGCTGCCGCTAAATCAAATCCCACAGCGCCAACAGTCGGTCTGCGATGTCCATCTCTGGTACGTCCGGAACTATTAAGCTGCTCAGCAGTAAACCAGCCCCAGAACGCTAAGCCTCCGTTGACTCCCTCCCCGACGACTTGCTTTGTGATATCTGCCACTGCCACCGAGCAAAGCGGCTGACCCATTTGCATCGGCATAACCACAGGTGCATCCGGCCTGCCGTAGAAGTGGAACGTGACTGAGAGATCGGGCGGATTCGCATCTTCCACAAAATCAAACCCATCCCAACCGGCTGCAATGTATGCTTGCCTTGTGCCGAATGGAATGTGCACTGTAATATTCGCTCTGTCAAGTCTTGCAAATGTCATATCATTTACTTGCTGCGGAACTATTCTATCATTATATATCGTCCTCAGCCCAGTCGCACCGATAAAGGCAAAGTCACCTATGGTGGCAACAGAGGCGGGAATGTGTATGGTCTCAAGTGATGGGTTGCCTGCATGTGCGTAACTGCGAATTCTTATATCATCCGTTCTGTCCGGTGCAAATCGTCTTGCAAGATGCTCTGCACAAACAAGGCAAAATGTCTCATTAACAGATGATGCCTGATTCATGATGCAGCGTTGGCGTGGACGATACCATGTCGTATCTCCCCATCCAACAGTGATCATTCGATAAACACCCATGTTTGCAACACCTTGCCATTGATTATGCTCTCCCGGTGTGTCGCCGATGAACAGCCCCCACTGTGGGGTAATCGCAGTGTTAATACCAACAGTAGGACTCAAAACTCCTCCTGTTGGATTGGCCAAATTCACATCGCTTCTTGTATTCGATCTGTTGCGATAAGTGGGGAAATGCTGCCATTCTGAATCATATTCATCCCATAAACCCCACAAATGTGCTAGTTCATGCAGGCCCACTCCAACCGAAATACCAGTCACCGCTACCCCACCATACTCCCAATCCCAGCCTTCCCAAGCACTCATCCACGCATAACCACCGCCTCTGCCTCTTTGTATGACCAGCCAAGAATGATTATTTGTCTCACTCTGATTTGCGCCCGGAAAATGGTGCTGAACAAATGGGCGTGTGTTGGTCGCTGTAATCTGTCCTATTGCGGTGCCTGCAGAGCCATCCCCAACAATAACACTTTGATCTTGATGTGGTGAAATCGTGCCAATTCCATATATCTGAATCCAAGGCGCAAAATAATACATGGGATGAGAAGACACAATATGATTGGCCATATTTTGAGCGTCATAAAAAAACGTTTCTTGTTGCGCCTCCGTATACCGATCTGCAATCATTTTTATTATTATTCTGTTTGTTGTATCTGTCGCCTGATGCAAAACCCGCAGCTCACCGTGAACATCCGACATAGAGGCGGCTCGAAATGCACCCGCTGCTTGGGCACGCATTTCTTGTTCGGCCTGTTCTCTTTCATAAATAACCGGACACCAACCCAGAGAACCATCATCCATCACTACATCTGCAAAAAGATGCCCGGCTTCGCGACAGTCTATTGCGTCTGTGACGAAACCATAAGTTTCATTATATACTGAACTATCGCCCATGCCTGCGACAGAATATGCGCCAAGCAGTGTTACTAAAATAAGAATTACTACAAGTGCTAATGGCAATCTTTTCTTCATTTTATGTTTCTCACTTATTAGTTTTTATAGACTTGCCCCTAAACCTGCTCGATAAAGTTAACATGTTCCATCTCACCGATTTTTGATATGACCTCATAGTGAATCTTGCGTGACGGAAGAAACAGCGATAGAAGAAGAGCCGTTTTTGCACAATTTTCCTTGTAGTCATACTTCGGGCGCATAACTTCCATATATTTCACCTTGATGCGATGCTCACGCAGATGATCTAAAACCAAATAGATGTGTGATGAATCTGTAATTTCCATATAAACATCCAACGCACGCGACCGCCTAACCAGCTCCGTATCAAACTTATGCATAACCGTAGTCACAAAAAATATAAACGCCATGCCAATCAGTGCCCCGGAATAAAACCCCACGCCAATCGCAAGACCCATACAAGCACTCGCCCACAAACCCGCCGCAGTTGTAAGTCCGCGCACTTGCCTGTCGCGGGTTATTATTATTGTGCCAACACCCAGAAAACCAATGCCGCTGATGACCTGCGCCCCCATACGCGCCGGGTCGGTAAACTCAAAAATACCGGCAAGAAACTGATTTGTAATCATTACCAGAGTCGCGCCTATACATACAAGCATATACGTACGCATTCCGGCCGCACGCCTCTTAATCCCTCGTTCAAGGCCGATTATTCCGCCCAAAACCATTGCCATCGCCAACCGCACTGAAATCGACACGGCATTTATTTCCATTAATGTTTCATAAATCTCATCAAATGACATCAGTTTTCCTCCCGAAAGCCAAGATAAACACCGAAAACTCCACTCAACATTTACTTGTAAATCATCATATAAAACGCACTGAAACGCCTGCCTCTAAGCCCACTGATTTAGCCCTTAATTCTGATATCTTTGTCTCGCCATACTATCATAATGAGTACATATACGTCAAACACGAAAAGTCAAGTTTGGCTTGTGTTTGAATTACCTCCTGAGTATAATGGTTTTATACATTATAGCACAATCGCACAATCCCTTTCAGGTCCCAGCAAGGAGGAACCCCAGATGAAAACACTTATAGTCTCAATTCCATTTTTCAGCTCAAATATGTCTGTTGTGGCATATCGTCTAAACACACGAGGCGGAGAAAAACTGCTTGGCATGATGGACAACTACACCCCGCCCCGGGATGCCGTATTGTCACCCGGCCTTGACCTCGTCAAATCATTGGGTATTGAACCGCTGGCTGGGGAGTTCCCGCTGTTTGTTGACATTAATGAATATCATCTGCTAATGGGTGTTCCGCTAACCCTTGGCCTCCCTCCGGAAAAACTGATATGTATCTTACCAAACAACATAAAACCCGACGAACCGGTTCTGGATAAATGCCGAGAGTTGCACGAGTCAGGATATCACATAGCGGTTGACGGATTGCTCGACGGTCATACATCAAACCCCCTATTTGAGCTGATCGACAGCATTATCGTTGACACGCGAGACTACACGCCTGAAGCAAAATTTATTGATGCGATGAAAGGCCTATCCCAAGTAAAGCAAATCATATTGTCCGAAATTCCGGATATGGAAAATTTCAACCAGCTGGTCGGCATTGAAAACACACTATATTCCGGCAGATTCTATAAGCAACCCATTACAAAGGGCAAAACCGAAATCTCTCCAGTAAAAATAAATGCGCTGAGGCTACTTAACCAAATAAATGAAGAGGATTTTGACCTTTCCAACATTGCCGATACAATAGAACATGACCCATCATTATCCATATCCCTGCTGCGATTTATAAACACTGTCATGCCGAGGAAAATCAATTCGATAAGAAACGCCGTTGCGATTTTGGGACAAAAAGAAGTCAAACGCTGGGCAACTGCCGCACTTTCGATAAAGCTGGCCGAAGACAGACCCAGTGAGATAACAAAAGTTTCGCTCATACGCGCCCGATTTGCAGAAAACCTTGCACCCTCATTTGAGATGGGAGGGGTTGCACCAAGCCTCTTTATGATGGGCCTTTTCTCATTACTAGATATCATTCTCGAAAAGCCCATGAAAGACGCTGCTAAAGAAGTCGCTCTGGATGAGCAAGTAAAAGACGCATTGGTCAACAATTCGGGTGACTTTTATAAAGTCCTTGAATTTATTTTTGCTTATGAACGCGCAAACTGGGATGCTGTTGCAATCAAGATGGTGCAAAACAATCTCAAACTGGAAGAAATAATCACCGCCTTTGTTGATGCGCTCGTTTGGTACAAAGCGTTGCTTGATGCGATTGGCGAAGATTCGCAATGATGGCTATTGCTTGGTCACATATCAATTTCATGTTGACATACTCGGTGGGGTCAACTAGAATCAGGGTAGATGTCCCATTTTTTTGACAGGAGCGTGTATAAAATGAAAATTACCGTATCCGAGCTAAAGACTAATATGGAAAAATATATCGAACTGGCACAGCAGCAAAACATAAGCGTAACAAAAGACGGAGTCCATGTCGCAACAATTATTAGCGCCGACTCTGATATGACATCAGCTTATGAGTCGATTCTTGATGAGGCTTATTCCGAAATAAGCCAAAAAATTTACGACGCAGGCAGCCAATACGAGCAGCTCTATCCTGCATTTAGCAAAGTTGCCAATATGGTAGGCCTTCACGGCGGCAAAGAACTTGGCCACGCCGACAGAATGCAATATTATCTCGGAATCATCATAAACGCGTTACTTAAAAACGACAGCTACAAAAAAGAGGTTGCATCGTGGGATACAAACCTTTTCCTTTTGTCGGCTCAGTTGCATGATGTCGGTGAAGCCGCTATTGCAGATCAGCACCTTAAAAAGACCGGAGACTTGACCGAAAGCGAGTTTGAGGAAATCAAAAACCATGCTGATTTAGGTGTCAAAATCGTTCAGCAGGCAAAAGAAAGTTTGGAACTCGGAACATTATTTCAATATGCCGAAATCGTGGCAGGAAGTCACCACGAAAAATGGGATGGCTCAGGCTATCCGTCAGGACTCAAAGCAGACGCAATCCCTCTGCAAGGACGAGTCATGGCGCTTGTGGATGTTTACGACGCGCTGACCACAGATCGGCCGCACCGAAAAAGGAAAACCCACAAAGAAGCCGTAGAAATCATCAAAAATGGCAGTGGAACGCACTTTGACCCAGGTCTTGTAGAGGCTTTCCTCGCTTTCGAAAGTGATTTCGAAGGCCTTACAGGAAATACATAACCTCTCAACCATTGTACTTCCCGAAAAGCTTAGCTGACGAGAGCCAAACCCCTGTCGCCCGATGACAATTAAGCGTCAAAAAAGCCCTTGAGCATCACTGCTCTTGGGCTTTTTCGCACTATATTTACAGAATTTTTTGTTAGTATGCGCTGTCGCCTACCTGCCGGATGTGTAAAGCACTACCGCATAATCCCCATCTCTATTTGCAAAAGTTACGGAAACCCTTTCATTACCGCGAAGCTCCGAAATCAGCTCATCCGCAACATCCGTCGGAATCCGGAAAACCTTATCCCACACAATCCAGTCACCTACTGGCTCCGACTCAAAATTCATCAACCTTGCAGGAAGCTCACCGGTTATCTCAATCCAAACCAGCGATTGATTTATAAGCTCATTAATCATGTCCAGCTCATTTCGCTCCGGCGCTTCCATGGCTTCTGGAGCTTGAATTGCCTCGCGTCTCCCATACATACCCTCTTCTGGCACCAACTCATCGGGAATAGCTACAGGCGTTGGCGCAGCTTGAGGTGACGGAGCTTCTGTATCTTCCATTACACCTACAACATGATTCTGGTTCCATTCTACCTCAGCAGCTGAATCCTCATCCTCCACCATATCGCGATGCACAGATTCAGGCGCACTGGGTGTAGGGGCGGGCATAGGTAGAGCAAAGGCAGGCTCATCTGGTGCAGAGACCTCCGCGGCAAACGACTCTGCTTCCGACGCACTATCAAAATCAGGCATGATGCCACCAGCGCCACCCACAACCGCCGCCCCGCCTCCAAAAGGCACAGCCGCTGCATCATCATAATCCACAGCTTCCGGCAAAACCCTACTATCATAAAGCATACCGGGCGCAGCTGATGTAGGCGCAGGTGTAGCCGCAGGAGCAAGTCTATCGCTTCCCGGACTGAGCTGATTAACAACAAACCAAGGTAATGCAAGTAATATAATCGCCAAGCAAGCAACTGCGGGAAGATATCTTTTTAGAAAAATCAAAGCGTTATGTGATTTTTTATTGTCCTGTATTTCGGTTTTTTTTAAATCATTAACTTCTTTCATAACATTGGAGCTCAGAGCATCAGGCACTTCTACCACTGCTTCATGCGTAGCGGCAGTTATTTCCTTAAATAGCTCATGGAATGCGGAGCAGCTTTCGCACGCGCTTAAATGCTCATTTAATGCACTTTGCTCTGTTTCCGTAAGCTCACAATCTACTTGTGCACTTATGAGCTCTATATATTCTTTACATGCTTTCAAGTCACTCCACCTCCTTACGAGCGTTTTGACGATAACTATCCGGAAAAGTTCCCTTCTGCACAAGAATATTCGCCAAACTAAGGCGTGCTCGCGCAAGCCTGGATTTGACCGTACCTTCATTTATACCCAAAGTTTCAGCTATTTCTGCATAATTCATACCGTTTATTTCACGCATAACAAGAATTTCCCGATGGCTTTGACCCAGCGCATTGATACTCTGCGCTATTTGCTCTTTCAGCTCTTTCTTTAAAAGCTTGGCATCGGGAAGCTCCCGCAAGTCGGGAATTTCGATATCGACCGAATCTCCACCGTCATCCTGATATGCGCTAAGCGAAATCACCTGCGACTTAGGTCTTTTCCGCATAAAGTCGATGCATAGGTTATATGTCAACCTATACAGCCACACAGAAAACCGGCTTTCACCGCGAAACGCTTCAAGCTGACGATAAGCCTTAAGAAACGCCTCCTGCGAAACATCCAGCGCATCGTCCTCATTTTTAATCATTTTCAGTGCAAGATTGTAGACATTTTTCTGATTTGCTAAAACCAGTGCTTCAAAAGCATTACTGTCACCATCAAGAACTTTTTTTATTACACTAATCTCTTCCTCAGGAGTCACATGCTCACCACCTGGCCGAATTGGTTTTAGTCCCTATCCGCTTAACTCTCGCCCGATGCCCTCGGTTATCTTGTACAGATCATCAAGCGTAGAGGCTTTGGAAATCTGCTCTTTAAAGTAACCCGAATGCGCTACACCCCGCAGATACCAAGCATAGTGCTTTCTCGCTTCAAGGCAAGCAACATGCTCACCCTTATGCTCAGCCGCCAATTCAAACTGCCGCATCGCAGTCTTTGCACGAATCCCAATCGGCGGACGTGGCGGGATATCCTTGCCCTCAAGATGTGCTTTAGCTTGCTGAAACAGCCAGGGATTGCCAAAAGAGCCTCGCGCCACCATAGCCATATCCGCTCCGGTATATTTAAGAATCTTCTCAGCATCCATCGGCTCAAACACATCTCCATTAGCAAGTACCGGCACCGAAACTGCATTTTTAACATCACGAATAATATCCCAGTCTGCCTTCCCAGAATACATCTGCACACGGGTACGCCCATGCACAGCGATCGCAGAAACACCTGCCTGCTGAGCCATTTTTGCATATTCCACGGCATTTACATGCCCTTTGTCCCAACCTTTACGAATCTTTATCGTCACTGGTTTATCAACACTTCTGACAACCGCCTCAATCACCCGCTGTGCCTTATCCGGGTCTTTCATGAGCGCACTTCCATCACCGCTCTTTACTATCTTTCCAACCGGGCATCCGGAGTTAATATCAACAAAATCTGCACCAGAAATCTCCAACGCAAGTGCAGCACCCTCTGCCATACACCCGGCATCGCTGCCAAATATCTGCACGCCTATTGGGTACTCATTATCCGCCAATTTGAGCAAGCTGTTGGTTTTTTTGTCCTTATAAACAAGCGCCTTTGCACTGACCATTTCCGTATACAAAAGCCCACAGCCCATTTCACGGCAGATCGTTCGAAACGCAAGATCTGACACCCCAGCCATTGGCGCAAGCGCAAGTTTAGAGTCTATCTCAATATTACCAATACGCAACTTACCAAAAATCCCCCATAATACAGTGATGTGTGCAATCATAATATCATTATTTATCCGATTTAGCAAATTCAGGCAATAGCGTTCAGAGGGCACCTAACCTCACTAAGACAACCAACGACAGCCGCTCATATCCACCCGGCCATCCGGCAAAAACGCTACGCCCTCACTCTCTAAAATCGCCCTGCGCATATCCGTATAAATCCCTCCGGCAATTGACCCGTCAGCCATGACCACACGCTGCCACGGCAAGCCATCAGGGCAATTCCGCATGGCCCAGCCCACCTCACGCGCAGCCCTCGGCCTGCCAAGCATCCGGGCAATTTCGCCATAAGAAATAACCTTCCCATATGGAATTTGTCCTACGATTTCGTACACTTGTTTGAAGAAAGGGTTCAAATTACTACTCCCTAAAAAAGTTCGTTCCTATCGCATAAAGCGGAATATTTAAAAGCCAATGCTCTTCTCGATAATCTCTCATTGATGCCCGCAAGCAGATTTTCGGATTAAATTTTTCACGATATACTTTCAGGCTTTTGCTTTGTAAATTTTCCTCAGCCTTTACTTCCAGCG
>WQUY01000079.1 GCA_009781855.1 Oscillospiraceae bacterium | reverse complement strand
TATGCTTCAAAGACAGAAATTGTGCGAGAAATCACAGCTCCGGATGCTCATGCCGTTGTGATTGGTGATACGCATGGTGACATCAGTGCTGCAAGCGAAAATGGTTTGCGCTCGATTGCGGCTTTGTATGGGTATGGTAACAAATCAATGCTAGAACATGCAGATTATTTTGCAAATATGCCAGAAGAGATTGTGGGATGCGTGTGTTTGTGCTGCTAATGAACCGTTGATGTCCATATGCTGAAAACCATTGGAGTCATTAAGGGTATGCCAGGGTATGCCGTTGTGTAAAAAACAGTATTTCGTTTTGATTTAAAACGAATTGGTTTAAAATTTGATTTCAATGTTACACCCCGGTATATATCCGTCTAATTCACTAATCACTCCAAGTGCGGCATTTTTAAGAATATTCTGTACAAACGGAACCATGTCAATTTGCCGCCCATCAATCGAAAGTGCGACACCTCTATCCGCAACGCAATCGGTGCGTCGTTTTCGTCCCGCCATAACCGCACGGGCAAAATTATCGCAAGAATCAATACCGCACGCAGTGCAGCACTCTGGGGGAAAACTGGGCAATCGCGTATAGACTTTGAGTTCAATCAAATCAACAAGTCGCTTGATATCAGTCGTTGCATTAATCGCAGGAACGCCGCAATATTCTTTAATCTGCGAAGATATACGTCCGGACACGCAAAAAGCCATGTTGCTCCACTTTTCAGCAAGATCATTTTCGTTGTGAGCGGTGACAATCGTAGGTATGCAGATGTCGGATACCCCTTCCATTACAACCCAATCATAATCTTTTTCATAAAACTCCAGTATCTTCGCCACCGGGAGCTTTTCTTCAAACAACAGATCCGTCTCGTTGATCCCACGTGCGCAAACCAATCGTGCCCCGGCCGTGCGGTGGCGTCGCGTGTTGCTTTGTGGATCGGAATCCATGGCAAATGCCTCAAAGTGAATTTCTTTAACTGAACCAACGCGGTAATCCCGCGCTGTAAGTTCTGTGATGATGTGCTCAACAGTGGTCGTCTTCCCACTCCCTGATATCCCACAGACACTCAATACCTTCAAAATACTACACCCCCATAATTAATACAACACTCATAAATACCGCAAACGCCGATATGACACACAAAATAACAATATCACTCGGACAAAGCATGAGCTTAAAAAAGCTCGTGCGGCTTTGATATGCACGAAATGCACGCATGTCCATGCTCATTGCAAGCTCTTTTGCATTTTGCATACTGGACACAACCACCGGCAATAAAAGATATGTATACAGCGAAAGTTTTTTCCTTAATTTCAAATCCTCAATTACAACACCGCGTAACTGCAATGCAATCAGGCTGTCTTTGAGCTCTTCGGCAAGCTGCGGAATAAATCGCACGCCGACGGAAATCATGTATGCAATTTCATAAGGCATTTTGATCTGCACCATGCCCTGAATAAGCATCCGCACAGGGTAACATGTAAGCATTGCCCCGCTTGTAAGGAAAAGGCCGAACCGAAGCAGCACCAGAGCACCCATTTCAATCCCGCCGACAGTCAAGAGTGCAATGCCCCACGACTCCAGCAAGATGGTTCCGGACGGTGCAAATATACTACGCAAAATAGAAACAACAAGCAGCAGCTGTAATAAACGTTTCAGTCGTCTGAACATCTTGCGAAAATCCACGCCAATGGCTAAGGCACACAAAATGGACATGAGCATGAGCCCGGCCATAAGCTTTAGGTCTTCACGGATAATCACAGCAAAACTCGACAAAACAAGTACAAGGGCAAATATGATGCGGGGATCAGGCTTTTTCATCAACAAGCCTCCCTCCATCCATGATCCGTATATCCGCATGCAGTGCATCTGCAAATTCCCTATCGTGGCTGATCAGTAAAATCCCGATATTTTTTGCCAAAAGCGTATGCAATGTTTGCACCAAGATATTCCGGCGTCGTTTATCCAGGCCGGTTGTGGGCTCGTCTAACACAAAGAATTGCGGCTCCATGACCATCGTTGCCGCAATAGCAAGCCGTTGCTTTTCGCCACGGCTGAGCGTATATGTTGTATGGCCTATTATATGCTCTAATTCAAATTGCCGCAAAAGTTCCATGGCTCTTGCTTCCGCTTCAGATTTAGATATACCTTGCAATTCTAGGGCAAATGCAATCTCGGTGAGCGGATGTGCTGTAAAAAGTTGACGTGATGGCTCTTGAAATAAATATCCAACGCATCTGCCGATTTGTCCGAGTTTCCGCTTGGCAATATCCGCTCCATTATATAAAACACATCCGGAATCCGGTCTCAAAACACCTGCGGCCAGTTTGCCGAGTGTTGTTTTTCCGCTTCCGTTTTCACCCATCAGCGCAGTACAACCTTTGGGAGAAAAGTGTTCTACATAGAGTGAAAAATCTTGTCGTTTTTCATTGTCGGAATAGGCAAAACGCACATTTTTCAGTTCAAGTGAGAAACCACCAGTCATGATGCACCACTGAGATCGCCATTATAAGAATCTTAAAATCCAATCTGCACTCCATATTAATTATTTTTACCTATAGATTGACAATGCGGCTTGCGATGGACATCAGTTCATCGTCATGGTCTACCATCAGCATTGTTCGGCCTTCATTACGCAACAAGCGCAGTTGCTCACGAAGTGCGTCTTTGCCTCGACGGTCAAGCTGTGAGAGCGCTTCGTCGAGCAGTAATACTTTAGGGTCAAGCGCCAAGACCGCAGCAAGTACCACACGCTGCTTCTGCCCGCCTGATAATGCTTTTGGTGAAGCAAAACGAAAATTTTCCATGTTCGTGAGTTTTAGCATTTGCTCTATACGCTGTGCCATTTCATCATGTGGTATACAGATATTTTCAAGCCCAAAGGCTATTTCATCTTCAATAGAATCACAAAAGAGCTGAGTTTCAGGATTCTGGAACACTATTCCGAGTTGTTTGGCACGCTCTGCAACGCTCAAGCTCTTTACAAGCGTACCAAATATCAATACTTCGCCTGAATATTCGGCTTCGATAACATCAGGAATAAGTCCGCAAATGGCATGGAGGAGCGTTGATTTTCCACATCCTGAAAGACCTCTGATCAGCACCGCCTCGCCCACTCCCACAGAAAGCGAAAAGTTGCGCAGCACATCATATCCATCGTAGGACACTGAAAGATTTTTTACTTCTATTGCCGTCACGGCCTGCCTCCTACTGTAATGTAATTTCCATCAAATATCTTGCCCAACGATTTGGGAATTGATCTCGTGCGACAACAACCATATATGGGCCGAGTCCACCCTCTTCCCTTGTGCCCAGCGGCTGACCATCTTCTTCAAATACAATAAATGTGTTGGTTTCGTCTAGCGCTTCAGCGATAGATATTGCTGTCACAAATCCATCCAGTGCTGTGAAAATGACAGTCTCTGCCTCGAAATAATCTATGCCAAAATAGTCAAATATGCGCACCAACGGCACTCCGGTAAAATCTCTCGAAACACCTCTGGGACTTGATGAAACCGCAACAGCTCCAATGCTTCGCAAGTCGCTCATGGACACATGGTGTGTATCCGCACCTACGGTTACTAAGAATGCGCCATCGGCTTGCAGCTCAAGGCGTTCAGATATGTTCCCTTGATGCAATATAGCCAATACAACGACTGCAAGAGCGAGTGCGCAGAGTATTATGATTATGATTTTTGTGCTTTTATTGCCCTCTTTTTGGGTGCTTACTTCACTCACGCGTTGATCCTCTCCCTGCTTTTGTAGTTTTTTCTCCACCTATTTTGATCATCTTTTTGAGTTGCTTTGTGATTGACCATGCCAAAAGTCCGCCGAGCCCTCCGGATAGTGCCGCCGAGCAAAGCATGAGCAAAAGTGGTATGAGTGGTATTGAGAAAAATGCGGCACCGACAAGCAGCGTTCCTGTCAAATTTGCAGCCATGCTGCCAAAGAAGCAACAGATTCGGCAACATCCTCTATGGTGCGATAGCAGCATCACGAGGTCAATCGCCAAACCCGGAACAGTATAGGTCACAATCGTAAGCGCCCCATGATGTCCTCCCAATCCGGTAATCAACACCAATAGCGCTTGCACAAAGCCACAAAGCGCTGCAGCGCCTGTTTTGCCGGTTATGGAGACTGCGAGGACAGGAAACATCATGTAAATACCGCCTGCCATTGCTCCACCGGGAACAAATAATGGTCCGGTTATCATTTGCGCCAGTGGTTGCAATGGAATTTTCACTGCAATACCGAGCGCCGCCAACAACGCAATAATCATCAGATGATAAATTGAGAATCTGCCTACAAATTTTCTAACCATAATCAAGATCTTTCCGAATAATTTTATCACAGAAGCTATACGAGTACTCCATTCTCAAAATAAGCTTACAAATTTTGCGGCATCTTTGTTCCGTTTGACTTCGTTAAAAAACCTTGAAAGACCTGTGGTATTCCCGCAGTTTTTTGCCTTGCCAGACGAAAAAAACTACCACAATCTTTGCAAACTTATTTCAAGAATGAAGTACTAGCTATTTGGAATACGTTACACTCGTTTTTATATGCAAAACGTTGCATATAACGGCACTGATTTTATTTCGTTTTCGAATCCGAAATTTTTACCGGAAATTCTGATGGAGTACGGAGGCTTGAATCGCTTAACAAATACGCTTAAACTGCGTGAAGCAACACGTTCCCCCGCTTTAACCTCAACCGGAATTATGTCAGTACCTTCTTGTATCACAAAATCTATCTCTGCCTGACCGCCGCTTTTGCTTTCGCTACGCCAATAGAGCAGTTTTTTATCGTGGGCAGCAAAATGCTGTGCAACATAGTTTTCCGCTATAGCCCCCAAGAACCTATTCTCCGTTTCACTAAGATTCAAAATAATTTCCTGTGGGGTTCTGCTTGTCATTGTCAAAAGCCCTGTGTCGCTCATGTATAGCTTAAAGTTCGTGAAATCTTTATAAACCTCAAGAGGCATTTCCGGCGTTGACAAGTTATAACACTTATTAACAACCCTGGCTGTTTCGAGCCAATCAATAGCGTCACCGAATATAGAACTGCTACCACCTCTTTGGATTACTTTATATTGGAACTTTCTATTTTCCTTTGCCAACTGAGCAGGGACGGAATTGTATGCTGCCCGAATTTTGATAGCCTCGCTATCTGATGCGTATTTTGCCATGTCAGCAATATAGTCGTTGATTATACCATTCTGCACGCCTGGAACAGTGACGAGTGAACCTGTGTTCATATATTCAAGAATGCTTGCGGGCATACCACCGACTATTAAATATACTTTATACAAGTCGGAAGCTCTTTTGTGTAGGCTGGGATGCAATGGAGTGTTTGTAATAAATGCTGTTGTTATCTCTTCAACAAGTATATCTTCCTTCTGTGACCATAAAAACTCTTCAAACGTAAAAGGATGCAAAGTTTTTGACTCCACATTCCCAACCGGAAAGGAGTAGTCTTTGCGCTTTATAGCAACACCAAGCAGGCTGCCCGCCGCAATAATATGGTACTCGGGAGCGTTCTCATTAAAATATTTTAGAGAGGTCAATGCTCTTTCACAAGACTGTATCTCGTCGAAAACTATAAGCGTCTCATCTGGGATGATGCGTGATTTGATATGTGCCTCCAGAAGCATTATGATTCGCTTGGGGTCAATATTATCATCAAACCAGGTGCTTGCAATGGGGTCAGTTTCGAGATTGACATATGCCATGTTTTTGTAATGTTCTTTGCCAAACTCTCGGATTATGTGAGTCTTTCCAACCTGCCTTGCTCCGTATAGGAGTAACGGCATACGGTGGCTCTTGGCTTTCCACTCCATTAATTCACACGAAATAGCTCTTTTCAATCTGCTCACCTCTAAAGGTAGAGTACTGCACATTTGCATTTATGTCAAGATAAATATGGTTTTACACTAACATTCTTGACATGAAGTTGGTCGGAGCGTAGTATTGATTTTTCCGTTGTCACACAACACTAGAACAGCAACAACCGCCGACGATGGCCGGCTGTTGCTGCGAATCATTGCTCAAACGTCTATATGCAAAACACAGCGTATAGCGGAACAGATTTAATATTGTTCTCAAAACCGAAATTCTTTGAAGAGATGCGGATCGAATAAGCTGGCTTATATTTGGTAACGAACATATTCAGACTTTTAGATTTTGTGTTTGTGCCGGTCTTTACCTCGACCGCTATGATGTCATCCCCTTTTTGCAGAACGAAATCTAGTGCCGCCGTTCCCGTGCTCGTCCAATAATAAAGTCCGTAACGCTTATTCGCCAACGCCTGCGCCACATAATTTTCCGTAACAAAGCCAATGAAGTTGTTTGGGGTTTCGCCGGTCGATAAAATGGCTTGCTGTGAAATACCGCTTTTCATTGTCAATAGCCCGGTGTCACTCATATACAGCTTAAAACTCGCCAAATCCCGATAAACAGAGATCGGCATAAATCCTTGTTCGACTCTCTCGCATCTCAGCACTACACCGGCAAATTCTAACCATTCTATGGCCGCACCGAATATGGTTGCGGTGCCTCCCAGTTGTGCCAGCTTGTATTGAAATTTTTTATTTTCCTTGGCAAGCTGAACCGGAATTGAATCATACGCAGCGCGAATCTTAACGCTTTCGGTAATTGTCGCATATTTAGCCATGTCCGCGATATAGTCGTTCATGATTTTATTCTGTAAATCAGGCACGGTCAAAAAACTTTTGGTTTCTATATATTCCAAAATCGCACGGGGCATTCCACCTGTGATAAGGTATTGCTTATATAAATCAAGTGCCTTTTCGTGCAAAGCGTAAGGTAACGCTTCATTTTTTTCATATGCGGATTTTATTTCTTCGCAGAGCCGCTCATTATTCAGCGCCCATAAAAATTCTTCAAAGTCAAGCGGAAACAATGTTATTGAATCCACGTTGCCGACCGGGAAGGAATACTTTTCACGGTTGACGGCGACGCCCAACAAACTGCCGGCGCAAACGATATGGTATTCAGGTGTCTTTTCGTTGAAATATTTTAGGGATGTCAATGCGCGCTCACAAGATTGGATTTCGTCAAATATGATAAGCGTGTCACCTGGAATAATTCGTTCTTGTGATTCTGTTTCAAGAAAGCGCAAAATACGTTCCGGTTCAATATTTTCAGCGAAATAAGAACTCACTGTCTGATTGGTTTCAAGATTGAAATAAGCGGTGTTTTTATAGTATTTATCACCGAATTTGCGTATGATATGAGTCTTGCCGACTTGCCTCGCGCCGTATACCAAGAGCGGCATACGCCCGGACGTCTTGCTTTTCCACTGAACCAAATTTTCCGTTATTTTGCGTTTCATCAATCAGCGACTCCTTTGCTCAAGATGAATCTATTGTATCATAAACTAATTTACATGTCGAGATAAATCAAAATTATATGATATAATCAAAGATAAGAGCAAGTTCCTTTGTAAATGCAACAGTGGTGCAGCGAGTGGCGTTTAGTATGAAATGAGAAAAGTGGATTTCTAATCCGATTCGCCAGTTTGCACCTGCAACTTCATCGACTGTATAGTGAGGTTGTCTAAAAACAGCTTTCGTGGTATAATTAGTATGCAATTAGGTTGCAATAATTTCAAAATGAGGTGTCGTCATGATTATCAAATCTTCAAAAGCAATCCGGAATGGATATAAGGATATTTCAGAGCTATGCAAATCAACTAAAGAACCTGTCCATCTCACTGTCAATGGTGAGGGGGATTTAGTGGTCATGAACATCGTTGCTTTTTATGAACGCGAAAAGCAACTTAGTATTCGAGAACAATTGCTTGCAGTTGAATCGGACAGACTTCGTGGAGTTTCTGACATTCCTGCTCGTGATGTTATCGCAGAAGGTCGAGCAATGCTCAAGGCTCTGTCGGTTGGTGCAACCAATGAGTGATGTCCAAAAGTATCAAGTCCTTGTATCCCCCAGAGCAAAGGACTTGCTTTTTGAGCATGCAGTCTTTTTGGCTCAAGTAAACATTAATGCGGCACTCAATCTGTTTGACCAGTTTGAGGATCGAGTAACCTCTTTAGAGAACTTACCTGAAAGGTGCCCACACTATGAAAACCCATACATACCCTCCGGTAAATATCGCAAACTTTCACTTGGAAGCTATCTCTTAATCCTTTTTCAAATAGTTGGTGAAACTGTACACATTGAGCTTGTGGTCGATGCAAGAGCTGAAAATAAAATTTTGTAATTTCAACCATTTAAGCTGATGGGAGCTGAATTCCCATCGGTTTTGTCGGATGGATTTCCGCCCCGCTTCCCTCAAAGTAGCCGAGTTTTGCTTCTCTGAAAGGAGCAGCTTTGACGCTTACCAAAAAGTAACAGACCCCTCACGAAGCATCAGTTCACAAGGGGGCGCATATGTTGTAATATTTCACTCTGTCCAGTTAACAATATCTAAATCATCTACTCTGTCAAGGTGTTTAGTGTTATTTGCATCAAGTGCATACATCATAGGTCTACCTCACGGTTAAAGTTTACACGAACAAGCTCCGGAACTTCTTCGTCACTTGCTTTAATGGTCGCAATAAACTTATCCATTGCAGAAAGATG
>WQUY01000078.1 GCA_009781855.1 Oscillospiraceae bacterium | reverse complement strand
GAGAACTACCGATGAGCAGTTTGATATAATCTTCCTCTCGCTGGTGGTGACCAACACCACACAGGGCGTTGGATTGGCACTTTCCGAAAACTACATTCATACCGTGCAGGCCATGGAAGATTACTTAGATATCCTCAGCGCAGATGGCAGGATCGCCTTTGTCACGCATGATCAAAACTCCTTGATCAGACTAACGACAACCGCCATGCAGGCGCTGGTCAATAGAGGTATTCCATTGCAGGATACGCCTGATTATATGGCGATGTTTTACATTCTTGAGAAAATCGGTGGGGAAGAGCAGATGATTGCCCCGGTCATTATTGTCAAAGACCGACCATTTAGCGAACAAGAAAGCATGATGCTGGAGCGAGAAATGCTCAATATAAATGCCACGCCTGCGCACATACCTGAGCGACATGAATGGGCAATGCTCTCTCTCATTTCAGACGGCTCGATTTCTTTAGATGCGTTTGCCGATTTTTTTGATGCAAATGTTGACCCAGTAATTGACGACAGCCCCTATTTCTTTCATTTTGACAGGGGCATCCCATCAGTGCTTTTGTTAATTTTACTATTGAGCTTGATCGGCGCGTCTTTGCTGATTGCTCCACAAGCCAGAAAGAAAGAAAATCTGAAACCATCAATCTATTTTGGGCTACTTGGCATGGGATTCGTGATGGTTCAGATACCTTTGATTCAGATGTTTATTTTATACTTAGGACATCCAACGCTGGCGTTTTCCTATATATTGGCGGCCATGCTGATTGGATGCGGTTTGGGTGGCTTTTTAAGTAGTCGCAAACTTTTTTCGCGCATTGTGGGCGGGATGTATCTGCCACCTGTTATAGCGGCGGTCATATGCTTTATGGTGCTTGCCTCATTGCAGCTCATATTTCAAAATACAGCGGGACTGAGCACTGCCGGAAAAATAATGATTTCCTCTATCGTTGCGGCGGTTCCGGGTTTCTTTATGGGCATGCCTTTTCCCAGAGGGATAGTTCTTTTGGGTGAGAGCGATAGAAAAGATATAATCCCTGTCATGTGGGGGGTAAACGGAACCTTGTCGGTAACGGGTTCAGTCATATCCATTATTTTGTCCATGACATTTGGATTCAATATTGCTTTTCTGGCGGGAGCGGTGATTTATCTCGTCATAGGGTTGTTTAGAAAAATATGAAAACGCTGTCAGAGCAATAAACAGTGTGCACTTACCAATGTTTGGAGGAATCATAATGCAAGTAAATACACAATCATCTGATGTTCCTTTAGCAATTGAGCCAAAAGACCGTGAATGGGGTGTTGGAATATCCAGCCTCACCGAGAACCCGTCGCCATTTCCGCGCATTAACAACATGCTCAGGCGGAATAAAGAGACGGATACATCAGCCGATGCACATAGGGCGTTGATTGTTACGGAATGCTTCAAAAAGTATGCGATGTTCCCACAAAACATCATTTGGGCATATGCACTAAAAGAAGTTTTTGAGCGTGTACCAATAAACATCTGGCCCGGTGAACTCATAGTAGGGGAGCTGGCTGCACCGCCGAACTGTGCGCCTATATATCCTGAATTTTCAATAGATTGGCTCTGTGATGAACTTATAAACGAGCCTCTTGAAAACCGGCGCAATGACCGTTATGTAATAGATGAGGAAACAAAGGCGGGTATTCTATCGCTTCAGGAAGACTGGAAAGGCAGGACAGTTTCTGAGGCAATTATTGCAATGTACACTCAGGAAGAGCGCAAAGGCTCACATCTTGGCGCAGCAGTGCTGTTGGAGAGTCTTTTTATCTATGCAGGGGTGGGGCATGTGACGGCAAATTATGAAAAGCTTTTTAAAGTGGGCTTCGGGGGCATAAAAAGGGAGATTGAAGAGCGTGCTGCAACGCTTGACTCTGCAAATCCGAAAGACTTGAAAAAGCAAGAGTTCTACCAGGCTGAGCTAATCATGCTTGAGGGCGTACAAAATTTTATAAAGCGCTATGGTATCCTTGCTGCGCAAATGGCTGAAAACGAGATGGATGCAAAACGCCGTGAAGAGCTTTTTTGCGTGTCTGAAAACTGTCTGCACATATCACATGGTGCTCCGCGTAATTTTTGGGAAGCCATTCAGCTTTGGCATATAGCGACCAATATGATCATCATTGAATCCAATGGCCATTCAATCACCTATGGTCGCTTTGATCAGATTTTCTATCCTTTTTATAAAGCGGATATGGAAAAAGGCGTAAAGCGTGAATTTGTTCAGGAACTCATAGAACATAGCTTTTTGAAAATGCACGAATTGCGAAAAATTCGGGACAAAAATGCAATTGTATTCTCATCCGGAACAATCATGGGTGGCACAGCCCTTGATGTTGGCGGGGTGGATGAGGATGGTAACGATATCACGAATGATTTGAGCTATATGGTACTGGACGCACATGCGCACACCCGGATACCAAACCCATGGATGGGTGTGCGCCTTCACGAGCACTCACCGCCTGAGTTTAAAGAAAAAGTGTTTAATGTGATACGCATAGGGACGGGTGAACCTAAAATATTTAATGATGAACCGATGATACGGTCGCTGCTGAATTATGGCAGAAGTCTTGCCGATGCGCGCAATTATGTTGGCGTCGGTTGCGTTGAGCCGAGCATACCGGGCAAAACTTATGGGTGGCATGACTCTGGCTCGGTCAACCTCACCAAGATAATGCAACTGGCCATAAACGGTGGAAAGTGTATAGGCTGCTCAGAAAAATGTGTACAATACGATGTTTGCGCTGGAGCGGGCGGCACACTTGGTCCAAACACCGGGAGTCTTGAAACTTTCACATCATTTGAAGCAGTTTTGGATTCCTATGAAAAACAAATGAAATACTGGTGTGACACCCTGGTTTCGCTGGTCAATAAGTGCGATATAGTTCACCAAAGATTAAAGCCTCTGCCATACCTTTCTTTGCTGATAGATGGTTGTATAGAAAAAGGCATGGATGTTTCGGCAGGCGGAGCGATATATAATGGTTCCGGCCCACAAGCGGTTGGAGTCGGTTCGGCGGCAGATGCTCTGTCAGTGATAAAGCAGCTGGTGTTTGAGGACAAAAAAGTGACGGGCGCAACGCTTCTTTCTGCCCTGAGTGCCAATTGGGATGGTTACGAGCCTCTGTATGCTCTTGTGAACTCTGACAGGATGCATCACTATGGAAATGATGACGATTTTGCCGACGATATTGCAAAATTTGTGGTCGCCTCTTATTGTAAGCATATTGAATATCGCCCCACTGCACATGGCGGTGCGTTTTATCCGGGTGTGTTTTCAGTGACTAATAATGTAATGCACGGCTCAGTTGTGACGGCAACTCCGGATGGCAGGAAAGCAGGGGAGCCGGTTTCTGATTGTATAGGCCCTGCGCATACGGCTTGCGGTTCGCATGACCGCCGTGGGCCTACAGCCGTTGCAAAATCAGCGGCGAAGCTTGAGCATGCACGGATTGCAAATGGAATAATCCTCAACTGGAAATTTGCGCCGACAGCGGTCTCGGGGCAGCTGGGGCGTGAGAATCTGATCGCGCTGATGGATACTTATTTTGATCATGGGGGTATGCAGAGTCAATTCAGCATCGTAGGTAAGGATACTATGATTGCAGCGCAAAAAAACCCTGAAAAATACAAAGACTTGGTTGTCCGTATAGCAGGGTATTCAGCTTATTTTGTTGAGTTGTCGCCCGAGCTTCAATCGGATTTGATAGGAAGGACAGAGCTGTCGTTTGATTAGTGCAAAACAAAAAACCATCGGCAAGACTCTGTCACTCTGGGATGTGGGGATGCAAATATAAAAGAGACTGCCACAATTTTCTTAGTGCAACAATCCCTCAATTATGTTTTCGATTTGCCCGCAATTTTGTATACTTATTTTGAGCGTGAAGTATTAGTACCCATACTTCCCAAATTGCACATTGTAACTATCCATTGCCTTTCTGACAAACTGAATTGCTTCGTCTTTGCCAACGACCTCAGAAACTGCAGTGGCTTTGTGCTCAAGTTTTTTATAGATTGAGAAGAAATGGGTCATCTCCTCAAAAACATGCGACGGAAGCTCTGAAATATCATGGTAGCAATTGTAACGCGGGTCGCTAAAAGGCAGAGATATTATCTTTTCATCTCTGGCATCCCCGTCTGTCATTATAATTGCGCCTATGGGATAACAGCGAACCAGCGCCATTGGAATAATTTGCTCAGAACATAAAACCAGTATATCTAAAGGGTCGCTATCATCAGCGAATGTGCGAGGGATAAATCCGTAATTTGCAGGATATATGGTGCTTGTATAAAGGACACGATCCAAAATAAGCGCACCCGTTTCCTTGTCCAGTTCATATTTCATTTTCGATCCTTCAGAAATTTCTATAACGCCGACAAAATCGTGTGGCTTGATTCTTTCAGGATTGATATTATGCCAAATGTTCATTTTTACACCGCCAAAGTATTGAATTGACCGAGCCTCTAAGCCCGGTGCGTACAGAACCTGGTCTAATGTAGCATAGATAGTGGATATAAGCAAGCTATTTCTATGTTGTCTGCCCCTACGCTGCAGCCCGGCGATTTCCAAACTGATATACTCGGGATATACTTGCCGAAAACATTTGAAATATTCAAATGTTTTTGATATACTACACGCTTGAAATGTAGTTTTTCTAGAGTTTGAAAGAGAGGATGAATGACAATGGCACAACAAAAAATAATCATTATCGGAGCAGCAGGCAGGGATTTTCACAACTTCAACACTTCCTACAGGGACAATCCCGACTACAACGTAGTTGCTTTCACAGCAGCGCAAATACCTGACATAGCGGACCGAAAATATCCGGCATCGCTTGCAGGTAAGCTGTATCCAAACGGTATACCCATCTATGAGCAGTCTGAATTGGAAAAGCTCATCAAGGAACTTGACGTTGACGAATGTATTTTTTCGTATAGCGATGTGCCATATGATTATGTCATGAGTTTGGGTGCGAGAGTCAATGCGGCAGGTGCAGCGTTCTCAATGCTTGGCCACAAAAATACAATGATAAAAAGCACAAAACCCGTTATTGCGGTCGGAGCTGTGCGCACGGGCTGTGGCAAAAGTCAGACTTCACGCCGTATAGCAGAAATCCTTATGGCAGCAGGGCTGAAAGTTATAGCAATCCGCCATCCGATGCCATATGGTGATTTGGAAGCTCAAAAAGTACAGAGATTTGCAACGATTGATGATCTCAAAAAGCACAACTGTACAATAGAGGAAATGGAAGAATATGAACCGCACATTGAGCGCGGGAATGTCATATATGCAGGTGTTGACTATGAAGCGATTCTTCGTGCCGCTGAAAATGATCCGGACGGATGCGATGTGATACTATGGGACGGTGGCAACAATGACTTCTCATTTTATAAGCCTGACCTGATGGTGACCGTTACAGATCCTCACCGCCCAGGCCACGAGCTTTCATACTATCCGGGTGAGGTGACCCTCCGCCTTGCCGATGTTGTTGTTATAAATAAAATTGACAGTGCAGATTATGAAAATATTTTAGCGGTCAGAGCAAATATAGAAAAAGTAAATCCACGTGCGATAGTAGTAGATGCAGCCTCAACAATCAGCGTAGACAATGCTGCTGCTATTCGCGGAAAGCGTGTTCTCGTTGTAGAAGACGGCCCAACATTAACACATGGTGAAATGAAGATTGGAGCGGGTATCGTAGCTGCAAAACGTTTTGGCGCGGCTGAAATCGTCGATCCAAGGCCATATGCAGTCGGCAAAATCGCAGAGACCTTCAAGACCTATCCAGAAATCGGAAATCTACTTCCGGCTATGGGTTATGGAGAAGAACAAATGCGTGATTTGGCGGCAACTATCGACAAAACAGATTGCGACAGTGTTATCATTGCAACGCCGATCGATTTGGCGCGTGTAATTAAAGTCAACAAACCAAGCACCCGTGTTGCATATGAATTACAGGAAATCGGAACCCCCGATATGGAAGATGTTTTGCAAGATTTGATAGGGAAAATCAAGAGTAAATAACGAAATGTCTAACTTCAAATACCTGCTGCCCGGTTCTGAGACAATAACGCTCACCGGGCAGGCTATAGATAAACTCATAAATGCGGGTGATGGAGATGCCACGCTTCTCTATCTGTGCATCCTCAAAACCCGCGGTTACAGCACAGTGCAGGAGTTTGCCTCTGTACTTGGGAAAAGCACAGAGGGCATAATCGCTTCGATGTCTGTGTTGTCTCGGCTTGGATTGGTGAGATTAGATGCCGAGCCGGAAAAAGAAGCAGACGATAGCAAAAGCGATATCCAAGCCGTTAAAGCGGATGTCGCATTAATTCGTAGCGAAAGTGGCTTGAAAACAGACCATGTAGAAAAAAGAAATCTTGAGCCGCCCAAACGCACCATCGAAGATATAAAAGCCGAAATGGGATCCTCTTCAATTTTCGGAGCACTTGTAGAAGAGGTGCAGCGAAGTCTGGGTAAGATTCTTTCACAAGATGAGCTGCAACGTTTGTTTGGTATATATGAGGATCTCAGTTTGGAGCCTGAGGTTATTTTACAACTGGTTACACACTGCATATCAGAAAGCCGCGCGAGAAGCGGCGGACGGATGCCGTCGATTCGTTACATCGAAAAAGCGGCGTACACGTGGGAGCGTGAAGGCGTTTTTTCACTTGACTGCGCCGAAAAATATCTCAAAGCTCTGGAAAACCGTAGGAGCGCCCGTGGAGAAATCAAGCGTTCGCTTCAATTGTTAAGCAGGGAGCTCTCAGAAACCGAGACGAGTTATGTTGATAACTGGATTGAAATGGGTTTTGGAGCCGATGCTGTTGCCATTGCCTATGACAGAATGATGGTTCAAACAGGCAAGTTCGTCTGGAGATATATAGACAAAATCATGACCAGTTGGCACGCAAAATGTTTGCATTCGCCGCAGGAGATAATGGAAAAAGACAGAATGTCTGACAGAGGAATCGCAATGCCGAGAGCAAAAACCTATGGGGAGAAATTCGGCGCTGCCAATCAAGCGGAAGTAGACAGGATGCAACGTCTATTGGACAAACTCAAAGAGGACTAAGAGGGGAAGAAAGTGGCTTTAGACGGAAAAATATTGGCCAAGGCTAAAGATGAGCTTTATGAAAAGCGCAGGCTGAAAGAAGAGCGCTATGATGCCAGGCTGCAAAAAGTCTATATAAGCGCCCCACGCATCCGGGCACTCGATGCTGCAATCAGAGAAACTATGGCAGAGCTGGTTGCTGTTGCCCTTGGCACGGCGCATTTTGAAGATGCTGAAGATGTAAAGCTGCGAAATCTTGAGTTGCAGGAGCAGCGCAGCAGTGCACTGCAAAAAGCAGGGTTTGCGGATAGATTTCTTGATGACGAACCTATGTGTGGGCTTTGTGGTGATGCCGGATATGTGGGCACAAGTATTTGTAAATGCCTGATGGAAATATACAAAGCGAAACTCAGAGAGTCATTGAGTAGTTTGCTCAAATTGGGCGACGAAACATTCGATAGTTTCGAGTTATCTTACTATGACGACGACCCATCGTCAGACACTGGGATTTCTGTCCGCAGAGCTATGGAGATTATTTACGAAACCTGCGTTGAATATGCACGGAAGTTTGGCAAAAAATCTATGAACCTGTTTTTTAATGGTGCTCCGGGGCTTGGCAAAACATTTTTATCGGCCTGTATTGCGCGAGTGGTTGCCGAAAACGGGTACTCTGTTGTGTATGATATGGCATCGCCCTTGTTTTCAACATTTGCTGATGCAAAATTTGGGACAGGGGATACGGAATCAGCCAAAAATCAAGTGAAGCGATACCTTGAGTGCGACCTTCTTATTATAGATGATCTGGGAACCGAAATGTGCAACAACTTTGTTATCAGTGCGCTTTATGAGATAATAAATACCCGGCTTGTGACGGGCAAGAAAACAATCGTAAGTTCTAACCTGACACTTGCCGAACTACGCAGGCAGTATTCCGAACAAATAATGTCAAGGCTCGAAGGTGAGTATCAAGTCCTGACTTTCCGGGGCGATGATATACGAAAAAAGAGAAATGTTGTATAAAAAAAGGCTGCCGCAACTCACTTGACGGCAGCTTTTTTAATTTTGATGAGGCTGTCCCATTCCACTCCAAGAGAAAGGATATGAGGCGCCTGAATTTGTGTTTTTCTTCTATTTTTTGAAGAAAATATCTCGTTCTTTCCGCACATGCGCTGCAGACTTTGAAGCGTGAATCAGGCTGTTTGCGCTGCTTACTGCAAAGTCGCCGCGAATTGTGCCTGGAAGCGCCTCTTCAAAAATCGTCGAGCCGATGATTTTGCGCATTCCATTGACAGCATTCTCGCCTTCTACAACCATGCCCAGCACTGTGCCGGAAAGCATATAATTAAACACATCCAGAAAATACGGCTTTTCTGTAAGGTGTTCATAAAATTCGTATAAAAAACCTGGTTCAAGAGTCAGTGTTTTAGCCTCGGTGATACGCCAGCCTTTCTTCTCGATTCTGCTGATAACCTCGCCGACCAATCCTCTTTTGATACAATCGGGTTTGAGCATAATAAATGTTTTTTCTCTGTTCATGGTCACTATTACCTCCAAATAGGCTATGCTTTTGGGGAAATGCACTACTCAGAAGTATAGCAAAGCAATGGTGCAAAAGCAATAAGATTTATAAAAACAGCGTGAGCCGAAATTTTCGACCCACGCTTTTATGATTTATATAAGATAGTTTAAGACTTTTTTATAAACCGTTC
>WQUY01000077.1 GCA_009781855.1 Oscillospiraceae bacterium | reverse complement strand
TCTTTTATCTCGCCCCCAAAGACCACCCCGTCAGGCTTCGCCTGCCACCCCTCCAAGGAGGGGAATAAAGTCAAATGTCAGGAATTCCCTCGACAGCAAAACCATCAGCAACACCCTGTAAGCCTGGAGTGCTGGGATGTTACTAATGATTTTCCTCATTTGCACCAGCGGACAGAAAAATAAATAAAAAACATCCAAAAAGAGTTGAAATTGCGCTAAAGATATTGTAGAATGACTGGGAGAGTTGACGAAATGGTCATTTATCCGGGCGAATTAATGAGGATGCTAATTTCTGCCCGAGTTTATTTGAACTCAGAATTAGGTCGATTCTCAAATAAATTTATAATTTCAATATATGAAAGAAGGTAGTTATGGAAAAGCGTATTAACAAATATGTTCACACATGGGTTGGCACTTTCCTCTTTGGCTCTATTGGCGTAGACAGATTTATCAGAGGCCAAGTCGGACTGGGCATTCTGAAAATCATCACCCTTGGTGGCGTCGGAGTTTGGAGCTTGGTTGACTGGATTATTGCATTGACTAAACTGGGTCAATACGGAGATGATTTTGTTTTCTCTGGTGGAAAGTGGGCAGACCCGTCATAGTGCTTCGTGCTCAAAATAGCTTTGCAAATGCACAGCAGCTTTGTTCTGTCTGAATTAAAAAACCTTGAAAGGCCAGCGGCAATTCAAGGTTTTTCGCGTAGTTGGTGAAAAATCTACAACATTTTGCAAAACAATTTCAACATCGTCAAATCCCTTGATCATGCTTTTGTACAATCAAGGGATTTGAGATTTGAGTTTAATATTATTTATTTAAGACCCGACTGCTCTAAGAGCGCAGGAACCTTTGATTCCCAGCCGAGAGCCATGATATGAACGCCTTGGCAATGCTCGCGGCACTCTTTGATGATTTTTGCTACAATCTCGACACCAGTGATGCCGGCTTTGGTTTTTTCTTTATCAGCTTTAAGCTCTTCGATGACCCAAGCCGGAATGCTTACGCCGGCAATGTTGTTGTTCATGAAGTTTGCCATACCGGCATTTTTGGGAATGATGACACCGAGCTGAACAGGGATTTTAAACTGCTTTGCTTTTTCCATGAAGCGAATGAATTTCTCAGAGTCATAAACAGCCTGAGTCTGGAAGTATTCAGCACCTGCTTCAACTTTACGCTCCATTTTTGCCAATTGAACATCAACAGAGTCACTGCAAGGTGAAACGACAGCGCCTTTTGTGAATTTAGGAGGATCACCGTCAAGCTCGTTGCCTGCAATGTCAAAGCCGCTCTCAAGGGTTTTAACACAATGCAGCAGTGAAACGGAATCCAAGTCAAAAACAGGTTTAGCCTGTTTTGTATCACCCATAACGGTGTGGTCGCCTGTAAGCGCCAGCATATTATCGATGCCAAAATATGCGGCAGCAAGCAGATCCGATTGCAGGGCAATCCTGTTGCGGTCACGGCATGTAAGCTGGTATATTGAATTGAGTCCCTTGTCTTTTAACGCCTTACATGTTGCAAGGGAGCTCAGACGCATGACGGATGACTGACAGTCAGTAACATTTATTGCGTGAATATCCTGAAGAAATTCTTCAGCTTCATGCAAAAGGTGATCAAGGTTAAAACCCTTAGGTGGACCAACTTCTGCGGTAAGAACAAATTCGCCTTTAGCAAATAATTCTGAAATTCTCATATGATTATCTCCTAGTTAAAGTTATTATTTGTCGTAAAGTATCCTGTTATTGCAGCCTCCAAGCCGCAATCTCCCGGATTTGTATATTTTTTCAAAGGAATTCCGAAAGTAGTGTTGTTAGTGAACAAGTCCGGAATGACTCGTTTATTTTGATATGCTGTATTATGGTGCGAAGTTACGTAGCTTTGCCGGGTATTTCATATTTTCAAGCAGTTCAAGTTTTTCCAGTCGCTTATAAATACGTTCCCATGCACAATCCATTTCTTTATCAACTTCACACTTGCCGTCCTTGCATCCACCGCATTGTCCATTGACCAGGCTTTTTGAGCAAGAAGCAATCGGACAAATACCGCCTGTGCTATTAAGATAACACTCGCCGCACTGATCGCAATCGACTTCAAGAGGTGTTACACCTTGATATCCGGGCAGTGGGATGGTGTCACAGCCAGCAAAAACAGGTTTTTTTGCGAATTTTTCGCTGACAGACTGTACGCCGACTCCGCATGAGAAAACAACCAATGTATCAGCGGATTCGATCAGATCCAAGTGCTTTTTAGTTTGCACTGTAAGGTTTTCAGGGCTGCAAACATATTCGGTTCTGATGACTTTCAAGGCATTGCCTGAATCCTTCAGCTCTTGATACAACGCCAGTGCTTCCGCTTCGGGAAAATGTACTTCCTTACAACCCTCGCAACTGATGATGACAGTTTTGGCTCCGGCTGATGCCCGGATTTCATCAGGGGTTTTAAGCGCAGTAATCAACATATTATTTCCCCTCCGTTTCTGCTAGTACTTTTTTGCCGTATTTTATGGAAGTTCTGAGTGGGATTCTTGATGAGCAAATAAACTCACAACAACCGCATTCCATACAATCCTTAACGGATTTTGCTTTAAGCCCATCTGTATTTTCCGTGCCAGCATATATCGGATAATAGAGTGGGAGCAGCTCCATAGGACAAACATCGGCACAACGGCCACATCTGATGCATTCATTCGGCTCGCAGATGCTTGGCTCAATTGCGATTATGCCGTTTGTGGCCTTGATGACCGGAACATTCAGGTCTTTTGCTTCAAAGCCCATCATCGGCCCACCGAGCTTGATGGTTGTGTCATCATCGGTTGTGCCGCCGCAATAATCGACGATTTCTTTAACCGATGTGCCTATCTTTACAACATAGTTGCCAGGCTTTTTGATTTTCTCACCTGTTACGGTCAATACACGTTCGATGAGCGGCATACCCGTCTGAATTGCATCTGAAATTGCTTTTACTGTGCTCACATTGCTGACAACCACGCCAACATCAAGGGGGAGTGCACCGCTTGGAACTGAGCGACTCAATGCACGTTTGATCAGCATTTTCTCTGCGCCTTGTGGGTACTTTGTGGCTGCAACGCAAACTTCGATATTGTCTAAATGAGCTGTTTTTGCTTCGAGATGCTCAATAGCGTCGCGTTTGTTATCCTCAATCACAATAACGCCTTTTTGCGCCCCTGTGGTTTTGAGCATGACATTCAGTCCGAAAATAATATCGTCTGCATATTCAAGCATTGCCTTGTGATCAGCTGTGAGCAGCGGTTCGCATTCGCAGCCGTTTAGAAGAATCGTGTCGATAGGTTTTGGGGATTTAAGCTTAACAGATGTTGGGAATCCTGCACCGCCCATTCCAACGATGCCCTTTTCACGCACCAAATCAGCGATTTCGTCAACCGATAATGCAGTCCAGTCAGCGCAAGGCTTCACAGATTCGTGAACCTCGTCTTTGCCATCGGAATCTATGACTATAGACAGGCATTTAAGACCGGTGTTTGGGTGCAACCTGTCCTCAACCGCAGTGACTGTGCCGCTGACGCTTGAATGAACAGTGCAACTGATGAAACCGCCGGATTCGCCGATTTTCTGACCGAGCTTAACTGTGTCACCTGCTTTGACCAGCGGCTGAGCCGGAGCGCCTGCGTGCTGGGAAAGTGGGATTACAACTGTCTTTGGAGATGGAAATACATGCAGTGGCAGATGTTCGCTGAATTCTTTGTTTTCCGAGGGGTGAAGACCACCGTAGAAACCGACCAGGCGCTTCTCGCGTACAGACTTCACATAGTCGTTGACGACTTTAAAGTTGACTTTTGAGTGGTCTCTGAGCTGGATTGGTATTCCGAGCAGTGCGCTTGTGCGGTTTTGTGCAGCCAGTCTCTCATAAATTTTGTCCCATGCGCAGTCTTTGTCTTTGTCAACTTCGCATTTGAAATCCTTTGAACCGCCGCATTGACCGTTGACAAGGCTCTTTGAGCAGTCAACAATCGGGCAAACGCCCCCGGTCATGTTGAGGTAACACTGACCGCAGCCATCGCAACGCTTTTTAGTAAGCGCCATGCCATGACGGCCATCAAAGCTTACTGAATCGGCTGCAGCATAAACAGGTTTTTCTACGATGGATGCGACTGTCTGGATGCCTAATCCACAAGAAATGACGCAAATGTTCTTTGCGCCGGAGGGGATTGCTGAGTCTAGCTTTTTTTCAGTCATGGGTTTGTTGCACAGGAAATCAATCTGTGCGCTGCCAGAGAGTTTTTTGCCCTGTTGGGAAACAAATGCACAAAACTCACTGCATTCAGGTTCGTCCGCTGCCTCAAACTCTTTAAAGCATTTGTTGCAAGAAACTACAAACAAATCGTCTTTTTGCTCAAGAAGTTGGGTCAGCTCGTCCGTTCCTTTCAGTTTGAACTTGGTATAATCTTCCAAAATCGATCTGCCTCCTTTGTTGAAACGATATTTTGACTTAAAATCATTGATAATATAAATCAATGTCATTAACAGCGTGAGGCATTATATCACAGGGGGTTTTTGTTGTCCATATTTGTTATCACTATGAATTTGTAATTTGAGATGGTATGTTAAATAGAGTGAGGAGTGTGGGGCATTTGCCGTTCACACGCCTCGCTTCATTTATCATGCTCAATTTCGTTTAAACAATTTCCAATATATTCTTTCTCGACATTTCGGCAATAAGGGATTTTTGCAAGTCACAAAGAAAACCTCTAAGTCCACAGGAGTCCTCATTAGCCCTGTTGCAATTTCTATGCTCCATTAAGCATTTGCTTATTTGCAGCTCACCTTCAGTCGCAACAAACACTTCATAAAACCCTATGCGTTCCAGTGGTTTTCCAAGAGAATATCCACCTTTTCTACCCTTTGTTGAAATCAGCAAGTTTTTTCGCTTTAACTGGTCTGCAATTTTTGCAAAGAAAGGATATGGAACATCGATAGCCTCTGCTATTTCTCTTCCTGAAAGCGTTGTGTCACTATTTTCATGGATGTAATGCAAAGCTCTTATTGCATAATCAGTCGCCATTTGAATTTTCAATTATCCTCTACCTCTTTTCCTGAACATTTTTATATAACACAACGACATAAGCACAAGCACAGCTGCATGAACAAGTGTCCACCAATCGAAAAGGACTACTGGCAAGCGCATATCTTGTGTGATAATAAACAGAAGCTTTGATATGAGCGGCAATATTAGCCCTACCGTAATAAACAGCGGCCTATACATGCGCTCATGAACAACATTATGTTTGCGCATTTTAAATAAGCACAAGCGAATGATCATAATCGCCATAAGGATTAAACCTGCCATGCTGAGTATATAGTTTGCAAGCGCCCAAACATAGTTGTTAAGCCCTGCTGCTGACAATGGAATCAGATTTCCGCCAATTGCAATCGTCGGTGTTCCATCACGTATGAGTTGCTCAATAATAGCATTTGTTTTGCTTAGATCACCATGAGCCGGACTGCTGATTTGATTAAAGAATCCCGATGCTGCAATCGGTACATCTTCCAATTCATATCCGATGTCGCAATACTCCGCTACGACCAGACGCTCAGGCTCTTGCACGATTATCGGCCTAGTCCAAGTTGGTTGATTTGGTTGATCTTGCTGCCCCGGAATAACTCGCTCCGGAATCAGCGGCAGCTGACCATCAGCGTCATCGGCTGCCTGCTCATACATAATCTGTGGTGTCGGAATATCCTCCAAATCTTGTATGACTTCTTCCGGAACCGGAGGGATATCCGGTGTGGTAGGTGGATTAGGGTTAGTAGGGCCTGTAGGAGAACTTGGTTCTATAGGTTCGCCAGGAGCTAGGGGGTATATAGGGAAAATTGGCTCTGTAGGTTCAATCGGATATTCAGGATAAGCATTTTCTGATTTAGGTGATTCCGAACCGACTGCATTAAATTGTGCACCAAATGTGATTGCATTAAGCACGATATGGTCAACAGGATCTGATGGCTCCCAACCTATGAAATCATAGCCATCATTGGACGCCGGTGTAGGCACATGTGATTTATTTAGCACTGTTCCACGGCGCACGGTTATGGTTACGTAATTCGCTTGTATTTCATCAGCACTCGCATAACCATGAGTGAAAACAATCAAGACGAACACAAAGAGCACACTGATTAAGTTTTTTACTCTATTCCAACTCATTCATAGACCTTCTATATACTGTATTGCAAATTAAGAAACCCTCAACGCTCCATGCTCAATACTCAGTTATGACAAAATTATGCCCAAGCAAATGCCGAGCACCCAAGACATCTTCTAAAAGAAACTCCAGATAGTACACACCATATTCACCCTGACTGCGCATTTGAGCAAAAACATCTTCAACAAACCCGCCCTTGCCACTGTACAATACCGACGTACTGTCAGCAGACCGTATATGCCACCCAATAACGGATAATTCGCCATAAACACTATCTGACATTTTCACGGCACGAGAGGGATTGATATGCGATAGACCATTTTCACCTACAAACTCTATTTGAGCACGCGCATATGTAGAAACCGGTGGTTGAAACACAGGGTCATCCGACACATTGAATATTGTCGTTGCAGCAACTGCGGCAGAAATAGCCACTGTCGCTAAAATAGTTGCGCATGTTCCAAATACCGATGCGACACCACCGGTCTTTGCAGCGGTTGCCGTACATTCGGAAACCACGATTGTCTCACCTGAACTCACAGCAGCACAGCTACCCGCTGCCGTAAGCACCGCAGCTCCGGCTACACCGGCGGCGAAGGCCACTTCGCTGCACTTTTCCAATGTTTCAGAAACCCACAATACATCTGACTGAAAAATGCGGCACTCCTCACCGAGCGCATTTGAGACAAGCACACCCAGTGGTACTGCGGAAAACCCATGAGCAGTACCGCTCTCCCAAGACCACTCTGTGTAGGGCTCTAACTTGCTCTTTATTTTATTGCGTGCATTTTTCAAGTAAAGCGTAACATTTGACTGTGAAACGCCCATGACATTGGCAGTCTCGGTGACGCTCATCTCATCAAAGTAGTGCAGTAAAATGGCCTGCCGTTGTCTGAGTGACAAATCACCGATCACGTCCATAATTGCACCACGCTGCTCTTTGCGTTCCATATAACTATCGGGCGCATAAAAGACATTATCTTCTTCAGGCATGGAATCCATTTCATCTTCAAAATTTAAAACAGTTGGTGTTTTGGTATTATTTTTCATTTTTCGTCTCGACTCATTAATAATTATACTGGAAAACCATGCGTTAAATTTTGCTGGATCTTTGAGCATTCTAATGTTTTTGCACATACGCAAAAGTGCTTCTTGCGCTACGTCCTCCGCATCTGAATGGTTGTACATAATCTTTGATGTTCGAAACATGACCTGATCTACCACAGCTTCACAAAGCTGATTAAGTGCTGACCCATCACCATCTATCGCACTTTTTATCAGAGGCTTGAGGCTTTCATCACTAAACTTGTGATTGCTGTGTTTCGGAATTGTTTGTTCGTTTGCGTGATTTAGCATTAATAATCTCCCTGTTGATGGTCTTTGCTTATCTGTTTAATTTGCTGAGCTTCTAAAAATTTATATATTGCAGGCATCAGTCTATGCTTCTTACATCTCCAAAAGGCTCTATTTGTAAAGCCCTTTGGAGATGCAGGGAACGAGTGTAGCGCTCCCTGCATAACCTATGCAATACACCGCTTGAAAATGCTCTGGGTCGATTATGCATTTGTGGTGTAGCGGGCGGTCAAGGGTGACCGCCGCTACGTTTACTTTCTACGCTACATCGTCAGCAGCTTCCATTTGGACTTGTCTGGCTGCTTCAATGGCACGTGGTGTTGAATGTGGTCTTTCCAATACCGTCCAGTCAAGGTGCGGTAGGATGGTTGTCCAGACAACACGTCCGTTTTCTTGTCTTTCGAATAGTGTTGAATGTGTCGCTTCTTGCAGGTACAGGTAGTACCATGCATTTGCATTAGTCACATCCGGGAAGCGTGTGCGTCCGTAAAGCAGACCATCTTGACCATCGATTACTCTTTCGAGCATACGGTTTACGATTGCTGCCGCTTCTGCACGAGTCATCTGTGCATTCGGGTTAAATGTGCCGTCTCCTGCACCTTGTATCCAGCCAAACTGTGCGATGAGATTAATATAATCTTCTGCCCAGTTGCCTTCAATGTCTACGAAGTAACTGACATCTTCCGCTTCAAACTCTGTGAAGAATCTGGCAATCATCGCTGCAAATTCTGCGCGCGTTACCGCATCGTTTGGTCTGAATGCGCCATTGTTTCCGGTGATGATTCCTGCATTGCTCATGGTTGATATGGCGTTGTTAAACCATGCATCGCTGCTGACATCGGTGAAGTTGTTGCTCTGGCTCCATACTGATGCTCTGAATTCATCGTTGAGCAGTCTGAATAGTATGGTCGCTACTTCTGCACGTGTGATGTTGGCTTGCGGTCTGACTGTGCCATCCGGTGAGCCGACCAAAAATGCGTTGTGGTATGGTGCGAAGAATCTTTCAGGAGCTGGATCCAGTGGTACTTGCGTGTCAGGAAGAACTGTGATTCCACCGCCGCCGCCGACTGGGCCGCCTGGGCCTGGGCCGGGTGTCGCTGGGCGTGTGATGATTACAATGATATTACCATCGTCATCTTCACTGATTTCGTAATTCCAGTTGTTGTTGGGCAATGTGACTGTGATGTTGTCTTCTGGATCTGCATCAGGCAGAGTGATCACGATTGTGCCATTGCTGTCAACATTGTAGCTGTCGCCTTCTGGTACGGTGACTGTTATATCTCCATCATTGTCCACATTGATGCCAATTTCTCTTGCATCAAATTGCGCGGTGAAGGTGATGGCTGCAAGCACTGTATGTCCTACAGGATTTGACGGTGTCCAACCTGTGAACGCGTAGCCCGCGTTGGCATTAGCTGTCGGTACGGTGGTTGCATCAAGTACTGTGCCACGACGTACTCTTTCCGTTGTCTGTTGCTGTGCGCCTGCAAAAGTACCATGTGCGCCTGCATCAAAGGTAACAGTGATGTAAATCAGGATTGGATACTCAGGGCCATCACCAACTTCAAACT
>WQUY01000076.1 GCA_009781855.1 Oscillospiraceae bacterium | reverse complement strand
TCACCACATACTTGATCCCAAAACCGGTATGCCCACAAACAGCGACATAGCCAGTGCGACAATTGTTATAAACAGTGCGCTTATTGGCGATGCACTCACCTCAGTTGTCGTACAGGCAGGCAGTGAAAGAGGGGCAGAGCTGATTGAGGAAACACCCGGGGTGCTCGGTGCCATTCTTGTTCTGCGCAGCGGTGAGGTTATCGTAATCGGAGATATCGCATTCGAGTTGGTTGAAGCTTAAGCTGACGGGCAAACACCTGTCGGCGAGCAATTTTTGAATGATTTAGGCGAAACCCCTCGCTGACGCAAGGCAATGAACATCGAAAAGTGCCGCTGTCTGGCGACGGGGTTCTTAACACTTAAAACACCCTGCCCGATGCTCTGGTATCGGGCTGAATAATGCGGCTGATAATCGCCGCAGCTTCGGCACGAGAAATACTTTCACCAGGCGCAAATGTACCTCTGGCATCATTTCCGGTCAGAACACCTGCCCTGTATAGCGTAAATATGGCCTGTTGATGCGGTGTGGATCTATTGACATCCGGAAGTGCATTCACGGTGTTTTGTGCCGGGAATTCACTTTGAGGCAATGTGCGAGAAAAGATAAACGCCATTTCTGCACGTGTTGCAGCACGTCCAACTTGCGGAAATGCTCCGGCCGTAATCAAGCCATTGGCAACCGCATAATTTACATAGACCTGATGCCAAGGATTGCTTTGGGTGAAATCTGCGCTGCCTGTGGAATAGATACTGTGTACCCGTGATGCAATGGCAATCGCTTCGGCAAGTGTGACATGGCCTGATGGGTTAAATGCATTGGCGCTCGTGCCGCGCATCAACCCGAATTCAAATGTATCTGCAATAACCCTGCCCTGATTCAGACCAAACCAAGCGTTTTCATTTACATCGCTAAATTGTCCGCGCCTATAACTATTCATACGTACAAAATTGGCCATACCCGGATCTATAGACCCATTATTTCCCGAACCTGCACTACTTAGAGATGCAGGTGTAAAGCGCAATTCTTCGCTGTCTGCAAATCCCGGGGCGACTGCGATGGCTCTGACCACTGTATCACCGCTGACGGTAAATGGAACATTCAGCTGAGGCTGCCAATGCGCAGCGCTCACATTGAACATGGTACTGTGTACCGTTGGGGTCTGCCCATTCGTTGTGTAGTGAATTTTTGCGCTCGTATTATCGCTCGTCAACGTGACGGAATATCTCCCATCAGACTGGCGCTCTGCTGTTGCCTGAGGTCTGGATAATTGCCTCACCGGATCATTGGTCACGGTGATGATGCTTGCGGATCTGACAAAACCCATCGTTGTCTGCTCCTGGGCGCTGAGCTGGCCGAAAATGAGACGCAAATTGGTGTCTTCCATTTCTGCAAAACTGCTCTGGCTTTGCCTGAATGCGAGGATGGTCGGAACACGTGTTCTCGTTCCCTCAAAAGTAAAGCGATCGGCAAAAAGGCTGTCCAAAAGAAATGTCGCATTAAATCCCGCCACGCCCGGTGCCTGCGGTCTCTCTGCGACATTGATTGTTGTGGCACTCGCCCTGAGTCCCGCAAGGCTCAATAAATGTGCCAAATCAACACCCTCAACGAAATACACAGACCTTGTCGGCCATGTGTTCCACGCAGAATAAGCATGTCGCGAAAAATGTTCAGTCATGGCATAAAGCTCTGCGCGAGTGAAGCTTATCTCACGTAGAACCCCATTACCGCTGATGGTCAACACGGTCTCGTCAGCAGCCATTGCGGGAGCAGCCGCTGCAAAAATGATTGTAAACACCAACAATAGTACAATGATATGCTTGATTTTTTTCAATGGAATGATGCTCCTATTCTTCTTTTTGTTTTTCTCCATGATATTGAGCTGTTGGACGTTGACTCCCGGTAGCCTTACCAAAAGCACGCAATTCAGCAGCAAAAATGCGTCTATTGACCAGCAAATGCAAAGGCACTAAACAGCACATTATGACCGCTGCAATCAAATGAATATTGCGCCAAGCAAAACGGGTGATGCCCCATATCATGCCGGTCATACCAAAATGGAGCACCGCTCCGCTCATTACTAAAGCGATGAAGACGGCGGCCAGCAGTATGGAAATAATGGCTTTTAAACGCAATAATTTCATTAAGAATGGCGCTCACTTTCTAATATGATTTCGGTCATATAATTGGTGAAACGCTGACCAAAAACATCGCTTATGACAATGACACGCATCGCTCCGGGCGTACCGTCTATCTTAGGGAGGGGCTCACCGTTGTCTTCATATACGACGAAGACATTATTTTCAGCCCTGACCTCATCCATGCCTATGCCCGAAGTAAAGCCATCGACACCGAGCGCAACAACCCAACTGTAATCGTCTATGAAACTGGGATCTACAAAATCAAGTATGTGCGAAAGCAATGTACCTCGGAAGCTGTGCTCAGTCACTCCGGCAGAAGAATGTATACTCATCATGCGCCTGACTGATGGCAATGCACGTATCTCCTCCAAACTGACTTCGGCGAGCACAACACCATAAGCCCGAATGGCTAAGTAACCTGTTTCCACAGGGCCGGTTCCCGGGCTGCGCTCGAAACGCACCATGTATGGCACATACTCTGCAATCAAACCTAATGCAAACTCTTGATAGATCCCAAATGCCGCATTGACACCGTTGATGATGCCATCGGTCGTGACTGTAGCACCTGTGATGGCAACGATTTCCTCATCAGCGTGCGCAACCAGCCGCACAGAGCGCAGATATGTATGCACCGATCTGCCTGCAAATCTGTTGACAAACCATGCATTTTCCATATCACGCACATAGTATGGCGTTTCCACATGCTCCACAATGCGTATACCCAAACTCTCTTCACGTTCACCATCAATGACCACTGCGACCGTTATAGGCCCATTATAAGCTATGGGTCTGACGATAAAGGCATATAGATTTTGGTATTGATGAACCTTCGCTGCCGCTCTGAAATTTGCAGTACGCTCTCCGGTCAGCACATCGCCGGTGATATCCGTAAACCGAGACGCATCCACACCGGTTAAGTCATAAATCGCTGCGGCCTCTGCCTCAGTCAAAGCCGTATCATTTTGCCCGCCACAGCCATAAAGTGACAGAGCCAGAGCGCATAAAATTAAAAAAATCAAAACATATTTTTTCATAGTATTAGTTTTCCACCAAACGTATTCTGAGTAAATTGTCTATATCAGGATAACCATAATCATCTAGCCACAACACACGCCCACCGCTGTTTGGTTCGTGGGATATGGGCGCTAAAATAGCTCTATGCAGCAATTCTCCCGATACCCGAACTCTTTCTCCACCTGTGCCAACAAGTTCAAACTCGGCGGCTCTCACCGTGTGGACTCCTACGGCAAAAAGCACCTCGTCAAGCGGCACACCGGTCTCTCCACGAATCGTGTGTGTATCCAAATATTCAAGCATCATATATGGAAAAACGGCAGCATCAGCATTGGTAGATATCCATGCAATATCACGCACATTCATACCCATCATCAAGCGAGGAGAGACATTCGTCGGTGCATCTACACCATCAATCTTGATATAATGACGTTGGGTGAGCAGCAAACTGAGTGCTTCATCACGCTTGAATCCATCTGCGGATTTCATACTAAAAAACGCACGGCTGTCTACATGGTCAAAACGAGAAAAGACCTGCTCCAAAGAAATCGCACGATCTAAAGACCCGAAATATTCATATTCAATAGGCTCTATACCGTCTGTCAATGCATTGAAAACCCACACACTTGTGATTTCTTTCTGCGGAATATATTCATAGAGTACAATGCTGGAAATCATTCTCACCCAATAGGGACCAAACTGACCCGGTACGCCTGTACGTGCAGGAGCACTGTCTGCCGGGAGTCTTGGATTGCCATCAACGGTGACCGCAATCATAAGTTCCGGCGTATTGTCCAGCACCTCACGCGAAAACAAAAAGAAATAGTTATCACGTCCGATGATGGCAAGACCTGCATAATCGTCCATATTGCCCCCGGCAAATGCAATGACATCACTCAGCAGCGGCCCTACCATATGAAACCGCTCGCTCAGTCCCGTGGTGCGCATATAATAAGCATCTAACTCATGCTGAGGCAACGTCCGCAGTTGCGCTACGCTAATCTCGGCAATGCCACCATTTAGCTCACGTATTCCTTCTATTCGGATGGTTTGCGCCTCATACTCCGGATCTCCGCTGTCCAGTGGCGCTGTAGCTGTACTTTCGCCGCAGCTTGTGGCAAAAATAACAATACATAATAGCAAAACAGATAATGCAAATAGTTTGGTAGTGGTTGTGCGCATATGTAAAAATTCCTCCTAAAACCGATAGACATTCGACTCCCGGCAGCTAAAATTAGCGCTTATCAGGGTATGGGGGTAAACTCAAAAATGGCAATATCACTGTCGTTTTTGCCAAAACCTCTGGCAAATGTGCTGATGATTACCGGCTCTGTGATATGTATGGATTCGGTCAATTCCGGGCGAAATGCGCTGGGATTAAAGAGCGTTGAAAACGGTGTAGGGTCACTTCCATCAATGGTGTAAAAAATATGTACAAGACCTAAGTTGGGGTGTTGAAGCCGCACTGTATCGCCGATTGGAATCTCCCCCTGTATGGGAAATGTGCCCGGTGCAGCCCATGTATCGCTCGGTGCGCTGTCCACGACTATTTCATGCACACCGATTACAAAAGCATGATTTGTTTGCTCAAAAGGATTGCTCTGCCCGATAATGAGTGTGGGATTGGTGCTGATGAGCGCATCTAAATGGCTTGCATCATCTGCCAATCGGAACGCAATAATGGGAAAAACAGGCGCTGCTCCGATAGCGTTTTCAGCAACTTGCGGATAGAAGTATTGAGGGCTTAAAAGCTGTTGTCTGGTCAAGCTGATCTCATACCCATCAACCGCACGAAATGTAATGGTTTGAGCAGTATCAAGCAAACCGACGCTATCTAATATATCCGCTATAACATACCCTTCGGCGGCGAATATCCTTGGCGTTGGCCATCTGTTTATTGTCGAATAAACATGAGTAAATAAGCTGTCATGCATCGTCTGTTCGAGCATTGACTCATTGAAGCTCCAAAATTCAGCACCTGCGGCATCCGTGATACGGATGAGCCAATCCAAATCATTGGCAGAGGAAGGGGATTGAGCATTTTCCGCTGTCGCAACCTGAGATGGGTCAGAGGATGCAGGTATATTATTTTCTTGTGCCGGTAAACTGGATTGTTCCGGATGTTCAGATGCGGTGCAAGAGAGCACAAGTACCGATATCGACGCAATCAGAATCAGTGCGCAGAGATATTTAATTATCTTCATGTAATTGCTCCTGTAAATGCTAATTAAGCATCTATCTTGATGCGTGTTTTGTAGTTAGAATCAGTCGTCCATATTCGTCAATATGAGCGTGTCGATCCGATTATGACTTTCATCAAAAGCTTCAATAATAAGCTCATCGCTATTGGCCGTCAAAACCAAATAGCTGCGCAACCTATGGTAAACCGCCAGATAATCACGTTGGCCGGGTGTGTATGTATCTTTACCGCCGGTGGCCACCATGATTTGGACGATGCCGCTATCTGCCGCCTCATCACCTTGCATGGGCATGGTGCGTGCATAGACATGCTGATGCCCGCACAGGATAATATCTACCCCATAGGCCTCAAGGATCGGTAAAAAATGTTCGCGCATGGTTTCAGCACGTCGCGCATCTCGCGGATTATCGACCACCGTCCACATGGGATGATGCATGATGGCAATCCGCCATGCCGCTTGTTGTGCCGCCTCACTGTGCAGCTCATCACGTAACCACTGAATATCACGTGCATTTGCTGCACCCATGATATTGCTATCGAGCATCAAAAAGTGTACAAACTCTGTACTCAGGGAATAAAAGAAACCCTCGTCCTGTGTTGCCGGAGTGGTATCAGGAAAATCGAACTGCTCTGCAAACAGAGGATGGCTGTCATGATTGCCCGCAGCAGCTGCTGTGGTCAGACCATAAAGCGGTGTTGCAACAGCCTGCCAAAAATCCTGCCATTCATAAGGATTCCACCCATTATTAATCACATCTCCACCAAATAAAACCAGTTCGGGTGTTCCCGCTTTTCTGACGGCACTTTCAAATAATGCTTCTAAAGGAGCATAATCTCCTGTTGCCGGATGTGCCTGAGTGCAAGCAAAAAACAGAAAACTTTGTGCGGAGGCGCTTTTGTTTTCAGGTTCTTCCGACGCTTCGGAAGTGCCGGAAGATTGCGCAGCTGAAACAAGGGATTCGCTATCCAAAAGAGCAGGGTTTTCAACCTGCTGCGATGCGCAACCGGAGAGTATGCCCATAGAAAGCAAAACCAATATCAGCGCAAGTAAGCAAAGTTTTTTGGCTAGACCGACTTTATATTTACTCATATTCACTCAACCGTGATATCGAAAACAACGACCGGACTTCTATCTCTGCCCAAACCGGCGGCAAAAGCACTGATTGTGGTGCTTTCTTCCAATACAAGCGGCACGGTTAAATGCGGCTGAAAAAAGCTGGTGGAAGGATTAAATACCACGCTGTTAAAATCGGGCGCACTGCCATCGGTTGTATAATAGATGCGTACCCTGTCTATGGTCTCGTGGAAAAACGAAAACTCCGTACCCGGCTCCACAACGCTGCCATCGGCAATAGAACCCTCCGGAGCCGCCCAAGTTCCCGCCGGAGTTGTGAGGACATATATTTTGTGAAGATTTCTGACAAAAAATGCATTATTCACTTCTCGTGGGCCGCTTTGACCGAAAAACGACCTCAAATTACTCGGTCTTGTATTGCCAACATCTCCTGAAATCCAAGCAATAACCGGCTCAACAGCCACTGCATCGCTACTGCCTGCATGGCTGTGATTTGCAAATGAATAAAGCGAACCGAACACTTGATCGTAGGTGACCATCACATAGTAACCATCGGTCGCCAAAAGCCGGAAGCTGGAAGCATCATCAAGCATACCTGCACTGCGTAACAGATAGGGCAATGATATGCCTTTGGCTTCCGTATGGTCGAAGCTCGGCCAATTATTTGTCGTGGAAAAAATAGTCTCGCGGTATCCATCATGCAAAGATTGCAATTGGCTCAGTGTCCATGTACTTTCAGCGCTTACCCCATCGCCGCTGATGGTCAGGATAATCGGTTCATCATCCGGTGGGGCAGGGAGTGGTGTTATGTCGGAACAATCCGGTTGCGCCGATACTTCCGGTGGATGTTCGGGTTCACATCTATCGGGAGATTGAGGCGGCTCAATCTCATGTTCTTCAAGGGAGATATTTGATTCCGATGAGTCCGCTGCATTATATGCAGGAAGCTCTGCGGTTACAGGCGATTCGTTTGACACTCCGGGTGCGCAAGCCGTAAGAAAGACAAAAAATAAAACAGCAAGCAACGATACATACTTTTTCATAGTTTTCCTCTTGCAAGATGGGCATCTGAAATAATGCTTTGTTGCGCTATTATAGAAATGCGCACAACAAGACACAGATACACATGGAATCTTTGCAACAGAAGCTATATGATCGTCAACATGCCGCCTCTATGCGGTTATTATTAAACTAAGAGGCATTGTGCTCGTCCACACTTTAGCCTTGAGAAAAGTTTACCACTTTTTTTGGTGGTGTCAAGTTTTTGTTTATTGGTGTTGGTGTAGGGGAATCAACAATAATATAGCTGTTCAGACATGCCTTGCATTTACAAAAAAATCTTGCTGTTCTTACAAAATCTTGCTGTTCTTACAAATAACGCGTACATACCTCTTTGATGTACTCTGAGTATTTGTAGATGTCATTCAATCTCGCGAGGTCGTGCCTTACAGGTTTCATGTTCTCATCGGGAGTTGTGATGTATTTCTTTGTGCCTTTGAACCAGAAACGACAAATACGTTTCCAACTATTATTGTCAAAGTGTATGACCATGTACTTTTTTGTGTGCTGCCACGATAGTCTGTCAATATCAATCATATCACATAAAATGGCTTTAACAATAGCGAATGCTTCAAGCTCTTCAAGAGACATTGGGGCACTGTCAATATCACTATCGTCACCTTCTTCGTCTGCTTCTGGCACAATTTCAGCCACCGAGCGCTTTTCTTCTTGTGCTTTCATGGCACTTTTAAAGCTATCAGCTATACAGTCGTCTATATACTGATTAAAACCACGTTTTATTATAGGGCGGAATTCACTTATAGCCTTTTGATTTCTGAGCCCGCTGTATATCTCTGACATCATGTATTTAACAAAACTTTCAGGTGGCGAAACGCGCACTTCATCAAGTAAACTTTTTATTTTGCCCATATATTTGAGTTGAGCTGCAGCGTTAAAGGCGCCATCAATATCCAAAGTTTTCTTAGCAAATCGCTTCAATTCAGGAATTGCATTTTCACTTATATCCAATACGTTGATTGTCATAAACGGTTCTAAATCCATTTTATTGGATTCACCTAAATCCGTATAGAATCTGTATTCAATGCCGTTTGTCAAAATTCCAAACTTTGCAGGGGTAGCTGCGAAATATTGAAATAGCTGACTTGAGTGTTTTTCAAGGCTTTCACCACAAGGTTTGCATTCGATTAAGATAACAGGTGATTCGTCTACCATGATTGCATAATCGACTCTGGCATCTTTTTTTACACCGAAATCTGCGGCAAATTCCGGAACGAATTCTAAAGGATTAAAAACATCGTAGCCCAGAAGCTGGAAAAAGGGCATAACAAGTGATGTCTTGGTTGCCTCTTCCATTTTTATCACATCTTTGATTTTAGCGGCTTTTGTTGAAAATTGGCGCAATTCGTCAATTAAATCCATGGTGCGACTCCTTTATGTATTGATGAAAAAAGATTTTTCTTATTAAACCGTACATAATTTTAGCATAAAGCATAGTTGAAATCTAGTGCTATTTTCGACTGTAATGTTTGCCTTTGTTTTTCATTAAATGCTCACAAAAGCTTGCGTTATGTGAGTGGTTAGTGTAAAATAAATCTGATGATTGAAATGCTATATACTTGGAATGAAGTTAATGAAAAATACGGATACCCACTAAAAGTAAGTGAGGCTCTGGCTCAAGGGATGCTATACAAAGTTGGGCGTGGCACAATGCAAGCACAAGTTTATGAAGGCTATTTCGTAGAACAAGATAGATTTATTCCGCAAGGTACTGTAAGAATACCGATGAACAAACGTGCTATTGTGACAATTCTTGATGAGCAGCCAGCAAAGGACGATTCTCTAAAAGAGCATCTTTCTGCAATGGATAAGTTTATTGCGACCATTAAAGCAAGTGACGAAGAAGTTCCGGAGCTTGTTCGTGTAAACTTTAACCGTGAGGTAGACCTA
>WQUY01000075.1 GCA_009781855.1 Oscillospiraceae bacterium | reverse complement strand
TTCACGCGCAATCTCTTCTATAATCTCTCTATTCCAATCCAGATGAGGCTTGCCGCCACTGCCGCCCGCAGTACCGATACATACCGGTATACCTTTTTCTACCCCGGCTTTAATCATATACTCCAAGTCGCGCTTCACTGCACCTCTATCGGTGAATGAAACACCTGCACCCAGATAATACGGCCCCGGATCGGTTGACCCGGCATCGACAGCAATCAGATGTGGGTTTCGCTTCATGCCTTCCTCAAACGAAGCCACCGGAAAACCATACCCCAGTATTGCGGTAGTAGAAAGTATACGATATTCTTCTTTTCGCATATCATTGCTCCTTAATTATCTGAATTATCTGATGCTGACTTTCTTGCATTTGCAATGGCCAGAATACGCTGCATTTCATTGTATACAATCATATAACCCTCGTCAACACCCATACCGGGCTTTGCCAAAATCTGATCCGGGGCTGTCGCCATGGCAAGATGCACGCAAACCTGTGCGGAGCGGTCTGTCTCATTGCATGTGCCACCCTGATATGCACCGATTCCACGCTCCTTGCAATACAATACCGCCTCGACAGTGTTTCCGATTCCACCCAAATCCGGCGTTTTGATTTGCACCATATGTCCCGCCTTGTTGTCGGCAAAGTATTTTATATCTTCAAGTGTGTTGCACCATTCATCCGCAACGATTTCAACATTGATCCCCCGCTCATCAACTAATTTCGTCAGCTCACGAAGCGCCTCCATTTGCCCTGTTCTATGTTCAACATCCATCGGCCCCTCTATGCGCAATTTAAAAGGATGTGCAGCCTTTTCAAGCCTTGCAAGATAGTCGGCAAGATCTTTCGGATCTGTTCCAAAGACCATTCCGATTGTTCCATATACATCCAGATGCAATATGGGGCTGTAGTTTGGATCAGTGCGCAATGCTATTATTCGATTGCGCAGCCAACTTATATACTCCTCTAGAAGCTCCCCTTTCTCTCCAAGCTTAGTGCCAACATGATTGATAAGCCCGTGGGGCAGCACCTGAGCGCCCTTAATAATCATCTTGTCTGAGTTCTCATAACGACTGTCACCCGATTGTGTGAAAATCGGAATCATCTCATCGCCTATAGTTGTGCCATATTCCTCAGAAATAACTTCGCACATCATCTTGTGCCTGGACTTTGCAACAGCATCAAGTATTGCTTGACTGATACCATAACGAATCGCTGTGTGCAGACGATTTCCACCCACTTCAAAGACTTCGAGTTCTTGCGCCATTGCTCTGAATGTTGTAATCTCTTTGCCCAAGAACACCGGCTTTATATGCTCATTTATGAATGGTATGAAGTTCGCGGCAAGAAAAACAGGGTCGCGTCCTCCTGCACCGGAGTATTGAACTGCGGCACAGTCACCCCAGGCAATTTGTCCGTCTTCAAGTAAAAACATTACGGAAATAGCTTCACCGGCTTGCCTAACCGAGGTAAATCCGTCCGTTACCGGGGTTCCTTTATACGCCGCGCCGTCAGGTTCAGCACCTTTTTTGATTGCCTTTTGGTCATCAAAATAAAATCCAGTCCGTCCGGGCGCACAAATTACATCAATTATCTTCATTAAATTCTCCATTTCTTACACTTACATGCTCTCGCTAGACGCTATCCTCAAATCTCAATGCTCAATTCCAAAAGCTACGGTCTGCCTACAAGCCGACCTTTACTGATTGCATAAACATCATCTATTACCATTTGGAACGAAGCCACACGCTTTTCGCTTTGCGCTCTCTGCTCTATCTTTTGAGCATGGAAATCAAGCAAATCTTTGCTCAAAGGAATCGCACCCGGTGCAAAAATTCTCACAGCACCGTTATTATCTCTTGCCGGCAGCATCTTTCCTGCATTAAACCTGCTGGGAGCAAACGGAACATCAATAACACCGCTCTGGAACGCCCTAACCGCACCCCTTGCTATATCACCCTCACCCAACTCAAAGCACTTATCCATAATGCAGCGGGTTTCTGCTGCTATAATAGCTTTTTCTTCCGAGATATCCGGATTTTCAAGTCGCTGGTCAGCCAGCATAGAAATCAGTTGCTTTGTGCAGCGCAATCCTTGTGCATTGGCCTCCTTGGTGGGGATGCCCATTGCCTCGTGCGGCGTTTTAACAATGATTTTTGTTGCCTTTGCAAGCGCACCCGCTGCACTACCCCAGGAAATCACGCCAAATGCCTTGGCCTCATCTTGTGGGAATCCACCCATCCACTGGTGCAATACCGTTGTCACCACGACATCTTCATAACCATACTCTTTGAGATAGGCCTCAGTCAGCTCCTCCAAAGTCCTGATGGCTGCCACATCTTGCGTAAGATTGCCGCATTGGCCATAACCTACCGTAATATTCTTTACGCCTTGTTCCGCTGCCAACAGACTTTCAATGATTGCCACCGAATGAGATATGCAAGGTGGAACCAGTGTTCCGGTCAGAGGTCCAAAAGGCTCACGATTGATGCTAATGCCCATTTCCTCATAAAGCCCTGTAAGGCGATCTACATATTGCCAGTCTCTGATCGTGGTTTCCAACGCAACATTCTTTCCGTAAGGAATATTATACGAGATACCGCCACCCTCATAACTGGTGAATCCGCCTGCGTATGATATCTCTGTAAGCAGACGTGCATCTGGTGTACCATGCCTTATCTGCAATGGCAAATTCAAACTTTCAACCAACATACGGCAACTATCTACGCCATGGTTGACAGCCGGAAATCCGTTGAGCATTGATTTTCCCTGTTTGACGCTCTCTTCTATCCCGTCTGCTGCCTCTTTATATCTGTTTTGCCGAGTGTAGCTGTCTATGGTCGTCGGCAATAGGTCTGCCTCTCCATGATCCTGCAAATAAGTAAGCAGCTCAATATGCTCCGAAACCAATGCAACACCGGCACGCGGCTGGATAAGTGTTTCCCCTCGCTCCTTCGCGGCTTTGAGTTTGAGTGAAAAAATCTTCTCTTTCGGTAAACTCCTATGAAAATCCGCCGCAATATCAAGATTAACTCCCGCACCGGTCGGCCATTGTGCAAGCACTTCACCGCGCGATGCCATAAACTCCGCTTCACCTATTTTTTTATTGCATAGTTCCATCATCAAATGCTCCCCTCTTCAATACCCAAATCCTTTTTCAACGCCGCTATTGTAACCTCAGGCACAGTGCCTGGCCCGAATACCCGATCAAAGCCCATGTCAACAAACCTTTTTTCAATTTCTTCAAAAGGCTGCTTACCCACAACAATATTACCTCCGACAAACAACAAAATGTTGTCAAGTCCACTTTCAATGCATTTTTCTCTCAAGCCTCGGCAATCCAATTCCCCATGACCATAAAGCGATGAAACAATAATCGCATCTGCTCCGGTCTCAACCGCTGCTCCGATAAACTCCTCTTGCGAAACCATTACGCCAAGATTTGTGACATCAAAGCCTGCATCCGTGAATGCGTGATATAAAATCACGTTTCCTACAGCGTGTACGTCGGCGCCAATCACGCCAAGAACCATTCTTTTTTTCTGCATTCCTAAACCCTCTCTTGTATTAATTAATAGACATCGAGTTTCATCGCCACCCGGCAGAACCTTAGCTGCTTTGCTCACATCGTTTCTGCCTTCCACTTCAAATAGTCCTCACGCCCCCGGTCATAAAGATTCTCACCAAAACTGTCTATGATCACAGTCAGAGGCATATCCCGAACCACAAGCCTGCGTATCGCCTCAGCACCCAAATCTTTGTAAGCAACAACTTCCGAAGATTCCACACATCCCGCAAGCAACGCACCTGCACCACCTATAGCGCCAAAATATACCGCGCCGTATTCCTGCATCGCAGAAACAACCTCCGGGCTGCGTTTGCCTTTCCCAATCATTGCTGTCAATCCAAGGCCAATCAGGCAAGGCGCTGCAAAATCCATTCTATAACTGGTGGTTGGCCCTGCCGACCCTATCACTTGCCCTGGTTTTTCCGGTGTAGGCCCAACATAATATATGATTGCACCCTCTATTGGGAAAGGAAACTCCTCACCAGATTTCGCCAGTTCCATTAGCCTCATATGTGCCGCATCTCGCGCAGTATATATCACTCCCGAAAGCAATACTTCCTGTCCCGAGCGCAGTTTCTTTGCATCTTCGCGACTCAGCGGCGATGTTATTCTATCGATTTCCACAACCATCTCTATACTCCCCTACGCTCAATGCTTAATTTCCCTCGTCACGTGCCTTGTAACATGACAGTTGATATTAACCGCTACCGGCAAACCTGCAATATGAGTTGGCATGACGCCAACTTTCACTGCCAGCGCAGTTGTCTTTCCTCCAAAACCCTGAGGCCCAATTCCAAGCTCATTGATTGACCTTAAAAGTTCATCTTCAAGTTCACTGTAAAACGGATCCGGATTTATGTCATTTGCAGGTCTCATAAGCGCTTTCTTTGCCAAAAGGGCTGCTTTGTCAAATGTGCCGCCAATACCTACCCCGACAATGATTGGAGGGCAAGGATTAGGCCCCGCCTCCTCAACGGTCTTGAGCACAAATGACTTTACGCCCTCAACTCCGTCAGAGGGCTTGAGCATAATCACTTTGCTCATATTCTCGCTCCCAAACCCTTTAGGCGCAACTGTGATTTTTAGTTTATCACCCGGTATAATGTCATAATAAATCATGGCCGGTGCATTATCTCCCGTATTTTTGCGCCTGAGCGGGTCAGCCACAATTGAAGCACGCAAAAATCCCTCTTTCGAACCCTGCCGCACCCCTTCATTGATGGCTTCACTCAAATCACCTTCTACCAGAACATCCTGCCCCATCTCTACAAACACACAGGTCACCCCAGTATCCTGACATATTGGCATTTGTTCGCGTTGGGCAATTTCAAAGTTTTCTATAATATGTTTTAATGCCGTTTTAGCGGCCGGCCATTGCTCTTTCTCCATGCCCGCCGTTATACATTCACGCACGTCTTCCGGCAATACACAGTTTGCCCTGACGCACATTTCACGCACTGCATCCTCAATCAACTGAGCACTAATTTTTCGCATAATCTACTCCTATCTTTAATCAAGCTAAACAACAGACGGTTCAAGCAATAACTCACCTGTTTTATAACGCTCAACAGAAAATCGGCTAATGTCAAGGCTATCTTGCTGCCCGGTTAAGTAGTTAGAAACCAAAATAGCTGTGCGCGGAGCCACCATGAAACCATGCCCTGAAAACCCGGCAATCGTTATAAAGCCTTCCGCGCTCTTTGCTTCATTTATTATAGGGTTACGATCTGGGCTCATGTCATAATGGCCGGCCCACTGCCGAACAACACGCAGATTCCGAAACGCAGGCAATGTTTGAGTAACCACCCAAGCATTATGTTCAAGATACTGCCAGGATGCTTTTGTATTCAAGCTCACAGGCTCATTGGGATCGCCCATGCCCATAATCACCGAGCCGTGCGGAGTCTGCTGAACATAAAAATGCCTATGAAACGACATGACCATCGGATTCATTATGTGGGCAACCGGCTCTGTGATCAAAATCTGGTGTCGCTCGGGGAATATGGGGAGTTCGTCCCCTGCAAGCATAGCCATTTGAGCCGCATGACCACCCGTTGCATTGATTACAACTTTTGCCTCAATATCGCCTCTGGTTGTCGCAACACCTCTTATTCGCCCATTTTCAACTTTGAGCCCTGTAACTTTTGTGTATGTAACAATTTCTACACCCATACCCTGTGCGCCCTTTGCATAGGCATACGTACAGTGAAAGGGGTCGGCATGACCATCACTGGCACAAAAACAAGCGCCCTGAATCCCATCGGTATTGATATGCGGCACTATTTCTTTGATGCAATCAAGCGGCACTGCGTGGGAATTTATTCCGACTTGATGCTGAATTTCAAGGTTTTTCTGAAACTGCTCCCATTCTTTTTCCGTATAGGCAATCAACAAATACCCGCCTTGATTCAGTCCACAGTCTCCGTCATATCCGGTATACTCCTCCAGATTTTCAAATACATGTGTGCTTTCTAAAGCTAAGGTGGCATTGAGCATTGATCCCCATTGCTGACGGATGCCCGCTCCACATCGCCCGGTGGCACCCGAAGTCAGATATTCCTGTTCAACTACAAGTACATCCTTACGTCCGCGCTTTGCCAGTTCAAATGCTACACTGCAACCGATAATCCCGCCTCCGATAATGACTACATCATACGATTTTTTCATGCTTATGACCAGTCCTTTCGTGTTCATATGCATCAGCCAAAGCCCCCAGAGATATAGGCTTTACCGGTGGACGGAAAGTAGTCATCATTACCTCTTCCATGGGCATGCCGTAATGTCGCGACAACTCGGCAGCAATAAGCTGTCTGCATGTACGCCCTTGACAAGGCCCCATACCGGCGCGAGTCACCCGCTTTATTTCATCCAATGTCTGGTATCCCTCAGCAATGCATTTAAGAATCGTCTCACGGGTGACATCCTCACAGCGACATATCATAATTTCAGCATCTCTATTTTTCATATCGCTTGCTCCCCAATCCTGATACCGCGTACTTCCATAACAAGGTCATGCGGCACCGCCAATGACACTGTAAATGTTTTATTCTTATCACCGCCAGAAGTCACTCTGACAACCTCAAAACGCCCTAACTCTCGGCCAGCACGATCCAAGCCAGCAACAAAGTGCCCACTTTTGGGAACCGGCACATATTCAAACGGCAGCTTGATCAGCGCCATATCCCCACTGTAAGACTTATCCACCACAAAAATAGCAAGTCCCGGGCAAAGCGATATACAAAGACCGCATCCATTACACAGCTCTTCATCCACGACAGGCACATCGTTTATATCACGCAGCATTGATATTGCCCCTCGCTTGCAAGCCTTAACACAAGGATTACATGGTATTTCCTGAAAGCACTCAACTATAGCTATAGGCCCTTCAGTCAACCTTTTATCCGAAGGATATATCGCGTCCAACTCCTCTTTTGTAGGTATTCCATCGTTTATCAGTGATGTTTTTATCTCTGCACGGCATGTGTTGGTTGCATCGGAACTATAGTCTTTCACAATACCGGATTTTTCAGTTTGATTTTCAAAAGCATGATTTCCGATTTTTCTTTTCAGCTTGACTTTATTGATACCATCACGTATGTGCTGCCCCATAGGCCCGGCACGCAGCTCAGCCAGTTCTTCCATGGCACTTTGTTGTAGTGCTTTTGCTTCGTTTGCTTCATAACCCAGGCTAAAAGCAGCAGAGAGGCCAGCCAACCGCCCTTCAACCATCGCCGCAGATGCCTCTTCTATGCCGCTGACATCCCCTGCACAATAGATACCCGGCCTAGAACTTTCGAGCAAATCATCCACAACAGGTACATGACCGGAAAGCTCTCGAACAAATGCCATTGCACATCCGGCTTGCCATGCAAGCTCAGTCAAAGGCGAAAGTCCAACCGCAAGGCAGATTGCATCACATGGGATTTTCTGCTCGGTTCCGGGAATCGGCTGCCACGTTTCATCAATACTGGCTATTATCGCACCTTCAACTTGTCCGTTCCCATACGCTTCAAGAATCGTATGCCGGGTCAGCACGGGAATTCCTGCACGCTGAATCTTGGAAGCATGAACCAAATATCCGCCAATTTTTGGCAATCCCTCTATAACTGCGGCAATTTCAACACCCGCCTGCTTGAGTTGATACGATACGATAAGTCCTATATTGCCAGCCCCAACCATGAGCACACGTTTCGCAGGTTTTACACCATCCACGTTCATCAATGTCTGTACCGCTCCGGCACCATACACACCGGGCAGATCATTTCCGGGAAACGACAGGAATTTTTCCGCAGCTCCGGTAGCAATGATTAGCCGGTCGGGCTTTACTTTTGTATGCTTACCTTCATGCTCCACAGTAACGACGCCATCCTCATATATAGCCAAAACTGTGCTGTCTGTCCAAAGCTCAATGTCTTGCTCTGCGATTACATTTTCCAGAAGCATTTGTCCTATATGTATACCCCTGTCTCCTGCATATTGTTTTTCAGAGCCAAAAAACTTATGTGTTTGCTTTACCAACTGCCCACCGGGTATCTCATCTCGCTCAACTAAAAGAACCTTTGCGCCCAAACTTGACGCAGCAAGCGCAGCGCACAAACCTGCGGGGCCGCCGCCAATCACCATAACTTCAATATGCTTCATATACCGACCACGCCCTTTCCGCGCTGCTCCTCAACACGCATACCGGAGCGAACCTTCATGACGCAAACACGCATATTCGGCTCTCCATCCACAATCATAAAACATGAAGAACAATTACCGATAGCACAAAAAAGCCCGCGGGGACGATGCAGCTCAGGACTCTCACCCAGCTTTCGTACACCTGCGGCATGAAGCGCAGCGGCAATTGTTTCTGTAGGATATGCCTCAATTTCCTGTCCGTTGTAAAAAAAATTTATCTTTTCCCCACGTTCGAAGCTTAAAACCGGATGTTCGTCAATCCTCATCCTGCCTTGCCTCCTTCTTGGTTTTATGGGGGGAGTGCCCTCGCCAGGTGTGTCGTACAATAGCAAGATGGTTGCCCCTCCAGAGAATAACACTATTAATAATAAAAAACAATAGTGCAGACCAAAAATATAATACAATTTTTTATAATCAAGCGAAGAGAGCGTCGCGACCGAGGTTGGCTCGGTCATGACCGAACGAGCGCAGATTTCACAAGGTTCAAAACCGCGCGGTCTTTGCCGCGCAACACGCACGAAGTGCGGGGGCCAGGGCTCTGCCCTGGGGTTAATACCTTTTATTGTTATGATACAGTTCCTGAAGTAGCGATCAAAATCACTACCAGCGAAATCACAATCACTGATACGATTGAAAATCCAATCAAAAATCTGCGCACACTTTTATCATCGAAAGTTCTTTGTGCCTGTGTCGGTGGTCTGTCAAAATGATTATTTTGTTTACTTTCCGAAAACGGCACATCGGATGCCCTTGCTTGCCTGCTTTCCGAAAATTGTTCAGATGAAGGTTCAACAAAAAATGGCACCGTCCCCGCTGAAAAAGCATCTGGCTTTGCCGCTCCGCATTTCGGGCAAAATCGTGAATCATCATTAAGTTCCGCTCTGCAATTTGTACAAACCATATTTACCACCAGCTCATAATATTTTTACAATGCAACCTAGATTTATATTTCGGTATCTTTTAATACAACACTGTAATCGTGCAAGGTTTTTCCTGCTTCGTCTTTCAGGCTAAGCCAAGTGTTTTCTCCGCCGTATCGGAGGAATAAGCCCACTTCATTAGGCGATGGGAAAACAATATCTTCTGTTGTTACGCCATCTTTGATAAACGCTGCGTGCTCGTCCCTTAGCGCGTTTGCAACTTTGGCAGAAAAGTTAAGACTGCCGTCTTTGTTTCGCTGTGGATCAGGTGTCAAAACTGCCCCTGCTTTTATGATAAGCTCTTTTCTTTTTTGCCAATAAACTTTACCACAACTTCCGTTATCGCTAAAAGTAAACTCGATGGCACTTATATCGGCACTCCATTTGTGTGCATCTTTCATCATATGTCACCGTCCTCGTAACATTTAATCAACAGTTTGCTAAGATTGCCGGGAGTCAAACTCCCGGCAGCTTATAGATTACACCCGTTCAATTTTGCCCCAAGTATTTTTGTTTTTCCTATATCTGAGGAACGCAATAAAACGTACAGCGGCCATAACATATCGAAAGAACACAAATTCCAATACACATAGAAACAGAGACTTTAACATGTCCACTAGAGATATGCGCAGCTTTTGGGTGTATATTTGTTGGGAGAAAGCACTCATACTTATTATGGAACCAAATATCGCATACACAACCAAAAATACGATCATATATCTTACATTCAGCACATCCATATAGGCCGCCAATGCAATAGTCAAAATTCCAAATATCTCAATA
>WQUY01000074.1 GCA_009781855.1 Oscillospiraceae bacterium | reverse complement strand
GCTAAACGATGGCAAATTACACATGACGATACCTGATAGACCTAATAGTCGTTTCCAAAAATATATTGCAAAAAAATAGCGGCGACGAACTATACAAATGTCCAAATAAATATCCAGTTAAATGCCACATTAAATGAAGCCGAACAAGCTGTTCTTTCAATAATTACAGTGCCAGATGGCACTGCAAATGTAAAGGTAGAATTTCAATTGTTGAAAAAAGGGTTTGCTGTTGTGTTTTACAGACCTAATAAACAGTTTACTGTGACAGATGTAGTGCCAGATGACCAAATAAATGTCCAAAAAAATAATGTGGTATACTAACTGAAAAACACAAGGAGGTGGTTTTATTATGTTGATTCTATGGATATTTCTAATTATAGTTTTTGGTACATCAGGTGCGTTTATTCTTGCTTTTTCGGATATAGAGAACTCAATATTAATTTCAATAATCTGCCTTTTGGCTGCATTTGTTTTTACGGTGATTTTTATTATCCATATGATGAAGATAAATAGAAAGTACAATGCAGAAGTCGAAAGATTAGCCAATCTTCCCGAGTTAAATGTATCGGCAAAAGTACTCTCAAAGATTATTAATCAGTCAGAGTTTTCTGTAGCCATCGGAGGTGATCCAAATCTAGGAACTGATGATACACCTATAAATGAATACTATGTTTCATTTGAATTCAATGGACGCCGTGAAAATGCCGAAATTGATGTTTCACTGTATAATACATTAATCGAGGGTGACTCAGGGACTTTAACATACAAAGAAGATAGTGATGAATTTATTTTTGTAAACTTTCAACCTCAATTGCTATGAAAACAGTGTATATGACAAAGAAGATGCAATTAAGTGGCTCAAGGTCGATGTACTATGATGGCCTAATCTTGTTTCACACCGAAAAATCGATTACTTTGAAAAGCGTTGACACCCCTAATTCCAGTTGACCATCCATCACCCCGCGTGATATAATACCCTTACATCATTCCTAACGCCAAGACCGTGAGGCAGCTTGTCTCAGCTCGAAGCGAAAGGTGTTGCATTTCTCGACAATCGCTCTATCTACAGAGTTTGAGGATTTCATGTGCGCCTTTCGAGGTGCACATTTTTTATCTTACCCGCCACTTAACGCCTTTGGCGTTTGAAGTGGGGGTCTTGACGAAGTTATGATGTGGGTTAAGACCTCCGCCTATCTAAGGCGGAATGTCTTTCAGTAGGAGTACAATCTCCTTCTGAAAACTTGATATTTTCGACTTATAGAAGTCGAAAATCGAATTGAATTGGAGGACATCAACATGGAAACAAGAGTTGCTGTGATTGCAATCATAGTGGAAAACACTGAAAGCGTTGCCACTGTGAATGGCATTTTGCATGACTACGCAAAGCACATCATCGGACGTATGGGACTGCCCTACAGAGATCGCAAAATCAATATTATCAGCGTCGTGGTGGACGCGCCGCATGATGAGATTAGCGCACTGTCCGGTAAAATCGGCAGATTGCCCGGCGTGAGTGCGAAAGCGGTGTACTCACAATGAGAAAGTTAATCGACAAGCTGGCAGTGGAGCGCACGCTCACACAAGACGAGTTCAAGCACATCTTATCCGGCACAGACCCATATTTACAAGAACGTGCCGCAAAAGCGCGAGATACGGTCTACGGCAAACAAGTGTTTATCCGCGGACTGATTGAATTTACAAATTACTGCAAGCACGACTGCTATTACTGCGGCCTGCGGTGCAGTAACACGAGTGTCCCGCGCTATCGTTTGAGCTTGGAGCAGATACTCGACTGCTGTCGTCTCGGCTATGACCTCGGCTTTCGCACCTTCGTACTGCAAGGTGGCGAGGATGAATATTATACAGACGATGCAACTTTAGCAAGCATCCTTTGTGCCATAAAGGAACACTATCCCGACTGTGCGATTACGCTTTCTGTCGGCGAGCGTAGCCGTGCAAGCTATAAGCGTCTGTTTGACGCGGGGGCAGACCGTTATCTATTGCGGCACGAGACGGCAGACGCGGAGCATTACAGTACGCTCCATCCTGCGCATATGAAACTTGCAAGTCGGAAACAATGTTTGCAGGACTTAAAAGAAATCGGCTATCAAGTGGGCTGCGGCTTCATGGTCGGCTCGCCGGAGCAAACGCTTGACCATCTCGCGGCAGATTTTCTGTTCATCAAGGAACTAGACCCGCACATGGTCGGAATCGGACCGTTTATTCCCCATGCGGACACACCTTGTGCAAGCGAGAAAGCAGGGGGTTTGCAACTCACATTAAACGCCCTGTCCATCTTGCGGCTCATGAATCCAAACTTGCTCCTTCCCTCCACCACGGCACTCGGCACAATCGCTCCAAACGGGCGTGAGCTGGGGGTTTTGGCAGGTGCGAATGTGGTCATGCCGAATTTGTCGCCCATGGACACGCGCAAGAAATATCTGCTCTATGACGGCAAAATCAGCACGGACGATGATCCGCGATATTGCCGAGACGTGATTGATCGCAAACTGCAAGCCATCGGCTATGAAGTTGTAACTGCGAGGGGGGATTACATTGACTTATAGAATGACATCGACAAAAGCGGCAGAGTTTTTAAATCATGAGGAAGTCTTGTCAACACTCACTTGGGCGGATAAAAATCGGGAAAATCATGCACTGATTGCACAGATAATGCAAAGAGCACGGGAGAAAAAAGGATTGAACCACCGTGAAGCTTCTCTCTTGCTCACTGCAGGGCGGTGGGATGAAGTGTCTGCCTTGGCAAAGGAGATTAAGGCGGAGTTTTACGGTAATCGTATTGTATTGTTCGCGCCGCTTTATCTGTCTAACCATTGTGTGAACGGCTGTGTTTACTGTCCGTATCACGCGTCCAACGAAACGATAACGCGCAAGAAACTGTCACAAGCGGAAATCGAGCGGGAAGTCATCGCTCTGCAGGACATGGGGCATAAGCGGCTCGTGATTGAAACGGGGGAACACCCTGTCCATGCGCCGATTGAATATGTGTTGGAGTCTATTGACACCATCTATAAGATCAAACACAAAAACGGCGCGATTCGACGCGTGAATGTGAACATCGCCGCAACGACGGTGGAGGACTATCAAAAGCTCCACGCCGCCGGGATTGGAACCTATATCCTCTTCCAGGAGACCTATAACAGATTTCGCTACAAGGAGCTCCACCCCACAGGACCAAAGGCTGATTATGACTGGCATGTAGAAGCCATGGACCGTGCCATGCAGGGGGGCTTAGATGATGTGGGCATCGGTGTGTTGTTCGGACTTGCGGACTATCGCTATGAATTTGTCGCTATGCTCATGCACGCCGAACACTTAGACGTCACATACGGTGTGGGACCGCATACCATCAGTGTTCCTCGTATCCGCACGGCGGACGGCGTTGCACCTGAACAGTTCGGGCGCGGCATTGATGACGAGACTTTTGCACGCATCGTCGCCTGTATCCGCATTGCAGCGCCCTATACGGGCATCATCGTGTCTACACGGGAGACGGAAGCTTGTCGCCGGGCAGTTTTGGATGTGGGGGTCTCACAAATCAGCGGCGGGTCACGTACGAGTGTGGGCGGCTATGAGCGGGCAGAGACCGACAATACGAAGCAGTTTGCGACAAGTGACAATCGCACGCTGGGTGAAGTGGTACAGTGGCTGATGGAAATTGGGCACATCCCCAGTTTTTGCACCGCCTGCTACAAAGAGGGGCGCACGGGGGATCGCTTCATGGAACTCTGCAAATCCGGGCTGATTCAAGACTTCTGCCTACCAAATGCGCTCATGACCTTACAGGAATACCTGCTCGATTACGCCGCGGACGATGCAGTCGCCTTGGGCGAAGCGCTGATTAAAGAAGAAATGACACACATTCCGAGTGCGCGTATGGTCGAGTTGGTCACAGAGCACTTGGAGAAAATCAAAGTAGGAAGCAGGGGTTTTAGCATATGACTTCACTCAAAGACACGCCCCGCGGGGAACGCTTACACATTGGCATTTTCGGGCGTCGGAATGCCGGAAAGTCCAGCTTGCTAAACGCTGTCACGGAGCAGGACTTGGCTGTTGTCTCCCCTGTCAAGGGGACGACCACCGATCCTGTATTTAAGGCAATGGAACTCCTGCCGCTCGGCCCTGTCGTGCTAATCGACACGCCGGGAATTGACGATGTTGGTGAATTGGGCGAACTGCGGATTCAGAAGACCAAGGATATCCTGCGTAGAACAGATGTAGCGCTCTTGGTGGTGGATGCAGATGACGGACTCACAGATGCAGACCGAACGCTCATTGAACTGTTCGAGAAAGCTACTGTGCCGTATCTAACTGTTTACAATGCCACTACACCATCTGCGCACAGTGGGTCGGGCAGTGGTTCGGATGAGATTTGGGTCAATGCACAGAGCGGTGAAAATGTGCCCGCATTAAAAGAAAAACTTGCCCAAATCGGCAAGCAAGAGACCGCAACACATCGGCTGGTGGCAGACTTGTTAAGCTCTGGTGATGTGGTCATACTCGTCACACCCATCGACAGTTCTGCCCCGAAAGGCAGGCTGATTTTGCCACAACAGCAGGTCACCCGTGATGTGCTCGACATCGGCGGCATCCCCATCCTCACACAGACGGATGGCTTAACGGGCGCGCTGCATAAGCTACGGTCTCCACCGAAGATGGTGATTACCGACAGTCAAGTATTCAAACAAGTCGCCGCACAAACACCGCAAGATGTTGCACTTACTTCTTTTTCTATCTTGATGGCACGCTATAAGGGCATACTGGCACAAGCTGTGCAGGGTGCACGGGCGATTGACACAATACAAGACGGTGATGCGATATTGATATCCGAGGGTTGTACGCATCACAGGCAGTGTGACGATATCGGCACAGTAAAACTGCCGCGCTGGATTGAGACACACACAGGTGCAAAGCCTACTTACACATTCACATCAGGTGGCGAATTCCCGGCGGATATATCGCCATATAGGCTCATCATCCACTGTGGTGGCTGTATGCTAAATACGCGTGAGATGCACTATCGCCAACGAATCGCCCAAGGGGCAGGCGTACCGATGACGAATTTCGGTGTGGCGATTAGCCATATGCAGGGGATATTGGAACGCTGTGTGGCAGGATTGGCTTGCGAAACAGAATGATCATTAAATAAATATATAACCGTGAACCTAACGATTTGAAGAGGTTCACGGTTATTTGTAGTCCGATATTTTAAGTATAACAGGCGGTGCAAAGATGATGACGGGACTTTTGCCTCAACCTCCTAGATATGCACGGCGAACTGCATCATTTTCTAAAAGATTCTTTGCACTATCTGTTAGCGTAATTTTCCCTGTCTCCAACACATAGCCACGATTTGCCAAGCTTAGAGCCATTTGAGCATTTTGCTCAACTAAGAGGATAGTTACCCCTAAGGATGCAAGCTCTTTTATGATTTCAAAAATCTGATCTACCAATAAAGGCGCAAGACCCATTGATGGTTCATCAAGCATCAGGAGTTTAGGTCGGGACATAAGTGCTCTGCCCATGGCAAGCATCTGCTGCTCTCCACCGGAAAGAGTTCCGGCTCGCTGCTTATATCGCTCTTTTAAACGCGGGAATCGCTCATAGACATCTTCTATACGCTCATTCATTGTAATGCGTGGCTGCGTGTAATGACCCATTTCCAGGTTTTCTTGAACACTCATCTGCAAAAATACACGCCGTCCCTCCGGCACATGTGCCAGTCCTCGCTTAACTATTGCATGGGATGCCGAATTCTCTATAGTCTCTCCTAAAAATGCGATTGATCCGGTTTTGCTCCTAAGAAGCCCTGAGATAGTCTTGAGAATTGTGCTCTTTCCGGCGCCGTTTGACCCAATCAGCGTTACAATTTCACCTTCATTTACATCAAAGCTGACATCCTTTATAGCATAGATATTGCCGTAATACACATTCATATTCTTAACATTAAGCATTTTCTCGTTCACCTCCGCCCGTGCCGAGATATGCCTCTATGACTTGTGGGTCATTTTGTATGTCCTCCGGCGTTCCTTTTGCAATAAGTTTTCCATAATTGAGTACGGCCACACCTTCACATATTCCCATAACAAGCTTCATATCATGCTCAATCAGAAAAATCGCAATATTAAACATGTCACGAATTTTTCTAATGTTTTCCATAAGTTCCTCTGTTTCTGACGAGTTCATGCCGGCAGCGGGTTCGTCTAGAAGCAAAATTGCCGGATTTGTCGCCAAAGCTCGCACGATTTCCAGTCTCCTTTGTGACCCATACGGCAAGCTTCCCGCTTTATAATCAGCCATATCTTGCATGTCAAATATTGACAGATATTCAAGTGCTCGCTCTCTCGCTATACGCTCTGCACGCCAGTAAGAGGGAAGCCTGAATATCGTTCCGAAAAGTTTATAGTCCATCTCATTGTGAAGACCTACAAGCACATTCTCAAGCACTGTCATCCTATTAAAAAGGCGTATATTCTGAAAGGTTCGTGCTATACCGGCTTTGTTTACACCAATAGTGTTCATGTTCTTTGTATCTTTGCCCTCAAGATACATCGATCCGCGAGAGGGCTGATAAACCTTTGTTAATAGATTGAATATAGTTGTTTTGCCGGCACCATTTGGACCAATCAAACCACATATTTCTGTGGGAGCTATAGTAATGTTGAAGTCGTCAACAGCAGTGAGACCTCCAAAGTCGATGCCAAGTTCCACGCACTCAAGCACCGGGCTTTTATCTAAATCTCGTTCAGGTATAAACGGCTTTTTGGGGTCACGCATTACCATCCCCTCCCTTCTGAGCTTTTTCCTTTTCTACTTTCCCTGATGAAAAACGTCTGCCGATTTTTTCTATAATTGCACTTAAGGAAAAATCATATGTACCCATAAGGCCTGAGGGTTTAAAAATCATCACAATGATAAGCAATAATGCATAAACTATCATACGATATCGTGCAAGATCAACCATAAGAAGAGGCATACTTGTCAAAACGATCGCACCGACAATTGATCCAAGCATGGATCCCATGCCTCCAAGCACCACTATCATCAGTATGTTAATACTCATCATAAAGTCAAAATCTGATGGCACCAAAATTCCCAGGAATCCTGCGTAAAGTGCTCCGGCAATTCCTGCAAAAAATGCAGAAACAACAAAGGCCATTACTTTGTAATAGGTCGTATTAACTCCACAACTTTCAGTTGCAATCTCATTATCACGAATTGATAAAATAGCTCGCCCATGGCGGCTCTTCATAATAAAATGAATCACCAGGCAACATACTACCATACAAATGTAGACTACTAGAAAAGTCGAATGCCGTGGTATTTGCGCAAGCCCTTGCGCTCCGCCTGTGATAGACGGAAGATTATTAATCAAGACACGAATCATTTCTCCAAATCCCAGAGTAATTATGGCAAGATAGTCACCCTTGAGTCGCAAAGCCGGAATACCTATAATTATACCAAAAACTGCGGCTGCAAGACCGGCTAATATGAGTCCTACTACGACAGACGCACCATCCGGCAACACTCCCATTCGCCAAAATATTGCACCTGTATAGGCTCCGACAGCCATAAATCCTGCATGACCCAAAGGGAGTTGGCCGAGATATCCGGCCGACAGATTAAGTGAGACCGCAAGTATTATAAAAAAGCCGACTTGGATTATAATATTATTCTGAGCACGCGAAAGAAGCTCTCCCTGAGTAATAATATTTCCTATAATGAGAAATGCAATTATCAAGCATGCATTTATTAGATAACGAACCGGCATTCGTAAAGAAAATTGTTTCATATTAATGATCATCCATTTCTGCAATCTTCAGGCACAAAACGACCATGAAAATGGGTGGTCATTTCGTGCATTAATTGTGCTTCCACGGGAGCACAATTGACACATTCTTCGCGTTAGTTTGATTTATTCAAACTATTATCCTCTAAACTTTTTCGACTATTTTTCGGCCCATGAGCCCGGTAGGTCTGACAAGCAACACAATTATCAAAACGAGAAATACAGCGCCGTCTGTCCATCTGGAAAACCCGGCGGCAGTGACGAGTACTTCAAGAATACCAATAGCAAACCCGCCGAACATTGCACCCGGGATAGATCCTATTCCGCCGAGAACCGCTGCTATAAACGCTTTAAGACCAAGCATCGCACCCACTGTAGGTGTAACGACAGGGAATCTTACGAAATACAAAATCGCTCCAATGCCGGCCAGAGCGGCACCAACGGCAAAGGTAAAGGTTACTACATTGTTAACGTTAATTCCCATAAGCTGTGCGGCTTCACCATCTTCACTAACCGCACGCATGGCCTTTCCAAGCCTTGTACGAGAGACGACAAAGTTAAGCGCAAGCATAGAAAGAACAGATGCCATTATAGTGATAATCATAGTATATGCAAGTGTAGTTCCTGCAATATTTATACTTCCCGTCGGAAGCGGGATATGTAGCGGAAGCGGTCTTGCTTCAAAGAAAAACTGAGCGAGATTCTGCAGTAAAATCGATATTCCTATTGCGGTGATTAAAACTGAGATTCTTGGCGCTGTACGCAATGGTGTATATGCGAGTTTTTCCATAACTACTGCAAGTAAGGTGCATCCAAACACGATAAGGAAAAAAGCGAGTGCAGGATGATGCCCGGCAGCTAAAGAAAATATCGCGATATAACCTCCAACCATTATGACGTCGCCATGCGCAAAGTTAAGCAGCTTTATAATTCCATAAACCATGCTATACCCTAAGGCTACAAGCGCATAGATAGACCCCAACTGAAGCGCATTGATTAGTTGATCTAAAATCAGCATATATATGACCATTCCTTCCTTGGATCCCATGAGGAACCGATAATTGACACGCTTTTGGATAAGTTTGAATTTATTCAAACCTTTGGGGAGCTTTAGCTTTCCCAAAGGTTTGATAGTGATTTAATCAGCGGTTACTTAGAATGTGCCCCAAAATCTTGCTTCACCGTCTTGGATTTGGATAATAAACGCAGTTTTCCGCGGGTTATTAAACTCATCAAATGTAATATGTCCGGTTACTCCATTAATATCGGTCGCTGACATATGCGCTATGACAGACTGTTTAAACTCGTCTGATCCCGGAGTATAACCTTCTGCAACAGCGGCTTCCAAAGCCCTTATGAGAATTGCAGCTGCGTCATAGGCTTGTGCAGCAAACATATTCGGCATTACGTCGAATTCATCGTAGTATCTGGCTATAAAATCCACTATATGTGCTTCTTCTGACTCATATGTGAACCCTGTCAAGTAGAAAGCACCTTCAACACTTGATGGATCTGCTATTGCGTCAAGTGTTCCGGCCCAACCATCTGCACCTATTAAAGCAGAGCTAACTCCTGCGGCTGCACTTTGCGGACCTATTAGTGCCATATGGTTGTTATATACAGGGACAAAGAGTACATCAGCATCAGCTGCTGCTATATTTGTAAGCTGCGCCATAAAGTCCGGAGCCTCGTCTGCAAAGGTCTCGACGTGTACAATATCAAGGCCAAGTTCTTCGGCACGTTCTTTGAACGCTTCTGCAAGACCTATTGAGTAGTCAATATCATGCGCGTACAGTACAGCAGCTGTTTGGGCACCAAGTATCTCGACAGAAAACTCAGCCATCTTAACGCCCTGGAAGGGGTCAATAAAGCAGGCTCTGAACATATTTGTAAATACTTCACCTGTGTCAAGGTTTACTGTTACACCCTCATGGGTAGAAGTTGCGGAAATCATAGGCATACCGTCAGCGAAGGCCTCCGGAACAACGGCCATAGTCGGTCCTGACGTTACGGAGCCGAGAATTGCTGTTACACCTTGATCGACAAGATCGTGGTACATCATAACAGCCTGTGCGGGGTCTCCTTCTTCATCGCGTACGGTAGCTCTAATCTGCAAACCACCTCGTGCATTATGGGCATCAATGTAAAGCATTGCACCCTGATGCACAGAAACACCAAAATAGGCTGCTCCACCGGTGAGG
>WQUY01000073.1 GCA_009781855.1 Oscillospiraceae bacterium | reverse complement strand
TTTGAAAGATATGCCCAGTGGGCCTCGGCAGATATCGTTGTATATGGGGTAAACGATTGAAACGTTTGCACGTGGTGGAGTTCCTACCACTCAATGATTATCGAAGCTATGGGCACACCGCTCATCAGTATTTGTGTTGCATCATATGAGCCAACACAATGGTTTGGCGCACAAGATAATGGATTTACCCGTAATCGCAGAGCTGTTTTCAGCCCCAATGTCGGTACGCGGCTGTATATGTATGGTGGCGTAGCTGATGGCGTTCCTGGCGCTGAACAGAATCACGAGCCAGGTTCTGCGATAGCAGGCACCCCCAGTCGTTTCTGGCCTTTCCCCGGAAACCAGTTTAATCCTGAAAACCGTTTGCGTTCCGTAGATTTTATGGGCAGAGCAAGTTTTGTAGAAGCTGCTTTCCCGACATTTGACTTTACACGTGCAGCGGCACGATGGGATGTCAATAGAGCGGCCAATGCTTTTGGAAGCAGATTGCCCACAAGCCTTGCAGCAGATTTGGCTTCGGTACCTATGAATCTTGACACCGGGCTTCCTGTTGGTGCATGGAATACACGGATTGAAATGATAATCAATGCGTCAGATCCACTAATGACAGACAATGCAATGAACATGCATCAAGATTTATACAGGATGACGGCATTGACTCCGATTGAACAAATGCTGTGGGGATTTTTATATTGTGACCCTAGTGAAGTTGGCGAAGACCTCTCTTGGTACTATAGTACTGCACATATGTTTGCCCCAAGGCAAAGATATCTGACAGTGAGCGGTGCAAATGAAGCTCAAGCATTGCGCAACTTCCAAGCTATGGCGAGTGAAATGATGTTTGGTGATGGCACTGCGCTGATTATACCGACACGTGAACTCGTAAATGAAATGCTCGCCACCACGAATCTTGGGCCGGATGATTTAATCGGTTATATCAAGATGCGCGGTGGTGCGATGACTGCCGAAACACTGGCAGCCAATGCCGTTATGGCCGGAGTTGAACCGGAGGCATTCCCGGTGCTTGTGGCGCTTGCTCAGACACTGACAATGGCATGGGAAGAAGATGGACATCAGTGGCATGCGATGACGACTGCGTCTCAACCATTGTCCCTCGGTGCGGTGGTAAGCGGACCAATCACAGAAGCAATCGGCATGGAAAATGAAATAAACATGGTCGGTAGCGGAAATTCGGTCAACGCAACACTCAGCCGTGCGTTTCGTTTGTTCTACAACAACATCGCAGGTAATATTTCCGGACATATTGACACAAGTGGACGTACAACACGTCTTAACGACCTGATATTGGTTGTAATCCCTGAAAACTACGCTGTGACTCGCGCACTGGGATGGGAAACACATGCGGAGATGATGGGATTCCCAACAGGCTCCAGTACGGTATCTCTTATTCCTTGGGTACAAGGCACCGGTACGGGTGGGCCGTCTATGGAAACCGCTTTTGCCGATCCGGCAACAGGTGCCTGGACTGCTACACGTACTTGGCAGCGTAACGCCGGATTTGTCGGTACTGACATTGGTATTGCGTTCTTTTCACCGGCACATGCGGCTGAAATTGCTGCATTGGATGGAGGCATAACCAAAACGGAACTCATACAGGGATGGGCTGTGCTGCCCGGTACTCCGGCAGCTCCTGCGGCTACGGCTTATGTCACAGTCAATGGACTTCGCGCCGGAGAGGCAGATAGATTTGCCGGAATGATGACAAGCGGTGCTCAAGCAGGGCGTGTATTAGCTCGCTTCCCAATCGTTGTCGGTCCACCGAGCGGCGCAAGCTTTGTTGCCGCAGGTGAGGGGCCATTTTACAGAGCTGGTGTTTGGTCTACTGCGGTAATCAGTGGGGCATCTGCAGCCCCGTCAGTAGTTCAAAATGCGCCGACATCACCGAGTGCACCACAAAATGTCCAAGTTGCGGTTGATGCGACTGCGCGCACGGCGACATTGACTTGGGATGCGCCTGCATTTAACGGAAACGGTGTAATCGAGGGCTATGAAGTATTTATGTATCATGGCGGAGTCATGACGACATTTGACTGGATGGCTGTTCCGGGCGGCGCAGCTGCAAGGAGCTTCACCTTTGAAAACTTGGTTCCCGGTGAGCAATACCACTTCAGAGTACGTGCACACAACAATGTCATAAGCAATATCTACTACATCAATCGTCAACACAATGGACATATCGTCAGTGGTTTGGCCGGAGTGCCCAACGAGTTCTGGCTAGATCTTGAGCGTACCAGAGGACGCGGAGCATGGGGGCGTGCGACATGCGCAACCAGAACGGCATATGCCAATGCAGCAGATATAGCAGAAGGTACGATGACCGCTGCTGATGTGGCTCGCGGTGTGCGTCCAATACGCTCACATGTGGCAGTTCCCGGGGCAGTCAGACCTCCGGAAATCACAGCGGCGCTGCAAAACCTGACCTATGTCCTTGGTCCGAATGCATTCTATACGGTCAGAGTGCCGCAGAATGTGCCATTTGAAATACTGCCTCCGCAAGAGATGACATACTTTGCTTTGCCTCAGATTCGCTATCGTGCAGGTGGCGATGAAATACCGGCAGCACTGCTTGCATTCTGGGCAGAACGCCAAATGGATCCAACGATAACCACGACGACTGTACCGAGTGCAATCTTAAACGCAAACTATACGTTTACATTTGTAGCAACCGGATTCCCGACACCGACGTGGGCAGTGGTTGAAGGTGCACCACCGGCCGGACTCACACTTGGTTCGGACGGTGTGCTATCTGGCATACCAACAGTCACCGGAAGCTTTACCTTTACAGTACAAGCCGAAAACATCATCGGCAGTGATACATTGCAAGTGACTATTGTTGTCGCACCTGCTTGGAGCGGTGGCAATTTCGGCCCTGGCCCCGGTGGTCAGCAAACCCAACCACCAGCAGACGTTGATCTGGAAGATGAAGACGATGATGTCCCATTGGCACCGGGAACTCTATCATTTGTAGATGTACCGGCAGGTGCTTGGCATCATGACGCTGTGGCCTTCGTATTTGAACGCGGTATCATGCAAGGCACATCCGCGACTACATTCGAGCCGAACACCAACCTCAGCAGGGCAATGGTAGCGACGATACTCTACCGTTTGGCAGGAGAGCCCGAGGTCACTTATCGTGCGATATTCGGCGATGTGGCATCCGGGCGCTGGTACAGTGATGCGGTGACGTGGGCATTTGATACAGGTGTGGTCATGGGATTTGATGCAAACACATTCGCACCATCTGCAAACATCACCAGAGAGCAGTTTGCCACAATGATGTTCCGTTTTGCACAATTTAATGACGAAGCAGGCGTTGTTCCAGAGAGCTTTACGCTCAATCAGATTGCGGATCAAGACAGTATAGGCGCTTGGGCAAGAGAAGCCATGCTTTGGAGTGTATATAACGAGCTGATTACTGGTATGACACCAACGACACTCGTTCCGCAAGGCACAACCACGCGTGCACAAGCTGCAACGATACTCATGCGATACATACAGGCATTTGTCGATTAGTACGACAATAAAACAATGGGGAGTGTATCAAAACTTTGCGTTTTGATACACTCCTTATTTTTCATTTTGACACTAGTTTGTATATATACTTTTCATTCTGGAAAGTGCAGCTTGGGCAATAAGTCCCGTTATCGTGCCGGAAATAATTCCGATGATTATTAACGCTGGAAGATATGCAGCGATTGCCGGAGTGCCGGATATTAAAATGGCTGCAACTATTTGGCCGATGTTATGAAATACCGCTCCTATTGCGCCACAGACCCAAATTTGTTTATCGGTAACGATTCTTTTCATAAAAATCTGCACAGCAATGCTGAGCAAACCACCGGATAAACTCAATATAAGCAAAGCGAATCTACCGGTTATGAAACTTCCGAGTAGTATACGGCAAATAAGAATAATGAGCACATCCGAGTTTTTAAAGCTGACTGTGCCTTGCTGCCCGGATTGGGAATAAAATAGGGCGAAAAGTGTTATGGCATTAGCCAACCCCAGCTTTGCTCCCGGAATGGGGAGGGGAAGCGGGATTTGGGCTTCGATTATAAATACAATCAATGCAGCGGCTGTCAAAGCCGCCATTATTGTAAGCTTTTTTGTTGCAATGCGCATAATTTTCACCTTATCTGCCGTCGGGCATCAGCTTGGTGGCCATTGTGGCCATCAACCTCGCTTTGCTTACCCTACTATGGCATCTAACCCATAATCATTACCGGAATCAAGACGTACAACAAGCCTATGCGGCAGACAAACTATAGGAACTACGCCCTGGCTTAACCATCCTTGCCTGACGCATGTTCCATCAGAGCAGTCTGCCATAGAGACCCGTATACGCCCTGTTTCAACAGAGAGTATGTTGACCCCATCAGTGCTATGCACTTCAAGCGAAAATGGTTCCGAAACACCGGCCAAGTCCAAGTCATCAATCAAAACGCCATCTTGATATACCAGAGCCCTGTTTCCAGGAGATTGCATGATGAAAAAACGAGAAGCAGCGGAAACGACGATTACTGCGCAAAGTAAGATAATCCAGAATTTTTGTGACTTCAAACAACCCACCCCTATATCCATTTGAAAAAACCATTCTACCGCAAGAAACTTTCACTGTAAAGTAAAGATAGGTATGTCTGGCAAGCAAGTTATTGAGATGTTTACGCTTTACGGAGTGACTGACTATATCATGTCATGCTACGAGGCGTTGCACACTACAGGTTTGGATTATATCATAGGCGCAAAGCATTGCATCACAACAAGCAAAAACCTGGTGCGCCAAAATGATATATGCATTTAATCCTATATGGTGATTGCATAGCAATCATTATATCATTGAAGATATTGACCTCTTCTTGGAAGCGAGACAGGCGATTTAAAAACCGGTACATAACAAATCAGCTCCGCGTCTTCATCAACTGGGAAGCGGAGCTTTTCTAGTCCCATCATGTATTAGCGACGAAGAAACAGCACGAATTAAACACTGATTTGGTTATTTCTACCGAAACAACATGAAAACTATTGATTTTGCAAGCTTTTTTATTGACATTGTAATTTGAAATACATATAATACTAAAATTATAGTCGGGCAATGTTCCGCTGTAAATGAGGCTGCACGAGTGTTTCAACAAGACATACAGTTGACCCTGTACCCTTGATGCAAAACTCGGCGGTACTTTAATAACAGGAGGAAAGAAAAATGAAAAAGAGAAGTATTATCGCATTGGTTTTGGCGCTCATGATGTGTGTGGCACTGGTTGCGGCATGTGGTGAAACGCCCCCCGCCGGCCCCACCGGCCCCACTGACCCCACCGCAGGTGGCACGACAAATGGCACTGATGCAAGCGGCGAGGAAGTAACTGAAGTGCACATTGGCCTACTTGGCCCATGGACAGGAGGCGCTGCATACTTTGGCGTATCGGTACGTAATGGCGCACTGCTATATATCGAAAACTTTAATGCACAAGGCGGGCTGCAAATCAGAGTAACAGACCGCGACGAAGAAGGAGACTCTGCACGTGCGGTAACCATGTACCATGACCTGGTTGATGCAGGCGTCACTGCAATCATTGGTTCGGTTACATCAGGCCCGACAATGGCAGTTGTTCCGGAAGCATTTGCAGATGGAATGCCCATGATTTCCGGTACCGCCACACATGCAGGTGTTACAGTGAATCAAGACACAGGTGAAGTCTTCACAAACATGTTCCGTTCATGCTTCATAGACCCATTCCAAGGCGTTAAGATGGCTGAATTTGCTCATGAAATCCTGAGTGCAAGAACAGCAGCAGTATTATATGCCCATGACATCGATTACTCGATTGGCCTCATGCAAGCATTTGTAGATCGCGCTGCAGAAATAGGCTTAGAAGTTATCCATATTGAAACCTTTGCGGACGAAGCTCCTGACTTTACAGCTCAGCTTACAAATATTGCAGCAGCGAATCCGGATGTTGTCTTTATTCCAGTATACAACAGACACACTGCGCTTATTGGCCCACAGAGTGCCGCAGCAGGCGTAACAGCCACCATGCTTGGTGCAGACGGTTGGGCAGGCACACTGGATGCAATTGCCGACCCATCGACAGTTGAAGGTGCTTTCTATCTTACAGGTTTTACATATGAATCAGAAGAACAGCATATCATAGATTTTATCGAAAGATTTGAAGCGCAGTACGGTATCATGCCTAACATGTTCGCAGCTCAAGCCTACGACGCAGCAGCAATCCTTATTAGAGCAATTGAAGGTGCCATTGCAGCTGGACTCACACCGGGAACCGATGAGTTTAAGCAAGCAACTATTGCAAATATGGCAGCAACTGACATAGAAGGCGTGACCGGGCGTATCACATTTGATCGCTACAACAATCCTCAGAAAACCGCATTTATTTTGCAAATAATCGATGGCGAAGCCAGATTCTGGGGTACATTCTAATAATTTTTGCAGATTAGAAACAAAGCGTAGTGCAAAGCGCTATGTCATACCAGTCCTGTTTTTGAAAACCATCTACAGACCTTGAGGGGTTGACTATCCTCAAGGTCTGTGACAAATAATAAACAAATTTTGACAGCTCCGCTTTGAAAAGGGAGGTTTTTATGTTATATGTAGCACAATTCATCAATGCCCTTCAGTTAGGCTCAATCTATGCGCTGATCGCATTAGGTTATAGCATGGTTTACGGTATTATTAAGCTGCTTAACTTTGCTCATGGTGATGTGATTATGGTCGGTGGTTATGTAGCAATATTTGCACTGGCGGCCGGGTTTCATCCGGTCGTTGCAGTGATACTGGTGATACTCGGATGTACTGCTCTGGCAATTATTATGGAAAAACTAGCGTACACCCCTCTGAGGACGGCTCCGCGTATATCCGTGCTTATTACCGCTATAGGCATATCACTTCTGCTCCAAAATCTTGCGCAACTATTTTTTGGAGCAAGACCCCAGCCTATCCATATCCCTTTTCCGACCGGAAGCATTTCAATAGGTGCAGTATCCATTGCATATCCGATGATTATTACCATCGGTGTTGCAGTTCTTTCCATGGTAGCCCTCAATTATATTGTTCAAGGCACAAAGCTAGGCAAAGCAATGCGTGCGGTTAGTGAGGACACCCAAGCTGCACAGCTCATGGGGATTAATGTGAATAGCATCATCACATTTACTTTTGCGGTTGGCGCTGCGCTCGCAGGCATTGGAGCGATTCTATTCTTTGTGCGATTTCCTGTTGTGACACCGACTGTTGGTGCAATGCTCGGACTCAAAGCATTTATAGCCGCTGTTCTGGGAGGCATAGGTTCGATTCCGGGGGCAATGCTCGGCGGATTTGCAATAGGATTTCTTGAAGTTATAGTCAATGCAGTAGGGTTGTCGAGATGGACTGATGGTGCGGTGTTCCTTGTGCTTATCATTATTTTACTTGTACGCCCGGCGGGGCTTGTGGGCAAGCCGATGATTGAGAAAGTGTAGGGAGGGCGTATGAATAGATTAGGAATAAAAACTCCGGCTCGCTACGCAATCAACGCGACACTTATTATAGCATTCATCTACTGGGGCTATGTTATAACTCAGGGTGGAATGTTGACTCGCGCCCAAAACAATATAATCATTCAAGTTGGATTTTTCATTATATTGGCAGTATCACTTAATCTTCCGGCCGGATATCTTGGACAATTACCTTTAGGTCATGCAGGATTTATGGCTGTCGGAGCTTATATCGGCGCTCTTTTCTGGCGTTCAGGGATTTTATCAGGTTACGGCTCGGTTGTTGGTGGGCTCATTGCTGCCGGGATTGTTTCAGCGATTTTTGGCATCATCATTGGCGTGCCTGCACTGCGGCTCAGGGGAGACTATCTTGCAATCATAACACTTGGTTTTGGCGAAATGATTCGCGTACTCATTATGAATTTGCCGTCAATAACAGGTGGGGCACAAGGGCTTCAGCAGATTCCGCGCCATTCAAACTTCTTGGTAGTTTATATTTGCGTTATTGTCTGTTGCCTTGTGATTCATATGATTATGAAAAGTCGGCATGGCAGGGCAATTCTTGCGATACGAGATAACGAGATTGCTACAGAAAGTATGGGTATAAACACCACTTACTACAAAGTTATGGCGTTTGCAGTCTCGGCATTTTTTGCCGGAGTTGCAGGTGCGCTCTATGCAGGAACATTAGGCATACTGGTGCCGTCTGATTTCAACTTCATGATGAGCATTAATATTCTCATGATAGTGGTTTTGGGTGGACTGGGCTCTATGATGGGCTCAATCATCGGAGCGATAGTCTTGACGAGTCTGCCTCTTTTTATGCAGGGGCTCAATCAATACAGACTGATAATATATGCTCTGCTGCTTATTCTCGTTATGATTTTCAAGCCGTCTGGACTCATGGGCACTTATGACTTCTCAATGGGACATGTGCTTGAAAAAGTAGGCGGATGGACGATGCGCTCAAAGAAGGAAGGGGGTGCGTCTGATGACTCCGAATGATCCAAGGACAGCGTTGCTTCCTGAAAGGGACATCCACAAAACCCCTGTTATGGAATGCAGAGCTCTGGGAATTGATTTTGGCGGACTGACCGCGGTGGATGATTTTAATATTACCGTTGCACCGACAGAAATAGCTGGGCTTATTGGCCCGAACGGTGCGGGTAAAACAACGATTTTTAACCTTCTGACAAAGGTTTACAAACCAACACGCGGCGCAATGTTTTTAAACGGAAAAAACACAAAGAAGATGAACACCATCAAAGCAAATCAGGCAGGGATAGCGCGAACGTTCCAGAATATCAGACTATTTAAAGAAATGACTGTATTGGAAAATGTCCTTGTCGGGCTTCACAATGAAATGAACTACAATCTGCTGAGTTCTGTTCTTCGTTTTCCGGAGTATTGGCGCTCAGAGCGCATAGCAAAGGGAAGAGCGCTTGAGCTACTTTCAATATTCAATATGCAAGATGATGCCTCAATGAAAGCAGGAGCGCTTCCATATGGTTCTCAGCGCAGGCTGGAAATCGTCAGGGCATTGGCTACAAATCCATGCATTTTGCTCCTTGATGAACCTGCTGCAGGCATGAACCATTCTGAAACCGATGAGCTCATGGAGAATATCCGAAAGATTCGCGACATGTTTCAAATTGCAATCTTACTTATAGAGCATGATATGAACCTTGTTATGGGCATTTGTGAAGGAATAGCCGTTATAAACTACGGCAAACTTATTGCAAAAGGCACACCCAAAGATATCCAAAACAACCCCGTGGTTATTGAGGCATATCTTGGAAAGGAGCTGGGAAATGCTGACAGTCACTGATATCAATGTATTTTACGGCAACATTAACGCAATAAAAGGCGTTTCCTTTGAGGTTCAAAAAGGCGAAGTTGTAACGCTTATAGGTGCCAACGGAGCAGGGAAGAGTACGATTTTAAAAGCGATTTCTGGTTTGCATAGATGCAAGTCGGGAAAGATATCCTTTTTGGATTCTGATATTGGCTCGGTTGCACCGCATAATATAGTAAAGCGTGGTTTGGCGCAGGTACCGGAAGGCCGTCGGATTTTTCTGAGAATGAGTGTTCAGCAAAATCTTGAAATGGGAAATTATATTGCGCATCGTTCCACAATGCATGAACGCATGGAAGATGTATTTACACGATTTCCGAGGCTGAAAGAGCGGCGTAAGCAGCTGGGGGGTACTTTGTCTGGTGGCGAGCAGCAGATGCTTGCAATCGGGAGAGCATTGATGGCATCACCGACCCTGCTCATGCTTGACGAACCATCTATGGGACTGGCACCGTTGCTTGTTGAGCAGATTTTCGAAATCATCAAAGAGCTCAATGAAGCAGGTGTGACGATACTTCTGGTAGAGCAGAATGCCAGAATGGCGCTCTCTGTCGCGAATAGAGGATATGTTTTAGAGACAGGGCGAATTGTAGCCACAGATGAGGCGCACAAACTACTTGACAATGAAGCTGTGCGCAAGGCGTACCTTGGCGGATAACGAACAAGTACAAAGCGTAAAATGAGGCAGCCGCACAGTTATTGTGCAGTTGCCTCTTTAAAAATCGTTGAAAACCATCAGCCAGCCCCTTGACAGTCTGCGCTCTGGAGTGCTGGGGTGTTACTAATGATTTTCAGGGATGCTCTAAGCTTCCTGTGAAGATTCCCCTCCTTGGAGGGGTGCCACGAAGTGGCGGGG